>PDPH01000050.1 GCA_002747435.1 Pseudomonadota bacterium
GGAATCAATTTGCCAATGATTCACAGTTGGTCTCACGGATATGCCATCGGAAATGGGCACATATATGAAGGGTCATAAATTATTGGAAATGGTATTATAAAAATAAAGGTAGCTCTACAATGTCAGAATCGCGTTTTGATCTTGCGATTACTAGCTATTATTCGGATTTGCCGATAGACAAGCTGGTACAGGCTCTGATGAAAATTATGGGATGTGAAAATGACCCACATCTTGAATTCAAATTATCTGATGCCTTACTGTCCAATGGTTCGAAAAGTGTGGTGATGGAAAATTTAACCGAAGCCGAAGGCAAAGTCTATCAGGCACATTTTGGCAAGTTGAATGTAGCCACAGAATTACAAGCAGCACTTGCTTTGGTAGCCAAGGAAACTGAATCCAGCAATGATGCTGTTGAGCAGCATACTTGTCCTGCCTGTCAGCATGTACAGCCCAAGGCTAAAAAAAATGAACCCAATGTTTGTCAAAATTGTGGTGTTGTTGCGGAAAAATTTGAAAAATACCAAGAAAAAGTAAAAATTCTGGAACAAGAACGGCAAAAGCTGGAGCAAACCCAGACTAAAGCTTTGCGGGATGCCTTGGACAGAGCGCGTTATGCTGAACAGGAAAAGTTGCGGCAGGAAGCTCGTCAACAACTAGGTATTGAAGAGAAGAAAACCTCTCCTGTTGTTTTGCTTGGAGCGATAGCTGTTGTATTAGCTTTAGGTGGTGGTACATTTTTTGGAATGAAACACTTGGGTCTTATGAGCTCTGAGGCAGAGTCCTCTGCTACAGATGCACTTGCTGCACCGGAAGAAATACCTCAAGAGAAAAAAGGCATTAATATTAGCATTCAGCCTCCTAGTGGCGGAATTACTGTTTCAGGTATTAGTAATCCCGCCGATAGACCTGTAGTCGCTGCTCCTGATTTAGAAAACTATGGCGCACAGCAGCAGCTACCCGTTGGCGCAACGGATTTAACACAGTTTGGCGAAAACTTTACAGGCGATATAGCCAGCACTGCTGGTTTAGATGCTTCTGATCAAGCCAGTCGAGGTGCGCAGGGCAGAGCCAGTACAGCATTTGCTGCACCACAGCGTTTATTACCGAGTGAATTAGAGTTATTAAAGCTTAGCTTACAAACGCCTGTTGCAGCACAAAAATTCGAGCAAATTGATCTAGCAGGCTATCAAGAAAAACAGGCACGTTTGGAGCGATTACTTGGCTTGGGTATGCCAGAGTTAAGTTTAGTGTTTGCAGATGAGTGTCAGGATGTTTATGCAGGCTCTTTATTGATGTTACGGGTCGCGCAAGTTAATCACAGAGAAGCTGGTGGTGCAGCTAAGAAAGAGATTTTACGCGCATTGGATGCTTTAACTGAAAAAGCACCCACCGGTTCGCATAGTATTTTGGTGCTTAATAGTTTAGCTATTGCGCAAGGCTTGTTTGATGAAACAGAAAAGAGTCAGGAAACCCTGCAAAGAGCGGCGAAGAAACTCACAGAGACTCAAGTTGACTCAATACCTGTATTTGATATATCACAGCAATACGATTTATTGTTGCAGATGATGCAGGATCATAAGCAGTACGGCTATTCCAAAGGCGCTAAATTGTTACAAAGCGAGGCCGAGGCTATTTTAGCCAAAGTGGCGGCTGAAGGTGACTTGTTATTACGCTCGCAGGCTTATACCAGCCTAGCTTCAGGTGCATTGATTCTAGGTGAAGATAAAAAAGCGCATGAGTGGGTGCAAAAAGTCGAAGATCCAAGCGCTCGCACACAGTTGAGCAAATACTTACCTGTCGCTGCGATTACTAACTAAGCTCGTATTGTCTGCTTCAGTCTAGGAATCTGTTTATGTAAAACTCCAGACCTAATCTGACAGTTACCGATTTTCGGGGGATGTCAGGTCAGGGTTTTTACAATCCAGAACGACAAGCACACGTCCATTCACAACAAGCCTTATTTAAAATCATACTAAAAACCGTTCACAAACGCTGTTTAGGGGGCAAGATCACATTGGCAAACACCAGTCCCGCCACAATAGACATAAAGCTCATAAACACTTGTGAAGCACTAGCAGCATCGACCAAAACCGTTTCACCCGTCATCATGGTACTCAAGCCGACATACACTTTACTACCCGGAACTAGTAAAACAATGCCCGGCAACAATACAATATGCGTGGGTGTATTACGCTTTTGCGCATAGGTATTGGCATATAAACCCAGAATCATTGCACCCGCAAAACCACCCAAATCATGCCTAAACAAACTATTACCCAATAATGACCCCGCATAAGCAATAATACCTGCCAACAAGCCCCACACCGCGTCACGGTGACTAATCTTAAAAATAATCAATAAAGAAATACTCAAGCCCATGACAGCCAAGTATTGCGCGGAAGCATGAGACAAAAAAGCTGTATTATTGTACTCCACTAAACCCCATAATAAATCACCCAAGGCCAAACCAAAGGCTGTACCGAAGTACAAGCGAAACAGCATCATACTGGCATCCATAATCCGTGCTGTTCCTGAACTTAAATGACGTGCGGCCAATTCACGTAAGCCCATCGTCAACGACAAACCCGGAATGAAGACAATAATGCCGGACAACACCACAATCGGTACATCTAATGGTATCCCCATTGCGGCAACACCACTGCCTACAAAAGCAATCAATAAAGCCACCAAAGGCTCTAACATTTCCTCAAAACGTGTATAACGCTTGGTTAACTGCGCTAATCCAAAGGCCAGCCACCCTGCCAACAAAGAAGCCAAAATATCGTACAACCCAGCATGGCACAGCACCGCAAAACAAGCAGAAGTTCCACCCCAAGCCAAAAATTCTAACCAGCGTGGATAAGGATCATCCAATATACGAATCTGGGTAATCCGCTCCAAGCCTTCATCCAAGGTCGCTCGCCCTGCCAAAACATCTTCTACCAGCTCATGTGTACGCGCCAGACGGTTCAAATCCAGACCATTCGGATTAACGCGCGCAATGTGCGTATATTCATCATCCGAGCCTTGTTCCCAGAAAATGAAACTCATGCTGGTCGGTGTCACTAAAAAAGAACCACGCAAGCCTAGCAAATGCGTGGTTTCAATCAAAATATGTTCTAAGCGATGGGAGGGTGTGCCATACTCGTGCATTGTTTTACCCAACTGTATGACAAAACGACGAGCACGAATAAATTCAAGGCGATTCATGATTTTATTTACCCTTAAGGCGTTTGTGACTTTCCTCCTAAAATCAGGTTCACCATTTTATCGGGATGGATTTTGTCTTTAAATGCACGCCGAATATCGTCCACTGTAATTTTGTCTACCTTATCCGTCCAAGTTTCTAGGTAGTCCAAAGGCAAATCATTGCGTGCTATATTGGCAATGTTATCCAAAAGCTTGCGATTGCTATCAATGCGTAAAGCAAAGCCACCAATCAAGTTATCCTTGGCGGCCTGCAACTCGTCCTCGGTCGGGCCTTCCTCAACAAATTTACGCAAGACTTCCATAGCGACACTATTCGCTTCTTCTGCCTGATCATTTTTGGTTTGTAAACCCACCACAAACTCACCAACATTCTGACGAGGCGCAAAGTAGCTATAGACGCTATATGACAGACCGCGCTTTTCACGCACATTTTCCGTTAGGCGAGACACAAAACCGCCCCCACCCAAAATATGATTACCGACCAACATCACCAGAAAATCAGGATCACTGCGCTTAATACCCAGTTGGCCAATACTGATATGGGACTGTGTGGTATCAAAAGGAATACGCAGTGTTTCCGCACTTTCCAGTGGTTGTGGATCAGCAGGCTCTGCCTGTTTAACACACTCCGCAGCATCCTTGGCAACAATGCCAGACAATAAGGTCTTGACTAACTTATCGGCTTGTTTACGGTTGAGTGCGCCAACCATAATCACTCGCGCTTTGCACGCTTTAACATGCTGTTGATAGAACTGTTGTAAATCTTTCAGAGTAATAGCATTCAAGCTGTCAGCGCTGCTGGTACGACCATAAGGATGATCACTAAATACTGCCGCCCGAAAACGCTTATCCGCAACATAGCTAGGCTGAGTTTCTGCCTCGCCAATGAAAGCGATACTGCGCTCACGTTCTCGCTGAAAAACAGCCTTATCAAAACTAGGAGCGGCCAATTGCAAAGCCGCTAAACTAATAGATTGCGGCAAAATATCCTCATAAGTCAGACTGCGCAGATCAAATGACAAGGTATCATTCCCCGAACTGAGTAAAAACTCAGCTCCCAAATCTGCCCAAGCTTCACCTAAAGTAGCCGCGTCCATAGCCGCTTGATCGCCCCAAGCATCAACACCTTTAGGCGCAACTTGTGCCAACAAGTCGACCAAGCCTGTTTTGTCAGCAGGCTCAAAACGACTACCTGCATCAAATTCTACATGCACATCGACCATAGGAATATTCATACTAGAGGCCAGCCATACACTTGCACCACTGTCTTGTTGCCAATGTTCAATCTTCAACGCCGCTAAAACCGGCATCGTCAACAAACTCAAACAAGCACCCAACAAAAATTGTTTCATCGCATTAGCTCCAAGTTCATGCCCATACCTCGACGACCTTCACCCGCTTTACGCTCTTGTGGATCCAATACCGCAGTGCTGAGTTGGTCTTCATTAAAATATTTTTTTGCAACCGCTTGTACTTCTTCAGCCGTTACCGTACGCAGCCATTCAATTAAACGATCATTCGCATTTTCAGGTAAGCCCAAAGCCCAGTAAGTGCCTAGCTGCCGTGCTTGATTAAACACGGAGTCCCGATTATAAACTTGCGATGCAATCCACTGATTTTTAACACGCTGCAACTCATCCTCTGTCACACCATCATCAGCCACGCGCTGAATTTCAGCATGTAAAGCTTTTTCTAAGTCCTCGACCGTGCGACCTTGAGCAGGAATACCTTCCACATAAAACATCTGTGGCCCACGCCCATAGAGGCCATTACTTGTTGATGCAGCATCAGCCACACGCTGTTCACTTTGAATAAGATTACGCTCAAAACGTGCGCCATCATTACCATCCAAAATAGCCGACAGCACTGTTAAGGCCAGTGCTTCACGATCACTAGTGCTAGGCTCAAGCAAATTATTTAATTTGGGTACACGATAAGCCATCAATAAATAAGGCTGATCAGCGGGCGCTTTGACTACTATGCGCTTCACACCCATTTGTTCGGGTTCATTTTGTGGCTTACGTGTCGGTGGTTCTACACCCTCCAAACTGCCGTAATATTTTTCAGCAAGCTGATAAACTTCTTCAGGATTAACATCACCGGCGACCACCAAAGCAGCATTGGCCGGGGTATACCAAGTTTTATAAAAATGACGCACATCATCTGCTGTTAGATTTTCCAAATCATCCATCCAGCCAATAATAGGACGGCGATAAGGATGAGCCATAAAAGCTGTTGCCATCAAACGCTCATACAATAAAGCACGGGGCTGGTCATCAGTACGCATACGACGCTCTTCCTGCACGACAGTGATTTCATGTTCAAACTCACCATCAGGCCACGCATTATTCGCAAAACGATCAGCTTCCAGCTTCATGACTTCCTCTAAGCGATTTGCAGGAATCTGCTGAAAATAATTGGTGTAATCGCGTGAGGTAAAAGCGTTTTCCTCCCCGCCTAAAGCCGCCACTTTGCGGGAAAACTCACCGGCTGGCACCGTAGGCGTGCCCTTAAACATCATGTGTTCCAGTGCATGCGCAACACCCGTTGTCCCATTAAACTCATCCACCGAACCAACACGCATCCATAACATATGTACAGCAGTCGGGGCGCGATGATCCGTTTTGACAAACAGTGGCATACCATTTTTTAAGGTATAGGTATACAGATTGCTGTCCTGCTGAGTAGCAGGCGTAGGTTTAGCCCAAAGCGGTAGGGCAAACCCCAGCAGGCAAAATAATAGCAACAGACTTTTTTTCATAAGTGCCTCGCTAGTGCTTCAAAAAGGAAGGTTTTTCAGTATATCAGGCTATTATGCAAGTTCCGGCTCAGACATTACTTAGTAATGATTTGGTAATTTACCCAACAATAACGCACCCCATGCAACTGATTGCTGGGCTAGTACAATTAGAACAAGCCTCTGGCTTGCTGATCCGCGTGATAAGACGAGCGTACTAAAGGTCCACTCGCAACATGATCAAAACCAATAGACTCACCATAAATGCGTAAAGCATCAAATTCATCAGGTGAATAATAACGCTCTACGGCTAAGTGTGAATCAGAAGGTGCTAGGTATTGCCCTATCGTCAACATACGGCAACCATGGGCGCGCAAATCACGCATGGTTTCCTTAACTTCATCCAGCGTTTCCCCCAAACCCACCATTAGACCTGACTTGCTCGGCACATCCGGGTGACGTTCACCAAACAAACGAATCAACTCCAAAGACCATTGATAATCCGCACCTGGGCGCGCCTGTTTGTATAAACGCGGTACAGTTTCCATATTGTGATTAAAAACATCAGGCGGCGCTACAGACAATTCAGCCAAAGCAATCTCCATACGCCCACGAAAATCCGGCGTCAGAATTTCCACACCAATCCCTGGTTGCGCTTCACGCACTGCGCGCACACAATCAGCAAAGTGTTTTGCCCCACCATCCCGCAAATCATCCCGATCTACCGAAGTAATAACCACATACTTCAAGTGCATATTGCGTACGGCAGCCGCCAAATGGGCTGGCTCTTGCTTATCTACCGGCAAAGGACGGCCATGTCCCACCTCGCAAAAAGGACAACGTCGCGTACAGACTTGCCCCAGAATCATAAAAGTGGCTGTGCCATGCCCAAAACATTCAGGTAGATTAGGGCAAGCAGCTTCTTCACAGACCGTATACAGCTTGTTATTACGCAACATGCCACGTACCTTATTAGCTTGTGAGGCTGGTGGTAGCTTGACCTTGAGCCAAGCGGGTTTTTTTAGTGGCTCATCTTTAGGAACTACTTTGATAGGAATACGAGAAACTTTATCAGCACGGCGTAGCGGTACACCGGGCTCGGGTTTGTTATGTGACATGGTGGTCATTTAGCCTGTAAATTAACGTTAGCCCTTTATTCTAGCGATAAAGCAAAGCTGGCGACAAACACGATTAAAAATATGCTTCACCGTCGCCAAAAACCTGGAGTTAGCACAACCAAAATGGTAAACAATTCCAATCGCCCCATTAACATAGCAAAACACAGCCACCACTTAGAAAAAGTATCCATACTGGCAAAATTGGAAGCGACTTCGCCCAAGCCTGGTCCTAAATTATTTAGCGTTGCAGCCACAGCCGCAAAAGCTGTCACCTGATCATGGCCACGCGCCAATAGCACCAAGAGGAAAATGACAAATACCGCAATATACATGGAGAAAAAGCCCCACACTGCTTCGACAACATTTTCTGGCAAAGGTTGACGATTAACTTTAATAGTCATACGCGCATTCGGGTGAATAAGGCGATTGACCTCACGCATCCCCTGCTTAAACAGCAACAAAAAGCGAATAACTTTCATACCACCCGCCGTAGAGCCTGCACATCCCCCAACAAAGCTAGCAAACAGCAATAACACTGGCAAAAAACCTGGCCAAGCACTGTAGTCAGTGGTCGTAAACCCCGTTGTTGTTGCGATAGAAACCACCTGAAAAATACCGTGCCGCATAGCATCAATATAACTGTGTTTATTACTGCCTAATACTAAATAGGCGACTGCTACGACAGACAATAAGGTCAGCATCAAGATATAGGTGCGAAACTCAGAATCCTGTAAATACCCCCGTATACTACGTCCTCGCCAAGCCATAAAGTGCAAACCAAAATTCACCGCAGACAGCAGCATAAAAACAACCGCAATGGCTTCAATCGCGGAGCTATCAAAATAAGCCATACTGGAGTCATGTGGCGAAAAACCACCAATCGCTACCGTAGAAAAACTATGACTTATCGCATCAAACCAACTCATGCCAGCTAAGTAATAAGCCAATGTACATAACAAAGTGAGTGCCAAATAGATATACCATAGCAATTTGGCCGTTTCTGTAATACGAGGCGCTAGCTTGGCATCTTTCATGGGACCGGGCATTTCGGCACGATAGAGCTGCATGCCGCCAATGCCTAACATCGGTAAAATCGCCACAGCTAATACAATAATGCCCATCCCACCTAACCATTGCAGCTCTTGGCGGTAAAAAGCCAGTGAGCGTGGCATAGCGTCCAGCCCCACAATCACGGTTGCCCCTGTGGTTGTCAAACCAGAAATAGACTCAAACACTGCATCGGTTAATGAAATTTCGAAATTATCAGACAAAACAAAGGGAACAGCGCCCGACAAGCCCAAACCTGTCCAAAACAGCACCACAATCAGAAAGCCTTCACGCAGACGCATTTCGCCACGAGCCTTATGCACTGGAATCCAAAGCAAAAAACCCACAACTAAAACTAATAAAAAGCTTTCCAAAAAAGGCCAGACATCTGGGTCACCCATAACGTAACCCACCCCGGCGGGTGGCAACATGGTAATGCTGAATAACATCAGCAATAAACCCATCACACGTTGAATCAAGTAGAGTTGCATAAAATTTAGAAGAAGTGCAGACCCACTTGGAATAGTTTCTCGACAGCAGGAATATAACGCTTATCACTCAGAAACATAATGACATGATCTTCTGGCTCAATAACAATGTCATCATTCAAAATAATGAGCTCTTCACCCCGCACCAAAGCCCCAATAGTAGTTGAAGGCGGCAATTTCACCTCGCTAATACGCCGCCCAATGACGCGAGAAGTTTTACTGTCACCATGCGCAATCACCTCAATCGCTTCAGCCGCACCCCGTCGCAAGGAATGCACGGCAACAATATCACCGCGACGAACATGCGTTAGTAGCGCACCAATCGTAATTAACTGCGGCGAAATAGCCAGATCAATACTGCTTTCAACTAGATTCGCATAACTGAGACGATTAATCAGACTCATGACTCGCCGCGCCCCCAAACGCTTTGCCAACATAGAGGACAGAATATTCGCCTCATCGTCATTGGTTACAGCCACAAAAACATCAGTATGCTCAATGTTTTCTTCCAACAACAATGATTCATCAGCCGCATCACCTTCCAGCACAATCGTCTTATTCAGGCGTTCTGCTAGCTTGGCGGCACGCTTTGAATTTATTTCAATAATCCTGACCTGATAACGAGCATTTTCCAACAAACGCGCTAAGCGATTACCAATATTGCCACCACCAGCAATAATAATACGTTTATAAGGTTTATCCAGTTTGCGCAATTCACTGATAATAGCGCGAATATGTTTGGGGCTGGCAATAAAGAACACTTCATCATCCACCTCCAACACGGTATCTTGATCAGGCTGTACAGCCTTACCCTTGCGAAACACAGCGGCTACTTTCGCCTTAATACCGGGCATATGCTCATACATGTCATTAAACTTACGCCCAATCAATGAGCCACCCGCCAAAGCATGTACCCCAACCAACTGCACTTTACCATCGGCAAAATTAACGACTTGCAAAGCCCCCGGATGTGAAATCAACCGAAAAATATGTTCGGTCACCAATTGCTCAGGGCTAATTAAAACATCGATTGGCAAAGCCTCTTGTACGAACAGGCATGGCTGTTCCAAATAGTGTGAGGAACGAATGCGGGCAATTTTAGTTGGTGTACGATACAGCGTAAAAGCAACCTGACAGGCAATCATATTCACTTCATCGCTATTGGTTACTGCAATGAGCATGTCAACATCTTTAATGCCAGCGCGCTCTAATACACGGGGGTAGGAAGCTTGGCCAATTTCAACACGAACATCTAATTTTTCCCGCATCTCCCGCAAGACGTGAGCATCGGTATCCACAATAGATACATCGTTTTCTTCGTGCACCAGCGCTTCGGCGACTGATCTCCCTACTTGACCAGCGCCTAGTATCATGATTTTCATAAGCGGATTATGCCGATAATCGGCAATTAACGCCCATATTTTTTAGGGTCGACACCTAATGAGCGCATTTTGCGGTATAGATGGGTACGCTCCATTTTGACTTGTTCTGCCAGCTTGCTGACATTGCCATCCGCTTGCTTGAGCTGATACACCAAGTAATCATGCTCAAATTGCTCCCTAGCTTGGCGTAAAGGAAGGTCATACAAACTTTCCGGTAATTGTCCAATCTCATGTGAAAAAACCGGAATCGAAGTACCAACAGCTTCTTCTGCTTCTTCCAAAGTAATATCGACATCAGTGCCCAGAATCAGCAAACGTTGCACTAAATTGCGTAATTCCAAAGTATTGCCTGCCCAACGGTGATTACGCAGAAAATTTTGCGTCGGCAAGGTAAAATGGCGATACGGCAAACCATCCTGAGTCGTTAATAAATTAACATAATGGTTTAATAATTCGGGTATATCTTCAGGATGATCCCGCAAAGGCGGAATCAGCACAGGCACAACATTCAATAAATAAAATAACTCCTCATTGAACTGCTCAGCATCGACATCATCCTGCAAATCGTGAGTTGAAGTTGCAATAATCTGTGCTTCAAAATCTATCCGTGTTTTTCCACCCGGGCGGGTAAATTGCCTGTCTTGCAAAACAGCTAATAAGAACTTCTGGCTTTCTTTATCCAGCTCGGACACTTCAGAGAGATATAAAAAGCCACCTGCGGCTTCGTCGACTAGGCCATACTGTACTTTATCGCCATCTTCTTGCCCAAATAGCAAATTTACCATCGCGGACTTATCCATTAAGGCCAGCCCTGCTTTGACAAAAGCACCATCACGTCGGGGACTGTGTGCCTGAATATAACGGGCAACCGTTTCTTTACCCACACCGGGCTCACCGTATAACAATACACAAGTATCATGCTGCGCGACCCGCCCGGCTTGCTCGCGCAATTGCTGCATAGCGCGACTATTGCCAATGATTTCATGCGAAAAAACCACTTGGCGGCGCAAACCTTTGTTTTCCAGCTCTAACTGACTAGCGCGCAAAGCGTTTTCAATGGTTAGCAGCATCTTGGCCAATGACAAAGGTTTTTCAATAAAGTCATAAGCACCTAGCTTGGTTGCCTCAACAGCGGTTTCAATCGTGCCATGCCCAGACATCATAATAACTGGCCCATATAGCGCATTGTTTTCACGCCATTCTTTTAACAAAGAAATACCATCTTGCTCGGGCATCCAAATATCTAGCAAAATCAAATCAGGGCGACGCTGACGTTGCAATTCCCTGGCACGCTCGGCATTCTCTGCCATCATGACGCGATAACCTTCATCCTCCAGAATCTCACTGACTAGTTGCCGAATATCCGGCTCATCATCCACTACGAGAATACAACGTGTCGTCATTTCTTTTTCTCCTTGCCTGACTTGGCTGATTACTTCAGCTTGTTCCTTTGACTTGAATAGCTTGTGGGGCTTTAATCGGAAACCTTACGGTGATCAAAGCGCCCTGTGGTGTCGCATTACGAGCACTCAAACTACCGGCATGCTCTTCTACTATCTTTTTTACAATGGCCAAACCCAAACCTGTTCCTTTGTGCTTACTGCTCACATAAGGCTCAAATAGGTGCGGTAACAATTGAGCCGGAATGCCAGGACCATTATCCTGTAAAGACAAAACCACTACTGGTGCAGCCTTATCCATACATCCACGTGTTTTAATAATAATACAACCGTCCGAACGATAATCTTCAATCGCTTCCAGCGCATTTTTCACCAGATTAACCAATAACTGCCGCAGACGATGGGCATCCAAGAGCAGCTCCGGCAAATCCTCTTCCAAATCCAAGACGACTTTCACTTGCTGTGGATTATCAAAGTATAAATCAGCTACTTCACGGATTAAGTGATTCAGATTAACAGGCCGTAAAGTCAACATGGGTACTTTGGCATAATCACTAAACGCATTGACCATTGCTTTCAAGGTATCGACTTGATGAATAATCGTACCTGTCATGCGCTTGAGAAACTCATTGGACTCACTGTCTAAGACTGAGCCTAGCTTGCGTGACAAACGCTCGGCTGATAATTGAATAGGCGTTAATGGGTTCTTGATTTCATGTGCCAAACGCCGTGCCACCTCTCCCCAAGCAGCATCATGCTCTGCTTGTACCACATCGGTCACATCTTCAAAAACCAGCACATAAGCTTTCTGCTGCATAGAATCATCCGGCAACCCAGCACCTCGACAAACTAAAACCTTGCGCCCCTCATCGGAGACTAAGTTAATCTCTGCTTGCCAATCATTTTGCGGCTTCTCTAACCAAGGTTGCAATGCCTGCAAAAAGGGCTGTAAAGCTGGCAATTCACTCCAAGCATCATATAGGTTGGTACCTACCTGTTCTTGTAAAGCATAGCCAAGAATCTGGCTAGCGGCAGTATTTACCCGCCTAATCACCCAATGTTCATCCAGTGTGACCACACCGGAAGACAAATGCTCTAGCACTACATATAAATAATCATGCTCTTGCTGTAACTGATACCTAGCCTGCTCGCGTTCTTGTTGCACACTGGATAAGCGCTTTGTCATAGTATTAAATGAGCGCGCTACCAAACTAAAATCATCACGATCAGAGACAGGCAATTTTTTTTGTAAATCCCCAGAGGCAACAGCCAAAGTACCTTCAACCAAATCACGCACAGGACGGGTAAGCTGTCGTGAAAAAATAAAGGCAGCCCAGAGTGAAAAGAGTACGGTCAAAATCATAATAATCAACAATACCACTCTGAAAATAGTTTTCAGCATATCGTGATTAAAGACCAAACTGCGAAACTCTTGGCGCGCTGAATTAACACTGCCTGCGAGTATTTGCTCTCGCTCAGAAAAAGGCAACATCGCAGTGAGTATGCCCACCTTATTATCAGGGCCATACGTAATCCGCAAAGCAACTCGTGTAAATAAATCGGCATTATCATTAATGGGTTCAATATGATAATAAGTCTTACGCGAAATCATATTGCGCAATAAGTCCTTAACTTTAAAGAAAGGCACAAAACGATCATCATCTACAACACTAATGACCTCAAAACGCTGACTTTCCTCATTAATTAAAATAACCTCATGAGCATTATAAGCCACACGCCAACGTTCAATCAGACTAATCATGACAGACTTATCCAACGTAGCTACGCCTAGACGACTATCGAAATTGCTGAAATTGCGTGCTAATTCTTCCAAGGACTCCAGATAAATCTGACTACGTACTTCCAGAGATCTTGTTGCCAACTCCACCGAGTCATCCAGTGCCGAAGCAACACGATTATCCAGTTGCAAGGCAACACTTTTACCTATGAAATTCATGGCAAAATAAGCAATCACTACCGCAGGCAATAAAGACAGTACCAAAAAACCAGACATTAAACGAATGGTAAAGCGCGAACCCGCTTGGCGTGTATGCCAATGATGAATCAGACGAATCAGATTGGAAAAAATTGCCCCAGCCAATACCAGTAAAATAAATAGGTTTAGATAAACCAGCCAGCCTCCATAAACATCGGCTGAATTAGTAATGGGTGTAGCACGGTACAGTAAAGTCAGCGAAATAATCAGCAAGACACCGATAATTAAAACCGGTAACCAGCGAACCACTGAAGGCTTTAGCGCGGAATCGTCCACATTGCTCCTTCGTTAACTAGACGATGCTTATTGAGAAATAGTGAAGACAAATTCAAGGGTAAATCGGGCGACTCAGGCTCTAAAACTGCATCCACAAATAACGAAGCATCACCACTGTAAACATCAGCAGGCACGTTAGGTAATTGAAATAAACCAATTTTACCCATGTGCTCTAAAGCAGCCGCTAAACTAGAAAAGTTCCAGTTTTCATTTGAATCTTTACGAACTAATTGATAGTGTCCACTTAAAGCATGGTATTTGAGTTCAGTTACAATAGTGGTTAGCCGTTCTCTTTTATTAAACCACCACTCATTGTACCAAATAACATCAAAGCGCACCTCACTACGCAAGGTAACACCATTTAACAAACTCTCACGCAAATAATTATTTAACTCGTAATCAAATTGTATATTAGCCACTAATCTTTCTGGTTTTTTTTCTAAATAGATAGCAAATTCTTTTAAAAGAATTTGGTCTTTTGCCCAGACATTGCCAACAAACAGACAAACCATACATAAAATGCTCGCTAAGCGAGCTAGCCACAATACTTTCATTATACGCCTTCCGACCCTGCTTTTTTCAGCAAGGCATAATAAAACCCGTCCATACCCATTTCCCCAGGCAGGATCTGGCGGCCTACAGACAGCGCACGTCCCCACGCCACATTAATCGGCTGGTCGACAGCATCAGCATACTCACGCAAAAATGCTTCCACCTGATCATTATTCTCTGCTGGCAAAATTGAACAAGTAGCATACAGTAAATAACCACCTGCTTGCAGAACCTGCCAAAGCTTACGCAATAATTTTGCCTGTTCTTGTTGCAATGCAACAATGTCTTTTTGCTTACGCAACAACTTTATATCAGGGTGCCGTCTTATTACACCTGTTGCTGAACAAGGCGCATCCAATAAAATACGATCAAATAATACGCCATCCCACCAACTATCCAGATCAGCAGCATCGGCTGCCTGCACATTGGCGCGCAAATCTAAACGCTGCAAATTGTCAGTGACTTGCTTCAGCCGCTCGGCACTGCTATCCAAAGCCAATAAATCAATTCCCGAATAGCGTTCCAGTAAATGACAAGTTTTTCCGCCCGGCGCAGCACAAGCATCCAAAACTCGCTGCCCCGCCTCACAATGCAGCAAAGATGCAGCTTGTTGCGCAGCGGCATCTTGCACTGACACAGCACCTTGCTCAAAGTCAGGTAAACTATTCACAGGTACTGGCTCGGCCAAAACAATTCCCGTAGCCGCTAGTTCAATCGCTTGCGCACTTATATCAACTTTTTGCAACTGCTGTAAGTAAGCTTCGCGGCTAAGCTTACGCGCATTGACGCGCAACACCATAGGGGGATGCTCATTGCTGGCTTGCATGATCGCTCCCCAATGCGTTGGCCAAGCTGCGCGCAAACTTTTCTCCAGCCAAGGCGGAAACGAATAGCGAGCAGTAGGCAAATCATCTATTTTTGCCAGAATACTGTCCTGGTTACGCAGAAAGCCACGCAATACTCCGTTGACCAGTTTACTCGCCCAAGGTTTCTTTAAACCCCGTACCGCCTGCACCGTTTCATTCACTGCCGCATGATCAGGCGTACGTTGATAAATAAGCTGATACAACCCCAAACGCAGCAGACACTCAAGATCTTTGTCAGCCGCCTTGAGTTGCTTACTCAATAACTCGTGCAAAACCGCACCTAAACGCCCATGCCAGCGCACCGTGCCAAAACAAGCATTTTGCACCCAAGCTCTATCTGGCAATGCCAGCGCCAACACCGTTTTGTGCTGCAAAACAGCCGTCAGGGACTCCCCCTGATAAATGACTTTTTGCAGGGTACGAGCAGCCACCGCTCGAGTATTCAAGAATGAAACCCCGAATGCTGAAACCGCTCCCCACTGAGCGAACGAGCATTAACAAAGTCTGCTACAGATAGACGCTTGCCACCGGGCATTTGCAAGGAAAGAATGCGCACTAACCGACCATCACCGGCCACAATATCAATACCCTCACGGCTTTCGGCCACTACCGTTCCAGCCGGTATTGATATAGCATGCTTTTGATCCAAAACGGTAGACGCAAAAAAGCGCAAGGCTTGGCCATGATGCAAGCTAAAAGCAGTCGGCCAAGCATCGAAGGCACGAATTTGGCGGTCAATTTGTTGAGCAGGTTGCTTCCAATCCAGCTCTGCCTCTGCCTTAGTGAGTTTATGGGCATAGACAGCCAAGCTATCGTCTTGTACCTTTGGCTGAAGAGCACCATTGGCTAGCTGTTCTAACACGACCAATACAGCCTGTGCACCGTCAGCCGCCAAACGATCATGTACCGATTGCCCACCATCATGAACTTGCAAGACATACTTGGTTTTATACAACATATCCCCATTATCCAAGCCAGCCGCCATTTGCATAATAGTGATACCTGTTTCGGTATCTCCAGCTTGTATGGCACGTTGGATAGGAGCAGCGCCACGCCAACGCGGCAATAAAGAAGCATGAATATTAAGACAGCCATGCACCGGCATATCCAGTACCGCCTGCGGCAAAATCAGGCCATACGCCGCCACGACCATGACATCAGCTCGATAAGCACGCAAAACCTCTTGTGCCGCGCGCTCACGTAGACTCACCGGCTGTTCAATAGGCACACCTGCATCCAATGCCACTTGCTTCACTGGAGAAAATTGCAATTTACGCCCCCGCCCGGCAGGACGGTCAGCTTGTGTATAAACCGCCAACAACTCGTGTTCCGAGCTCAATAATGCTTGTAAGGCAGGCACCGCAAATTCAGGCGTTCCTGCATAAACGATGCGCAAAGGTTTGCTCATCCGAGGCCAACCTGCTGAGGATCGTTGCGCGTGGACGGCTGACTTGCCGTCTGTTGGCGGGCCATTTTTTCCATTTTTTTACGGACACGTTGTTGCTTGAGCGCAGATAAATAATCAACAAATAACTTACCAACTAAATGATCCAATTCGTGTTGAATACAAACCGCCAGCAAACCATCGGCCTCCATTTCAAAGCGTTCCGCGTCACGATTCAAAGCAGCAAATCGAATACGCTCTGCACGAGTCACTTTTTCGTAATAATCAGGCACAGACAAGCATCCTTCCTCAGACTCAACCTTGCCTTCCTTGTGCAGAATCTCGGGATTAATTAAAACCAGCGCTTGATCTTTTTCTTCAGACAGATCCATTACAACCACGCGCTTGTGCACATTAACCTGTGTAGCTGCCAAACCGATACCACGCGCTGTATACATCGTTTCCAACATATCGTCTACTAACTGACGAATGCTGTCATCCACTGTTTCTACAGGGGCAGCCTTTTTACGTAAGCGAGGGTCGGGGTGATGTAAAATATCCAATAAAGCCATAATTTGAAATTACCGAAAATCTGAAAGTGGTGCGAATAATAAACACATTCCCCTATTATATCTTAAAGTCAGCAGACGAAATAATAACAACACGCCAGAATAATAAGGGATAACAAACATGCTTCGCTTTTCAACCATACGGCGGATTGCCTGCTTTGGCAGTGTTGCCGTTGCCCTCGCCGCTTGTACCACGGTCAAACAGAATCCCGGCCATTTATCCTCCAATGGACATGCAGGTCAGCAGGGGCAATACGACGACCATTACGGTTTACCACCTACACAACGCTTGGCACGTTCGGGCAGAAGTGAAATCGAAGTTAATCCACTGGCACCGCAAACTTATACTGTCAAAAAAGGTGATACACTGTGGGACATCGCCCAAATGTACCTTAACACGCCTTGGCACTGGCCAGAAATCTGGGATAAAAACCAACAAATCAAGAATCCTCACTTGATTAGACCGGGCGATGTACTGCATTTCGGTTATGTGCGAGTGGACAACAAACTGGTTCCGCGTATTCGCGTTGAACCACGTGGCAGCGGTGCCACCCTCACCACCATTGCACCCTTTCTGACATGGCCTAGAGTATTAGATGAAGCTGCTATACGCGCCGCCCCTTATATTTTAGCCTCCCGCGACCATCAAATACTCATGACACCCGGTGAGACGGTGTATGTACGCAATCTTAGAAACCCACGTATAGGCGAACGCTATGCTGTCTATCACCCGACGCATCCCCTGCATGATCCCGAGACAGGTAAATTACTGGGGCATCAGGTCACTTATGGCGGCTATGCACGCATTGATAGAGTGGATAATGTCGCTAGCGCGACCTTGTTGGAAGTAGAAAATATTATCCGTGAAGGCGATAGGCTACTACCAAAACTCAATGAAGAAGCTTCTTTGCGTATCCCTATTCAAATCCCTACCCACAAAATACGCGGGCAAATTGTGGATTTATATGAAGCCGAAAATATCAGCGCCAATTATATGATTTTGGTGCTAAACCGAGGTAAAAAAGCGGGTATTAAACCTGGTTATACCTTAGGTGTTTATAAAGATGGTGGCATAGTGACAGACAAATACCAACCTTATCGCGGTCATGCGCGTGGCTTACCTAAAGTGAAATTACCACCTCATAAAGTAGCCAACGCCATTGTGTATAATGTCATGGATAATTTAAGCTACGCTTTGATTGTGGACTCTAAGCGTGAAGTGAGTAATGGCGATAAGATAGGCAATCCCTGATCCCATCGTACGCCCAATACAGACCCCAAATCAGTGAATACAAATGAAAATGAACTGCGTGCACGCCTACAAATCTGGCGTGCACCCGGCATTGGTACAGCAACCATTAACCGCTTATTGGCTCATTTCGGCACGGCCACTCATGCTTTAGATAGCAGCCATGCCGAACTAATACAGGCTGGCTTGAAACAAGCGCAAATCAGCAGCCTAAAAAGTGTTCCTGAGCAAGCGGTAGAAGCTGATCTTGAATGGCTGCAAGGCGCTAGCCATCGTCACATCTTGCTAGAAGAAGACGAACACTATCCAGCCTTGTTACGCGCCACCCGCTCAGCGCCCCCTTTATTATTTGTCGTGGGACATCCCGAGTTATTGAATGATCCCCAAATTGCTATGGTCGGTAGCCGCAACCCAAGCAAGCTTGGCCAAGAAACTGCTCATGCGTTTGCACAATATCTTGCAGGCAATGGGCTTTGTATTACTAGCGGTTTAGCCTTGGGTATTGATTCATACAGTCATCAAGGTGCAATAGACGCAGGTGGTACGACGATTGCCGTGGTAGGCACAGGTTTGGATATTATTTATCCTGCACGTAACCGAGCCTTAGCCGAACGTATTGTTGAGCATGGCGCTATTGTGAGTGAATACCCCTTAGGTGTGCGTCCACAAGCACGAAACTTCCCGCGTCGTAACCGTATCATTAGCGGCATGTCCATCGGCACACTCGTGGTTGAGGCCACTTTAAATAGTGGCTCACTGGTAACCGCACAACATGCTACTGAACAAGGACGAGAAGTTTTCGCTATTCCAGGCTCTATTCACAACCCTATGGCACGCGGCTGTCATTGCCTCATCCGTCAAGGCGCTAAACTTGTGGAAACAGCTAATGACATCATCGAAGAAATTGCACCGCAGTTAAGTACTTACTTGACTCAACTTCCTCTTGATGAATCAACACCATTGATACAGCCTGCTAAAGAATTAACAAATGCAGCTAATCACTCAAAGGCCTCTAACACTGCCACACTATCCAATGAGTACGCAGATGAACGGGAGCTGGACGAAGACGAACAGCTCATCGTCGCAACCTTAAGTCAGAAGCCCTTACCGATTGACCAGATTATACTGCAAACAGGCTTGACCGCTGACACAGTTTCATCCATGCTGCTTATGCTGGAGTTACAGGGTTATGTAAAAGCTTGTGGTGGTGGTCACTATAGGCGCGCTGAGCCGAGAGACGGAAGCTAGATGAAAGAAAACACTCTGGAAGTACTATTTTACCTATTCGACAATTACCCCGAAATTGACGAATCAACAGGTGAAGACCGCGCCTCAATGGATACTTACTTGCAAGGTGCTGGCTTCTTGCCGAATGAAATCGATCGAGCCTTTAACTGGCTGGAGAGTCTCGGCAATACTGAAACCACCTTACTAAAACCGAGCTGTCCGGACTCGTGTCGTATTTTTGCACCCCTAGAACAACGCTGGCTGAATACGGAGTGCCAAAATCACCTATTATTATTAGAGCAGGCGGGCATTTTAGATGCTGAAGCCCGCGAACAAGTCATTGACCGAGTCCTTGAACTGGAAGATGATGATTTTGATCTTGCACGCCTGAAATGGGTTGTATTAATGGTGCTGGTTAACCGGCCTGAAGGTGACCATAATATCTTCTGGGCAGAAGAGCTGAATATGCACGGTACACCGCCGGTCTACCATTAATCTGCGTCTAATCTGCATCAAGTTCTTTACTTCACCTATCTTTTCAGGTTTAAAATGCAGGCCACTGATTGATCCTGATCAGTGTAATCAACTAAATACAACCTTAAAAGCGGTCTCATGAGCGAAAATCTCGTCATTGTCGAATCACCGGCAAAGGGCAAAACCATAAAAAAATATCTGGGCAAAAACTTTGAAGTACTGGCTTCCTACGGCCATGTCCGTGATCTCGTACCCAAAGAAGGTGCAGTCGATCCTGATCATGGCTATGCCATGAAATACGAAGTGATTGAGCGAAACCAGCGTCATGTTGACGCCATCGCCAAAGCACTGAAAAAGGCTAGTACGCTTTATCTAGCGACGGATCCTGATCGTGAAGGCGAGGCTATTTCTTGGCATTTATACGAGCTATTACGCGAACGTGGCATATTGGAAGGCAAGCATGTATTTCGGGTTGTTTTTCACGAAATCACCCAGCGAGCTATCAAGGACGCCATACAGAACCCACGCCAATTATCCAATGAGTTGATTGATGCCCAACAAGCACGACGTGCTTTGGATTATTTGGTGGGTTTTAACTTGTCCCCCCTGCTGTGGCGCAAAATAAAGCGTGGCCTTTCGGCTGGACGAGTACAAAGCCCTGCACTGCGCATGATTGTTGAACGTGAAGAAGAAATTGAGCGTTTTGTATCCCAAGAATACTGGACACTGACTGCATTTTTAGAAAAGCAACAACAGGTATTTACGGCTAAGCTACACACTTTAGATGGCAAACGCTTAGAACAGTTTGATATCAATCAAAGTGAAAACGCCCATAGCATCCGTGAACGCTTACTAGCAGCAGCAAAAGGTAAACTACAGGTTGACAAGATTGAGAAAAAGGAGCGCAAGCGCTACTCCGCAGCCCCTTTTACCACTTCCACCTTGCAACAAGAAGCTGTGCGCAAACTACGTTTTTCCTCGCAAAAAACCATGCGCACTGCCCAGCAACTGTATGAAGGCGTTGATTTAGGCAGTGGCCCAGTCGGTTTGATCAGCTATATGCGTACTGACTCGGTTAGCTTGGCTGGCGAGGCCATCGCTGAATTACGTGAGCTGATTCAACAACGTTATGGCGCGGATAAACTGCCGGAGTCACCCCGCCAATATAAAACCAAATCCAAAAACGCTCAGGAAGCACATGAAGCCATTCGCCCAACGTCTTGTATGCGTATCCCTGAAGAAATACGCAGCTTTATGAATGAGGATCAATTCAAACTGTATCAATTGATCTGGCAGCGTACGGTTGCCTGCCAAATGATACATGCAACGATTGATACGGTTTCGGTCGATCTTAGTGCAGAAAAAGGCTGTTTTTTTCGTGCTACTGGCTCAACCATACGCTTTCCTGGCTTTCTCAGCGTCTATGAAGAAGGTTTGGATGATCAAAAAGACGAAAAAGAGCCACCTTTACCCCCCTTAACAGAAGGCGAAGCAGTACCCTTAAACGATATAGAAGCCAAACAACACTTCACCGAACCGCCACCACGCTACTCGGAAGCCACCTTGGTCAAAATGCTGGAAGAATACGGCATTGGTCGCCCATCGACGTATGCCAGCATTATTTCTACCTTGCAAGCGCGTGAATATGCAGAGCTGGAACAACGGCGTTTTTTCCCGACAGATATTGGCCGTATTGTTAATAAATTTTTGACAGAGCACTTTAATCGTTATGTGGACTATGAATTTACCGCTAACTTAGAAGATCAGCTTGACGAAATCTCGCGGGGTGAAAAAGACAGGATTCCTGTACTGGATCAGTTCTGGCAGCCTTTTAGCGAGCTAATTGATGACAAAATGGAAAGTGTGCAACGCAGCGAAGTGTTGCAAGCCCGCGAAATTGGCACTGACCCTAAGAGCGGTAAGCCAATTTCAGTACGCATGGGACGCTACGGACCTTTTGTGCAAATTGGCAGCCGTGATGACGAGGATAAACCTGTATTTGCCAGCCTACGCCCAGGCATGAAAATGGACACTGTCACCCTAGAAGATGCACTGGAATTATTCAAACTACCACGAACTCTGGGTGAAACTGAGGAAGGTGAGTCAATCAGTGTCAATATTGGCCGCTTTGGTCCTTATGTGCGTTTTGGAAACAAATTTGCCTCTTTGAAAAAAGAGGATGATCCCTATTCGATTACACGAGAACGCGCTTTAGAGCTGATTGCAGCAAAGAAAGCTGCCGATCTGGAAAAAATCATTCAGGACTTTGGTGATGGTTTACAAATCCTCAAAGGCCGTTGGGGGCCCTTTGTTGTCAAAGGTAAAATCAAAGCACGTCTTCCCAAAGAACGTGACCCCACGACGGTGACTCAGGAAGAAGCTGCTGAGCTGATTGTACAGGCCACACCTGCTAAAAAGAGCAAAGCCAAAGCGAGCAAAGAAAAGGCAAAAGCAGCAACAAACCCCGAAAGCGACTCAAAAGCAGCAAGCAAGACCAAGACAAGCCAAACCAAAGCTAAACCCAAAACCAGTAGCACTCGCACCAAGAAAACCACTAGTAGCAAAAAAAGTACAACGGCTTCAACTAAAAAAAAGCCCCCAAAAACAGCGGGGGATAAGGGTGATAAAATGGAAAGCTAGGGAAGTTAAACTATGCAAGTCACACAGACGCTACACACTGCGCTTGAGACTATCAGACGGGGGGGGATCTTGGCCTACCCAACAGAGGCAGTTTTTGGTTTGGGTTGTGATCCAGCCAATACCCACGCTGTCCAACGCTTGCTGGCCTTAAAACAACGTCCTGCCGATAAAGGACTCATCCTGATTGCGGCTGATCTAGCTCAACTGAGTGATTATTTACAACCACTGAATAACGAGCTGCGCGAACGTGTTCAGGCCACTTGGCCAGAACCTATCACTTGGCTGCTGCCCGTCAAACCCGAAGTATCGCCGCTAATACGCGGTTATCACGACAGTTTAGCTGTACGCGTTAGTACACATCCGGTCTGTCATGAACTCTGCACGCAGTTAGGTCATCCACTAATCTCAAGTAGTGCTAATCTCGCAGAGCAAGCACCCGCCCGCGATCTGATAAGTTTACAAACTTATTTTGGTCAGCAATTGGATTGTATTCTGGACTTGCCTTTAGGTGGACGTGACAAACCTAGTGAAATTCGGGATGCTCGTACCGGCGAAATAATACGACCTGCCTGAAACAAGCTGGGTCAACATAATTCAGCTCACCAATTACTTTTAAAGGCTTCCAGCTTGCGCCTTTCGCGTTTATCAGGTTTGCCTACCGGCACACTCACACCATGCAAACGCCGCATTTCAATTTGTTGCTCACGTTGTTCGCGCTGATGCTCATCTTCTTGATAAAGCAAGCTAGCCTCTTTAGCTGGACGGCGCTTGTCATTCAAACCCAAAACGGTTAACCGCCAAGTATCAAGTCCTTTACGAATACGCAATTCATCACCCACTCGAATGGAACGTGATGGCTTTACCCGCTCACCATTCACATGTACGTGTCCCCCATTGACCGCTTCAACAGCCAATGGACGAGTTTTAAAAAAACGGGCTGCCCACAACCATTTATCCAAACGCAGCTCGCTTAAGCCTTCCACTGTAGAGGCCATTCTACTACCCGGCTTTCCCATTCTTCCTCATGAACTTGATTACTATAAACAAAACGCCCTAATGCAGATTGTTTGGCAGTATGCACCGTCTCTCGGCTATCTGACAATAAATAATGCCAAGCAGGTAAGTCCTTACCTTCATGCAATAAGCGATAAGCACAACTAGGTGGCATCCAATAAAGAGCTTCCAGATTATGTGGACTCAGTTGCACACAATCAGGCATTAACTCAGCACGACACTCATAAGCACGACAATGGCAAGTGCCTTGTTCTAACAAATCACAAGCAATATCTGTGTAGTAAACCGTACTATCTTGCTCGTCCTGCAACTTATTCATACAACAACGCGCACACCCATCACACAGCGCTTCCCACTCTTCTGTTGTCATTCGATCCAGTGGTTTAGCTTGCCACCAAGGTAAGTCGTTTGATGCTGGTTGTTCCGTTTTAGGGTTCATCTTATTTCCCCCGCACCTTGCTTAAGCAGACGTTGCTTTAAAGCAGCATAATCTTTGACAGCGCTATAATGAAATACATCACGTCCATCATCATTCAATAACAAAACCAAACCTTTGTCAGGATAAAACCAATAAGTAGTCTTGTCCGTTACAGCGACCTTATCCTGCGGCTCACCAAAATGCTTAATAATAATGTCAGCGGTATAATCCGCCACAGGTATATAAATCAGGTACTTTATTGGCAGAGTATTCGCTATTTTTACATTATCTTCTGACAATGACAGTTTCCAAGCGCCACTGCGCTGTGGTTTTCGCTCTATTTGCTCATCTGCAAACTTTTGCAATTGTTGCTCAGAGGCATCCAACTCAGCAATCAGACGGGCTTCAAATAGCCCTAAGCGCCTACGACCGAAATAGGCTTCCAACATGCTATCACCAGGTGCAGTTACAAAAACGGCTAATTCGGGAAAATGCTGCAAACTATTGATTAGCTCTTTTAAGGTTGTCTTGCCAATCTCCCAATGGAACACTTGGGTATAACCCTCAGCACTTGTGCTAATTTGCCAAGGTAGATTATCTGGCGTTTTGCCAGCCTCTTTATCACAAGCAACCAAACCTGCCGTGACAGCTAATAGGCAACTTGCAAAAATGGGTAAAACTCTCATTATAAATCCTTGTTCACTCAATGCCGTGTTGGCAAACCCCAAATCCCGACAATGCTCATGCTTGTAACGCCAACACATCTTGCATATCAAATAATCCCTTATCTTTCTGCCTGAGCCACTGCGCAGCACGTACCGCACCTTTAGCAAAGGTCATGCGGCTAGAAGCCTTGTGGGTGATTTCAATGCGCTCACCTATATCCGCAAACATAACCGTGTGCTCACCGACAATGTCGCCAGCCCGAATCGTTTCAAAACCAATTGTTTTACGCTGACGTTCTCCGGTATGACCCTCACGGCCATACACAGCGCACTCGTTTAAATCACGCCCCAAAGCTTCAGCAATCACCTCACCCATACGCAAGGCCGTCCCTGACGGGGCATCAACTTTGTGGCGATGATGAGCTTCAATCACTTCAATATCAACATTGTCGCCCATTACACGCGCTGCCATTTCCAACAACTTCAAAGTCAGATTCACACCGACACTAAAATTGGGCGCATACACGACACCAATCTTTTCAGCCGCCGTTTGAATTGCTGCTTTACCCGCCTCATCAAAACCCGTTGTGCCAATCACCATCTGCTTGCCATGTGCGACACACCATTCCAAATGCAACAAACTTGGTTCAGGCCGAGTAAAATCAATCAATACATCAAAGTCCTGCGCCGCTTCCTGTAAGGAAGGTACAAGCAAAACGCCTAAAGAGCCAATGCCCGCCACAGAACCGGCATCGCTTCCCAGCAAAGGACTATCCGTATGTTCAGTTGCGACCGTCACGCTAACATCTTCCGTATTAGCACAGGCTTCCAGCAATGTACGTCCCATACGCCCTGCGGCACCAACAATGGCAATTCGTGTCTTAGCGGTCATACTTACTCTCTTTGTTTAGAATCAGTATAGGATTTACTCAACTTTGTCTGAACCGAAAATGTCATGTTTCACTTCATCAATAAAGCCTTTAGCCTTATCCAACCAACTATGATGTTTGGGGCTGTGCCGCTTCCCGCCTTCATCCATAATGGTATCAAACTCTTCCAGTAACTCACGCTGCCGTTTAGTCAGGTTAACCGGCGTCTCTACCACTGCCGTACAAATCAGGTCGCCCACACTGGCACTGCGCACCGACTTAACCCCTTTATTACGCAGGCGAAATTTCTTGCCACTTTGTGTTTCCGGTGGAATTTTCAAAGTGACTCTGCCATCCAGCGTTGGTACATCTAGCTCACCGCCCAAGGCTGCGGTGGTAAAGCGAATAGGTACTGTGCAATACAAGTTATCGCCTTCACGAGAAAATAACTCATGTTCTTTAACCAGCACTTGAACATACAAGTCCCCTGCCGGACCACCATTAATACCCGCCTCGCCTTCACCAGACAAACGAATACGATCCCCTGTATCCACGCCCATCGGAATACGCACCGACAATGTACGATGCTCTTCAATACGCCCTTGACCGTGACAATCTTCACAAGGATCGGTAATCACTTTGCCTGTGCCGTGGCATTGTGGACAGGTTTGTTGGACAGAGAAGAAGCCCTGCTGCATACGTACCTGACCTTGGCCATTACAGGTAGAACAAGTTTTAGGATGAGAACCTTTTTTCGCTCCAGAACCAGAGCAGGTTTTACAAGTCTGCAAGGAAGGCACACGGATATCGACTTCAGTACCTGCAACTGCTTCCTCTAGGCTTAGCTCCAGATTATATTGCAGATCGCTACCGCGATAAGAGCGCGTACCCGAACGACTACGGGCGCTGCTACCGAAAATATCACCGAAAATATCCTCAAAAATATCGCCGAAACCGCCACTCGCACCACCACCACGATGACCACCTTCTATACCAGCATGACCAAATTGATCATAAGCCGAGCGCTTGCCGGAGTCAGACAAAATTTCATAGGCCTCTTTAATCTCTTTGAATTTCAATTCAGCGCCGGCATCACCCGGATTACGATCAGGATGGTACTTCATAGCAAGGCGGCGGAAAGAGGTTTTTAGCTCAGCATCAGTGGCATTTCGCTGCACCCCTAGGACTTCATAATAATCCCGCTTGGACATAAACTGATTTCCTCAGAAAATCGCTCAATTGATCGGCCAAATAGCCATTAGTCATACAAAAAGTAGGCGCGACCACTCCAAGAGCGCCGCGCCTATAAAGATCAAGTTACATCTGTGGACTTATTTCTTATCATCCACTTCTTCAAACTCAGCATCTACAATATCATCATCGGCTGTTTTTGAACCGCCTGCTGTCTGCTGCTCGGCTGTTGTGCCGCCGTCGGCTCCAGCACCAGCCATTTTTTGCATCAGCTTACCAGAGGCTTCGCCTAAAGCTTCCGATTTACGCTCAATCACACCTTTATTGTCACCTTTTGCTGCCTCACGTAATTCGCTGATCAGGCTTTCAATATTGGCACGATCAGCACCATCGACTTTCTCACCATACTCTTTCAAAGATTTTTCAGTCGCATGAATCAGATTATCAGCTTGGTTACGTGCTTCAACCAGTTCGCGTTGCTTCTTGTCTTCCTCAGCATGGGCTTCGGCATCCTTGACCATGCGCTCAACCTCAGTATCCGACAAGCCAGACGAAGCCTTGATCACGATAGACTGTTGCTTACCCGTCGCCTTATCTTTGGCGGATACATTCAGAATACCGTTAGCATCAATATCAAAGTTTACTTCAATCTGTGGCATACCCCGTGGTGCAGGTGGAATATCTTGCAAATCGAAACGCCCCAAGGACTTATTGTCGCGCGCCATTTCACGCTCACCCTGCAATACATGTACTGTTACCGCAGTTTGATTGTCATCTGCTGTTGAGAATACCTGACTCGCCTTGGTCGGAATCGTAGTATTCTTCTCAATCAGCTTGGTCATTACGCCACCCAAAGTTTCAATACCCAGTGACAAGGGCGTTACATCCAATAACAAGATGTCTTTTACACCACCACTCAATACGCCACCTTGGATAGCTGCCCCCACAGCCACCGCTTCGTCAGGATTGACATCCTTACGCGGCTCTTTGCCAAAGAAGTTCTTGACGGTTTCCTGAACTTTAGGCATCCGTGTTTGACCACCGACCAAAATCACATCATTAATATCAGATGCACTCAAGCCAGCATCTTTCAGCGCTATTTTGCAAGGCTTAATAGTGCGTTCAATCAAATCATCAACCAGTGACTCCAATTTGGCACGGGTTACTTTGATATTCATATGCTTGGGACCGCTGGCATCTGCGGTAACATAAGGCAGATTCACATCCGTCTGTTGGCTAGAGGACAACTCAATCTTGGCTTTCTCAGCAGCTTCCTTCAAACGCTGCATCGCCAACGGATCACCTTTCAGATCAACGCCAGAGGACTTGCGGAATTCATCCACCAAATAATCCATCAGGCGATTATCGAAATCCTCCCCACCCAAAAACGTATCGCCATTGGTAGACAACACTTCAAACTGGGTTTCACCATCCACATCAGCAATTTCAATCACCGATACGTCAAATGTACCGCCACCTAAATCATAAACGACAATTTTCCTGTCGCCAGCGGCTTTATCCATACCATAAGCCAAGGCAGCCGCAGTAGGTTCATTAATAATACGCTTAACATCCAAACCAGCGATCTTACCCGCATCTTTAGTCGCTTGACGCTGTGAGTCATTGAAATAAGCCGGTACAGTAATTACCGCTTCAGTGACTGACTCACCTAGATAATCTTCAGCGGTCTTTTTCATTTTCATTAAGACACGCGCAGATACTTCAGGTGGTGCCATTTTTTTGCCGCGCACATCAACCCAGGCATCACCATTGTCAGCTTTGACAATTTTGTAAGGTACTAATTTAATATCTTTTTGTACCGCATCTTCTTCAAAGCGACGTCCAATCAAACGCTTAACTGCGTATAGTGTATTTTCTGGATTAGTGACAGCTTGGCGCTTGGCAGCTTGACCAACCAATACTTCTTCGTCCATGAATGCAACCACAGAAGGAGTGGTGCGATCGCCTTCAGAATTTTCAATGACCTTAGGTTTATCACCCTCCATGACTGCAACACAGGAGTTGGTAGTACCTAGGTCAATACCAATAATTTTTCCCATAATCTTTGTTCTCCAGAATACTTTATCTGCTGAGTAAATTGCTTCAGAGCTTTATTAGCTTTATCTTGCAGACTTAAATTGGGTCAATTTAACGCTTTTCAAGCACTAATCCTTCAAAATAGGCCAGCAATAGCATTATTTTTTACACACCATCACCATAGCTGGACGCACTACACGTCCATTTAAGGTATAACCTTTCTGCATGACCGCCATAACCATATTATTGTCATAGTCAGGGCTAGCCTGCATGCCCATTGCTTGATGCAGTTCAGGATTAAACGGCTGTCCTAATGGGTCAACGACTTCGATATTGAATTTATCCATCACTGTCTGGAACTGCTTCAAAGTCAGTTCGATACCTTCACGAATCTGCCCCAGATCACCTTCAGCTTGCAGCCCCATTTCTAGGCTATCTTTGACAGGTAAGAGGTTTTCGACAAAACGTTGCACTGCATATTTATGCGCATCTTCGACTTGCTTCTCGCAACGTCGCCGCTGATTCTCTATATCTGCCTTTAGCCGCAGTATCTGTTCACAATGCTCATTCGCTTTAGCTTCGGCCGCTTCTAACTGGCCTTGCAAGGCGACAACGTCTACATCTACGGCTTCACCTTGTTCAGACGCTGGCTCAAGGTTTTCATCCTGCACAGAATCTTGAGTAGGGGTCGTAGTCTCCTGTTCTGCTGCATGGCTCTGCTCTTCTTTCATTTGCTTATCATCTGCGGGGTTCATCTTGGGTCTCCAAAATCCTTGTCTCACAGCAATACCGCCTTCATGTTTCAATCGCTTGAATGAGATAAGGGTTAATCAGAAAAATTCAAGGCTGGCTAGCACAAAAATTATCAGAAAATAGCAAGAATTTTACCCAAATAATCTCATCACAAACGCCGCAATTCACGTGGCAAAACAAACGATACATTTTCTGTAATGCCCGCATTTTGTATGTGTACTGAACGCACGCCCAATTGTTTCAAATGATTAATCACACCTGCCACCAAAATTTCTGGTGCAGAAGCCCCAGCAGTTAAACCTATATGCTCAACCCCTTCCAACCACTCCGAACGAATATCGCTAGCATCATCAATCAAATAAGCGAGTGTATCGCGCTTTTCTGCTATTTCACGTAAACGATTGGAATTAGAACTATTGGGAGAGCCAACCACTAATACCAAATCGCAACTATCCGCTAATTGCTTCAGCGCATCCTGACGGTTTTGAGTCGCATAGCAAATATCATCCTTTTTGGGGCCAATGATTGCGGGAAAACGCTCACGTAAGGCATCAATAACAATAGAGGCATCATCAACCGACAAAGTCGTTTGCGTCACAAAAGCCAACTTTTCAGGATTATCCACTTGGAGCTGTGCCACTTCCTCTGGCGAATCCACCCGATAAATACGGCCACCATGGCGTGTCTCATACTGCCCCATAGTGCCTTCTACTTCTGGATGATTTTTGTGACCAATCAGAATAGTCTCGCGCCCCTCGCGGCTATAACGTGTCACTTCGACATGCACCTTGGTCACCAAAGGACAAGTCGCATCAAACACTTTTAACTGCCGACGTGCAGCCTCGTCTTGCACAGTACGCGAAACACCGTGAGCACTGAAAATCACCGTAGCACCATCAGGTACTTCATCCAGCTCTTTTACAAAAATAGCGCCTTTTTCTCGCAAATTATTCACTACAAAACGGTTATGCACTACTTCGTGGCGTACATAAATAGGTGCACCCAAAACTTCTAGGGCACGATCAACAATCTCAATAGCACGATCAACACCAGCGCAAAAACCTCTGGGATTAGCGAGAGTGACTTGCATAAATGCTTACTACCTCATTTGAAACACTGAATATCAGGAAGTAGAGTGACTTTTCACATCAATGACCAAACCTTCAGCCTGATCCAATTGTATTTGCTCCAATTTATGTCCGAGCATAAAAGCACGCCCTTGCCGCCGCTCATAACCCGCCAAACTAAATTCAAAGGCATAAATCCGCCGAAATACCATACGCCCCCGTGCATTTCGCGCCGGACGCAAACTTTGTAGGGCAACGGTTTGATCCAACAATTGTGCGCCAATATCACGACAAGCACGTGCAGCGGCCTGAATAGCCTGCTCCCGACTACGTAAACTACTGATCCAAAACCAGATCAATAAGCCAACAGCCAATAAAACCAATAAATTTTTCATCATTTTAATCATCCAATAAAGTGTGATGGACTGTCCAGCAAAATCAAGCTTTTAACAAATACCTGTGTCAGGCTTGGCTGACCGGCTGGAACTTGTGTTTTTTTTACCGTAAAGTCGAACTTTTCATTTTCATCAACAGAATCCCCCATCCATCATGTCCGAAATTATTCGTATAGCCACTCGCACCAGCCCCCTTGCTCTTTGGCAAGCCGAACATGTTGCAGCCTGCCTAAAAAACCTACATTCTCACCTAGAGATTGAGTTGGTTGGTATGACAACCCGAGGCGATCAAATGCTTGATAGCCCCTTATCCCGTATTGGCGGTAAAGGGCTGTTTGTCAAGGAACTGGAGCTGGGCATGCTGGAAGGCAAAGCAGATATAGCCGTGCATTCCATGAAAGATGTACCGATGTTTTTCCCTGAAGGTTTACACCTACCTGTGATTATGGAGCGTGAAGACCCACGCGATGCCTTCGTTTCTAATACTTATACATCACTGGATGACTTACCAAAAGGCGCTATTGTTGGTACGTGTAGCTTACGCCGCCAAACCCAATTATTGTCTCGCTACCCTCACCTGCAAACTAAAGACTTGCGTGGCAATATTCATACTCGTCTGAACAAGTTGGATCAAGGTGATTACGATGCCATTATTCTGGCTGCCGCTGGATTGGTGCGCATGGGTTTTCAAGAGCGGATCACTACTTTACTCAGTCCCGAACAAAGCTTACCTGCGGTGGGTCAAGGTGCACTAGGCATTGAGTGCCGTGAGCATGACGAGCGTATTAATCGCTTGTTACAACCCTTAATCCATTCAGAAACCATGATCCGAGTTAAAGCAGAACGTGCCATGAATCAACGCCTGAATGGAGGTTGCCAAGTACCCATTGCAGGCTATGCTGAACTGCAAAAGGAAAACTTACGTCTACGTGGTTTGATTGGCTACCCCGATGGTTCAGCCTTGTTTAGTGCAGACCATCATGGCTCAGCGCATAAACCTGAAGCATTGGGCATTAGGTTAGCCGAAGATTTGCTTGCACAAGGTGGTGACAACATCTTGCAGACATTAAATATTGAGTTTGAATGAGGTATTCGCATGGCTACCCCGCCTTTGTACGGCTTACATGTTGTCGTTACACGCCCATGCCATCAGGCAGGTAACTTTGTGGACTTATTACAAAAAGCGGGGGCTATCGCCCATACCTTTCCTTTATTACAGATTGAGCCTGTAAAACAAGCGCCCACTACGCTAAAAGAGTTAAGCAGAGGCACTTATGACCTTGTTATTTTTATCAGTGCCAATGCGGTTATCCACGCCCTAGCTTGCTTGCCCCCTTATACTCATTGGCAAAATACCCGTATTGCTGCCATCGGCAAACAAACGGCTCAAACATTACAAAACCACCACTTACCTGTTGCTTTATTTCCTGCACAAGGCTTTCGCAGTGAAGACCTACTAGCATTACCCGACATGCACAATCTCCAAGCGAAAAACATACTGATTGTGCGGGGACAAGGGGGACGAGAATTTCTGGCAGACAGCTTGCGTGAACGCGGTGCAAATGTGGAATATGCCAATGTTTACCAGCGCTGTCAGGCTCAGCAGAACAGTCATTTCTTAATACACCTCCACCAGCAAGGCTGGCTTGGTATAATCTGTATTACCAGTAGTGAAAGTTTAACTCAACTGCTGCGCTTAGTCACACATGACGCTGTTGATACTGGCTGGATTCAAAACATCCCTCTGCTAGTAGGCAGTGAGCGCACCGCTCAGGACGCATCGGCTGCTGGCTTTAAACAGATAATTAGCGCAGCTAACCCTAGCGATGAAGCTATGCTACAGGCCTTGCTATACTGGCAAAACCACCATAACAAACAAGACGCTTAACGATGATAGACAAGCTTGCACATTCCACCAATGATTACGAACCACCTCAAGAGGCCACACCGCCCTCCAATGTGCCCCCAAAAGAACGCGGTACAGGTTTTGCGTTGTTTATTGCCTTTACCGCATTGTTTTTTACCGCAGCCGGTATTGCAGCGGGTTACAAACATTGGCAGCGCATGAATGAAAAAGCCAAAAATAATCAAGCAGCGATTCTCCAGCTTCAGCAAACACTGGCAAGAAAAAGTGATACAACGACCATGCAAAGCTTTGAAAAGCATCTGGAAAAAACGCTGAGTGAACTGAAAGCAAGCGTAGCTACCAAACTGCAAAACATGGAATCCTTGCAAAACCAAACAGAACAATTCGCCAATACAGTAACGGCACAAGTTGAACAAGTCACGCATTTGCAAGCACTGGCTCAACAAGCCGCAACGCCCAATACCACACAAGAATGGAAGCTGGAAGAAGTCGCCTTTTTGCTGAAAACAGCAAGCTATCAACTGCACCTTGCTAATAATCCACAAGCCGCCATTGCAGCGCTCAAGTCAGCCGATGAACGCTTGGGAGATATTGGTTCTATTAGTTTTATGCCAGTACGCCAGCAAATTGGCCGTGACTTAAGCAAGCTAGAAAACATTCAACAAACTGATTTGTTAGGTATATCACAAATCATTTCTAAATTAGCGCTCAATCTGCCTGCACTAGACTTCACCGGCCAAGTTGTACAGACCAGTACCAAGCCCTCCCCATCAGCAGAATCCAATAGCACACCAGAAACAAGCTCGACTGAAGACTTGGAAAGCAAAGAACTGTCTATTTGGCAGCAATATAAACAAAATGCCAGTGATTTTCTTGGACAGACTTTTTTGATTACTGAGCTAGATGAACCCATTACGACCACTTTGACGACAACGAGCCGTCAAAGTTTGTATCAATTGCTGCAATTAAGGCTGGAAAACTTACGCTTACTGGCTTTACAAGAAAAAGATCAAGATTATCACCAACAAGTCGACTTAATCCGCACGACTTTACAAACTTACTACCCTACATCAGCACTACGTCCGCTCTTAGCTCAGTTGGATCAATTGGATAAGATTAATATCTCACCAGAACAACCTGATATTTCAGGCAGCTTAGTACAGTTGGAAAAAGCCCGTCGTATTTATGACGCTGAACAGGAGCAGCAACCATGATCAGATTTATCATTTTTCTTGGTGTATTAAGCGCTGCCTTATTATGGGTAATGTATGCCTTGCACAGCAATCCCGGAGTAGCTGAAATCAGTTGGGGTACGCAACACATACAGATGAAAACAGCCATGTTGGTATTCTATATCTTTTTGCTTTTTGCGCTGTTTTATTTCACTATCAATGTGTTAGAAAAAATGTTTGGTCTGCACAAACGCTTCTATCGCCTACGCGATTTTCGCCTGCACCAAAAAGCAGCTCGTCATCTCAATCAAGGACTAATTCAGTTAACTGAAGGTCACTGGGATAAAGCCGAAAAGCTCCTGACCGAGTACGCTGAACGTAGCGAAACCCCTTTACTGAATTATCTAGGTGCTGCACGCGCTGCTCACATGCTGGAAGCGACAGAACGCCGTGACGATTTACTCAAAAAAGCGATAGAAAGTGACAGTCGCGCCCATATTGCAGTTGGAGTTTCCCAAGCTGAGATGCAATTAGCTACCGAGCAATTAGAACAAGCCTATGCCACCCTCCATAATTTGCGTCGCAAAGCGCCTAAAAATGCTTATGTGCTCAAATTACTAGCGAAAGTTTTGTATCGTCAGAAAAACTGGGAGGCTCTATTGGATTTAATACCAGACTTGCAAAAGCAGAACCTTTTTAACAGTGACAATATGCTAGCCGTCAAGGCAGCTACTTTAAGCGGTTTATTTGATAAATACGCAGAACAACAACAAGTCGATAAGCTACAAGCTTTTTGGAAGAAATTGCCCAATGTTATTCGCCAACAATGCGATGCTCTTTGCCTGTATGCGAAAGCATTGCATACCGCAGGCGCAGATACACAGTGCGCGCCATTCATTCAAGCCACTTTAAGCAAACAATGGATTAATGAACTGGCGGACCTATATGGCCAACTACAGCATAGCCAACTGAATAGTGCGATTCAACAAGCTGAAAAATGGTTGGATCAGCAAGCGGATAATCCAGCTATTTTATTGCTCTTAGCACGCTTACATCGCCAACAGCAATTGTGGGGCGTTGCTAAGTCTTATTACGAAGCCAGCCTCAATCAATGCCCAAATACCGAAGCTTATCTAGAATTGGCCGAACTACTGGAAACAATGAATGAAAAAGATAATGCTGAACAAGTCTATCGCATTGGTTTACGTTATGCGATTCGACAACAGGGTGAACGACTGCGCTTATCTGCCTCGCAAGGTCCCAAACGAAAAGTGGAAACCAACTATCAAGCCGCCCCCACTTTCTAGGAACTTTAAGCGCTTAACTATTGTTTCATTGGCGCACGTGCTACACCAGATTCTACCGCAGCACGTGCGACAGCAGCAGGAACGCGATCACGTAAACGTGGATCCAGTGGCTTCGGAATAATATATTCCTTACCAAATTCCATGCTACTCGCTTTATAAGCATCCAGTACAACTTGTGGCACAGGCTCATGTGCCAACTCAGCCAAAGCCTTCACCGCTGCTTCCAGCATTGCTGTATTGATGGCACTTGCACGCACATCCAGTGCGCCTCTAAACAAGTAAGGGAAACCCAAGACATTATTGATTTGATTAGGGTAATCGCTACGCCCCGTTGCCATCAAAACATCATCACGGGTTTTAATGGCTAGTGCAGGAGCAATTTCAGGATCAGGATTAGATAAAGCAAATACAATGGGCTTATCTGCCATGCTTTTCAGCATATCGGAACTCATCAAATCAGGTCCTGACAAACCAATAAAGATGTCCGCTCCCTGACAAGCATCTGCCAATGTACGTAATTCGGTATCTACGGCATAAGCACGCTTATATTCATTCAAATCTTCACGCCCTGAATGAATAATTCCTTTGCGATCAATCATATAAATATTATTTTTACTCACCCCCATAACCGTCAGCAGATTCATGGAAGCAATCGCCGCAGCGCCTGCCCCTAAGCAAACGATTTTAGCCTCTTCAAGCGTTTTACCTTGTATTTCCAAAGCATTTATCAAACCGGCTGCAATAATAACCGCCGTACCATGCTGATCATCATGGAAAACTGGAATATCTAGCTCTTCTTGCAGGCGTTTTTCAATTTCAAAACAACGAGGAGCCGCAATATCTTCAAGATTGATCCCGCCAAAGGTACCAGCAATATTTTTGACCGTGTTGATGAACTCTTCTGTATTTTGGGTTGATACCTCTATATCAAATACATCCACACCGGCAAATTGCTTAAATAACACACCCTTGCCTTCCATCACTGGCTTAGCTGCTAATGCGCCCACATTGCCCAAGCCTAAAACGGCAGAACCATCCGTGATGACCGCTACCAAATTACCTTTACTGGTATAAAGATAAGCATCTTCGGGGTCACGATGAATTTCTTTAACCGGCTCAGCAACGCCAGGGGTGTAGGCAAGAGAAAGATCCGACTGTGTTGCGGTAGGCTTGGTAATTTGTATAGCCACTTTGCCTGGGCAAGGCTCGGCGTGATAATTGAGTGCATCCTGTCTAAGCTTGTGAGTCATACTCTCCTCCGTCCTAAAAGCAAATCAAAACTAAAAAACATCATACTGTGCAGACAATAAAAAAGCGCCTTAAAAGCGCTTTTTTATTGTCTATTTTGCAAAAAACCACGGCTTAAGCGCCGTTATTTACAACTATTTATCACGCAAGAAGCGGCGATTAAATTTATCAATCTGGCCTGCTGTGCTCTTAACAGACTGCTTACCTGTGTAAAATGCGTGTGATTGGCTAGAAACCTCTACCTTAATCAGAGGGTATTCTTTGCCTTCATATTCAATAGTATCTCTGGTCTCTGCCGTAGAGCGGGTCAGGAATGTGAAGCCGCTGGTCAGATCCTGAAATACGACTTCTCTGTAATTGGGATGAATGCCAGGCTTCATGCCGAGTGTCCTCAAAAGATAATCAGGTTATTGTGAAAAGCGCAGTATACTAGCAAATCTTCCGGGAAAAAGTCCAACTTAAAAATGCTCAGTCGACTTAAATAAACCTACCCGTAAATCTTTCGCGGTATAAATCTCGCGCCCGTCAACCTCTAGACTGCCATCAGCAATACCCATCACTAAGCGGCGCGTAATAACACGCTTGAGTGAGATTTTATAAGTCACTTTGGTGGCACTTGGTAAAACTTGCCCAAAAAACTTGACTTCCCCAACCCCCAAGGCGCGACCGTGACCAAGGTTACCCAACCATGCCAGATAAAAACCGACCATTTGCCACATGGCATCCAGCCCCAAACAACCCGGCATCACAGGGTCACCGGGAAAATGGCAATCAAAAAACCACAAATCTGGTTTAATATCCAATTCGGCCAAGATAGAACCTTTACCATGCTCGCCGCCCTCTTCGCTAATATGGACAATACGATCCATCATCAACATATTGGGAACAGGCAATTGCGCATTACCAGAGCCAAACATCTCCCCACGCCCACATTGCAACAATTCTTCACGGATAAAACTAGAGGGTCTGGACATAATTTTTTGACACTTAAAAGGGTTGAATAAAAAGAAAGGAGCACGATTGTAGCGGAATTAAAGCAAAGCAGAAACGCCTACAAAGCAATATAGCTTAGCGCAATACCAAGAAAAACAACCAAACCGACACGGTTATTATACAAAAAAGCTTGTAAGCTAAACCAACGATCCCTGTTACGTACCAAATACTGCTGATAAACAAACAAACTGGCGGCCACACACAAACCTACATAATAAGGCCAGTTTAACGCTTCTATAACACCAACCATGATCAGCAAAAATAAAGTAAGCAACTGCAATAAAGCGATCATCAAACGGTCATGCCGACCAAACAAAATAGCAGTCGACTTCACTCCAATTTTAAGATCATCCTCACGGTCACACATGGCATATAAAGTGTCATAAGCCGTCGTCCAAGCTAGGTTAGCCCAAAATAATAACCATGCACTCAGCGGCGGCCACTCGCCAGTGACCGCAGTAAACGCCATAGGTATAGACCACCCAAAGGCAGCCCCCAAGTGTACCTGAGGCCAATGGTGATAACGCTTCATAAAAGGATAGGTCACCGCCAGCAACACAGCAACAAACGACATCAAAATCGTCAATGTATTCAGTTGCAAAACCAGCAATAAAGCCAGCAGCAATAAAACCAAAAATACACCCAAAGCTTCCTGCACTGAAATAGCACCGGTTGCTAGAGGTCGTCCTTTGGTACGTTCAACATGCCCATCCACATGACGATCAGCAATATCATTAATCGCGCAACCTGCTGAACGCATCACAAATACGCCCAAACTAAAAATCAATAGCAAACGCCAGTCAGGCACTGCTTGACTCGCAATCCACAGCGCCCACCAAGTGGGCCACAACAATAACAAAGACCCAATAGGCCGTTCAAAACGGATTAAACGTCCATAATGCCGTAAGCGTTCCCACATATTTAATCAAGCATCAGGCGCTGTACAGGCTTGCCATTCAAAAAATGGCTATCAATGATTTCATCCACATCGTCCTTGTCTACCCAGCTATACCAAATACCTTCAGGATAAACCACTGCCACGGGACTTAAATCACATCGATTCAAACAACCTGCTGTATTGATTCTAACTTGCCCATTTTTATGCAAACCCAGTGCCTTACAACGCTGTTTAGCATAATCACGCATAGCTTGCGTATCAAAATCAGCACAGCAATTCTCGCCATTGCTGCGTTGGTTAGTACAAAAAAACAGGTGATATTTATAAAAAGACATGCCGCCCCCTTAGATATTATCCTCCAACTGCCCCAAAGTGACTAAAGTGCCGTTCACAGTTGCACCTTCTTCCACCAACATTTCGGAGTAATGGATATTACCGACCACCTCAGCCGTGGACTTCAGCGTCAAACGGCGAGTAGAAAAAATATCACCCGATACTTTCCCGGACACCACCAGATTAGGTGAACGTATTTCCCCGATCACTTCACTATGTTGTTGTAAGTATAATGATGCCATAGACTCGCCGGGGGCAACGATATTGCCATTGACCCGCCCTTGCAGGTAAAGCTCACCTGAAAATGACACATCTCCCACAATCTCTATATCGGCTTCAAACAGCGAAGCGGAACCCGCCACACTAGCCTTTTTCGACATACCCTGTTTCTCCTTATTGTTTCCGCCTTGCTACAGACTCTCGATTAATCATGAACGTAAACGGTCAAGCTCCTGCTTGAGAATAGCTATGGTATCATCACGCTCCTGCAAATCATCCATTAATGCATTGATACGAGCTTCATTTTGCTGCAACTGCTCCAATACATCGCCACGCTGTGCCAATTCGTCTGCCTGTTTCCACTGCACTAGTTGCTGTTGAACATCGTGTAACTCACGTCGCAAACTAGCATTATCACGATGACATTGCTCCAGACGAGTGCGCGCACCAAACGGGTCTAGCTCTGTATCAGAAGGCATAGGCAAAACAGTTTCTTGAGCGGTCTCCGTTAAACCACGCGACCACCATCCTAAAATCAGCCCAATAAAAGCGGCCACCCAAATAATCAAAAATATCTGTCCAACCAGATAAATCACTGTCCTTCTCCCCGAATAAGGTACTCAGCAAACAAGCCTGGATTTGTGTTATTCTTATCCAGTTCGGTTAAGCACATAACACCAGCACTTTACCTTCCTACCATTATTTTACCAACTAGTCATAAAAAGTAATGCTATCATTCACAGAATCAACTATAAAATGGTCGTATTCAAAAGCTTGATAGCACCCGACAATGTTAGAATCATTATTTGCAGAAAAAAATACACCAGCAATGCCTAGCTTACCCACACAGTTCCTGTTGGATGAGGAGTATGCTATTCAATTGACGGATCAGTATGACCCCAATAGTACTTGGCGTTTACTGTCTCACCAAGTAAGGCGTTATCCCTTGGATTTGCGTGCACATGCGCGACGTGTTTTGTTGGCTTGTAAAACCGACTTGCAAGAACGTTTAGCGGGTAGTCTGTTGGACTTATTCTTAGCTCTGCGTGGTAAGACAGGCTCAGCCCTGAAACAGCGCTTGCTAGAACAAGCCGCGCCACATTTAAATGAGAATGAACAAGCCGTATTTGCGCAGTGGCTGGAAGATGGTTCAAGCGAACAATCGCTCGGTATCTGGTTTCTTGGTTCAGTGCTATCAACCGGTGAAACCCAAATTCGTCACAAATTGCTTCGTTTAGAGCTAGCACACAACAATGATCATTATGCCGATCCACTGGCTGAAGTACAGGACTATCTGGCTTATGGTCAAGTTGAGCCTGCTCGTCTTCTGCTGGAACAAGAAATACTGGCAGGTAGAGGCAATGAGGCCTTGGAACAAGAGTTAATGGGCATCTATCAATCAACCCGTCAACAAGCTGATCTTTATCATTTCCTACATGGGCTAGCTGAAAAGGGTATGGAGGTAGAGGGAAAATGGATACAATTAAAACAAGAGGCTGAGTCTTGGTAGTGAAGTATTTAAACAATAGGCGGTGTGTATGGTAAGTACAAACAGCACCCCTTTGCGCGTATCATTGCTGGGCGTAAGCTCACATAATCGTGCAATTTTGGAGTTTTTCTTTGCCGGTACAGGCAAGCACTTATTTAAACTGGTGCCAGAGGCTGAAGCAGAAGTCATCATTGCCGACTTTGATCATCCGGGCACTGAACAGGAATGGCAACAACACGCTGCTGAACAACAACGTCCATGCGTTATTCTATCCATGCGTGAGGTACAGATTCCACAAACAGTCTGGGTAGCCAAACCTTTAAGCACACAAGCACTCACGCAAGCAGCCAGCCAAGTACGTGCTTTATTGCCTGAAACAATGGCTTCAAATCCTGTCGTCGATACCAGCTCCAGCAGCAAGACAGAAGTGGATTTCACAACGACTCTTCCCGCTACCCCACAGCCATTTGGTTTAATGCACCAGAAACGCCGCCTACAAAAGCCAGCCTTAGTAGTGCCCGTCACAGAAGCTACGCAAGAGCCTCGCATCTCTCCTGCTAAAACAGATAAACCAACGGAAAACGAAACAAAGCAACCAAAACCCCAAGCACCACCACGACCCAAAACCATTACACCGCTATCCCCACAAGCGACAGCAGAGCAAGTCCAACGTTGGCAATTATTATGTGGTGAACGAGAAGATACTCACTTAAAAGACCTAGCAACACAAACGGACTGGTTTTATACACCTGAAACTTATTTAATCAGTAAAATCCGTGATGCAGTTAGACTCGCTAATCAATCAGCTCAACCTGTCCATCTCGAAATTGGTTTGCGATATAATATCTTGCTGCTACCCCATTCACATCAGGTTTTTAGCGATATAAGCTGGTATTCGGGAAAATTTGCCCAGCTATGCAGTACCCCTATACAGCCCGGACAGGTACAATTACACATTCCCAGCACAACGGATTTGGTTGAACTGGAAAATAGACTACAAAAATACAGTAGCAACTTGGAAAAGCTGATTTGGACATCTAGTTTGCTGACTGCCCATGGTCGCCTGAGTCGTTCAAGCGATATAGGACAAACCCTAATACTAACCCACTGGCCCAATCTGACAAGAGTGGAGTCCATCCCCCATGTCATGAGGATCGCTGCAAGCTGGCATCAACGACCTGGCACTTTATTTGAAGTAGCCCAACGTTTAGACATACCACAACGGTATGTTGCGGCTTTTCATACAGCGGCAAGTGCTCTAGGCTTGTTAGTTGAACATCAAGGGACTATACCCATTAAGGAGAAAACTGAGCCGCAGCAAAACCGTGGACTCTTTGCGCGCTTGCTCAAACGATTACTCGGAGGGGGTTCGAGATAGGCTTTATGACAACCAACAAAAAGATTATTTTCACAGGCCCCGTCGGGGCAGGCAAAACGACAGCGATTGCTGCCATTAGTGACATTGATATTGTCACAACAGATGAGTATGCCTCCGACATGACCAAAAGCCGCAAACCCCAAACGACTGTAGCGATGGATTACGGTTTGATCCACTTAGGTGAAGACGAGCGGGTACACTTATATGGCACGCCTGGCCAGGAACGCTTTGACTTCATGTGGGACATTCTGACCAAGGGGGGAATAGGATTGATTTTATTATTAGACAATACGCGCAAAGATCCTTTTCAAGACATGAAATTTTATACCAATGCCTTCCGCGACTTCATTAATAGACAACAAATGGTCGTCGGTGTGACCCGCATGGATCTGCAAGCCACGCCCAATCTAGGCAAATATCGGCAATGGCTGGATGAATTAGCCCTGCGTGCCCCCGTGTTTGAAATAGATGCACGCGAACGTAGCGATGTTAGTGCACTCGTTCAAGCACTTCTGTATTCACTGGATCCTGGGGTGGTAGCCTGATGAGCGAATATATACTAAATGAAAACCTTTATATCGGCGCTACACCAGGCGGGGTCTATTATGCGGTTCAAGATGACGCGCCCGAGGCTGGCCGCGCTTTTATGCACCGTTTATTGCAACAAGGTGAAACGCCAGCATTCAATATAGACCTTGCTTGCGAGCTAAGTCAGTTGAAGAAGAAGCGAGCCTTGGAGTTTATCCACTGGTTGCAGGAAGCTGGTTTAATTATCGGCCAAGAAAAACCAGAAACAGCACCAGACGATGCTTTAGAGCGTTTATTACCACCCTTACTACGTACTTTATCTGATGAAGGCAAAGCCATTTTAGCGGAAAGTCGTGGGCTTTACTTGGGAAGTGCTGGTTTCCCCCATGAAGCGGCTGAAGAGTTAGCTGCTCTCAGTGCTAATTTAAATATGGTTTATAAGCGTCACCGTGAATTATTGAGAGGCAATTTAGGCTATAGGCAACGAGCATGGGGATTAATTGATGCCAGTGGTAATAGTGAGGTGGGCTTTTGGCCTGTCTACATTGGTGTAAACCAGTTTACCTTGATTATTGGCGGTATGCCGCAGCTAAACCAGATCACCTTTAAACAACTGGTTTGGGCTCTGGAAATGCGCTATGGCAACACAAGGCTAGAGAGTTTGTAATACACTGGTACAAAAGGGAAACAATAAAAACCTTTATTACCAAACCACTTTATCTGGATTAAGATGCAAGGAGAAAAAGCCTGATGCGTTCAGAAATGTTGAATTCTATACTTAGCGACCTGAATGGTTCCTCAGCAGATATAGAAGCCTCTGCCGTTCTATCCACAGACGGTTTGATGATGGCTTCTATGCTACCATCGGGCATGGACGAAGACCGCGTGGGGGCAATGAGTGCCGCTATGTTATCGCTGGGTGATCGCACAGCAGAAGAGCTGGCGCGGGGCGCTTTAGAGCAAGTACTCATCAAAGGTGACCAAGGTTACATACTAATGACACATGCAGGCAATGATGCTGTCGTAACTGTACTGGCTAAACCTAATGCCCGTTTGGGTCTGATTTTTTTAGATGTTAAACGCGCAGCGGAAAACATTGCCAAAATTATCTGACTCGATTTCTTCATGCCACTCTAACCTAGCAGCCGAAGAAATATCATGAAAGATATGAAATATACAGACGTGCAACCAGGTTGCACGGAAACTGAGCTAACTTTCCAAGACGGAAGTCGTAGGCGGGTTTTCTATAATGAACAGGAAGTTCCTTATCCAGAGGGCAAATTAATTGTCTCACGGACTGATTTAACGGGCATTATCACACACTGTAATAACTCCTTTGTTGATATGTCCGCTTACAGCCATGAAGAACTTATAGGTCAGGCTCACCATATTTTGCGACACCCAGACATGCCTTCCCTAGCTTTTGCTGAAATGTGGTCAACCATTCAGGCCGGTCAAAAATGGTCTGGCTATGTGAAAAACTTACGCAAAGACGGTGCTTATTATTGGGTTTATGCCACCATTATTCCCAATATCCGCCAAGGTGTTATTACTGGCTATACTTCTGTAAGACGCAAACCTTCCCGTTCTAAAGTTAATGAATGTGTCGCTCTATACAAGCGGCTAAGACTGGAGGAGGGCAAAGCGTGAGATACTATTTTACCATTAGCCCCGATATTAGCCCTGATCGCATAGCAGCTTGGTATATTTTCAATACTTGGATGCAGCGCCATTTGGGTTGCTCTATTCGCTTAGAATTGTTTCATGGTTTTCAACCGCAAAGAGAGGCCATACAAAAAGATCAGATTGATCTGATTTATGCCAATCCCTTTGATGCTTCTACCTTGGTGCGTGAAAAAGGCTTTATTGCCTTGGCAGCCCCTATGGGTAAATCAGATGAAGCTATTATAGCAACCTATCAAGATGCAGCTTGGCTATGTATAGAAGACCTACCCGGCGTTTGTAACGTGGCGCTGACTGATACACCCGATGTCAATATGATTAGTCGCATTATGTTAGAGCCTGCTGACATTAAGCCAGAAGATTTACAAATTAACCAAGTCGATACACCTATTATTGTGGCTAAGCAGCTATTAAATAAAAAAGTTGATATTGGTTTCTTTCTTGCTGAAGCTTACGACCACCTATCCGATGTCATTAGTGCTGACTTGCGTCCACTGATACGTAGCGAAATTCATGATATTCGCCATGTGTTACTTAGCTCCCCACGAATGAAAGAACATCACGCCGGCTTGTGTGAACTATTAGCAGGTATGTCCCATAACCCTAAAGGTCAAGATATATTACAAAACTTGGGATTTATCGGTTGGGATATGCTGCAACAAGAAGATGCAGAATTCATGATTGATTTAATGGATACACTGGTAAGCTAAAATGAATAAAAAGCACTATTGGCAAGGACTTATTCTCAGTGGGCTGCTGGCCAGCACAGCAGCCATTGCACAAACGGCTTCTCGCACGATAGAAATTCAACCCAATGACACACTAAGCGAAATCGTTGCCCGCTATTACCCAGTTGACAACAATGCTCGACTGTTGATCATGCAACATCTACTGGAAAAAAACCCCCAAGCTTTTGCCAAGGGTAATATCAATTACTTACGCGTGGGTCGTCAGCTAACACTCATTGATATTAAAGCTATTCCAGGTATTCGTATTATCGATGAACCAACTAAAACTGAAACCGAAACCGCTACCACAAGCTCACCTGCCGCCCATACTACGTCTACTTCGCAAACTCGTCAAAACGAGTTAAGCCAACAGATTGAGCGCCTGACTACTGAAAAAGCAAGCTTACAACAACAGCTAGAACAGTTACAAAAAGATACCCAACAATCGCAAACTAAACTAGAAACCACTAGCACCCAACTACGTGATGAAAATGCCAAACTTAAGCAAGCATTAGAACAAGCCAAAGCTCAGTTGACTGAAGCACAAACTACACCCGCTGCCATACCGTCGGGAACAAAAGCTGAACCTGTGTTGGATGAAAACGGCAATCCGGTAGACATGGCCGCTATGGAAGTCGAGATGCTCAAAGAGCAACTTGATTCGCTGGACGCTGCCAATCTTGAAATTCGTGACGAAAATACCAAACTCAAGCAGGAACTAGAACAAGCCAAAACTCAGTTGGCTGAAGCGCAAGCCGCACCCGCCACCACAACGTCGGGAACAGAAGCTGAACCTGTGTTGGATGAAAATGGCAATCCGGTAGACATGGCCGCTATGGAAGTCGAGATGCTCAAAGAGCAACTTGATTCGCTGGACGCTGCCAATGTTGAAATCCGTGCAGAAAATGAAGCACTTAAACAGCAGCTAGCAAATGCTCAAGCGCTAACAAGCCCTACAGATACAAAAAGCAGCACTGAAATTGATGTCTTGCGTAATGAACTAACACAAGCGCAACAAGAACTGCAATTAGCACGCGCGGCTCTGGCTAATGCTGAATTGACCCAACATCAACAAAGCCGCTCCTTAGCTTGGTGGATTTGGGGACTACTGTTACTTAGCCTACCTTTAGCTTGGTTCTTAGGACGACAAAGCAAGTCAACATCGACACCGGCTCATGCTGCTACTAACACTGCTGACGATAATAATGCTTTATTATTGGGTCTGCGTGAGACAGAGCCCAACAGTGCTGTAACGACTACGACTACACCTACTGAACAAACGGTTTATCCAGAATTAACCGAACTGACAGGGTTACCGTCCAATACTGCTGTTGCAATAACCAGTAACGATGACACTGCTGAGGCTGCTCTAAAGCTGGACATTGCTCGTGCTTATCTTGATTTACGAGATCCACAATCAGCACTACCGATTCTACAAGAGGTGTTAGTGGAGGGCGGACAACAGCAAAAGCAGGAAGCTAAAGAAATTTTATCCTTTATTTCCTAAAAATGGCGTCATATCAAGCTCGCTATTGGCAATTTATAGAGCATTCAAACAGTTAATCAGGGAGTCTGCTACGCACATGCCTCCTAAAATAGCATGTGCCAGTGCTCTATTTCACACTGATAGTCAGGATTAACTATTACTGACTGTCAATTAATGCCACTTAATTACCCCCTACATGGCTGGAATGTTTTATATTTCAAGCTTGAATCAAACAATGCTTGGGAGAATGGAATGTCCAGTAATAATAAGCAAAGCGTTAAACAGGTTTTTATACGCCTGTCTGCTGTAGTGTTTTTTATTAGTGTAGGTTTAGCGAGTGCCACAGTCTTGTGGAAGTATGAGTTTATTCAAACCAGTTTGACTCAACAGTCAAATAAAGCACTGGCTCAGCAGAATCTTCCTCCGGTTAACATAACCTTCGACGGGCGTGATGCTCAAGTGAGCGGATTGCTTGGCGATGAAAAACAGATTGAGCCAATTATTGCCTCAATTTACCAAGTAGAAGGTGTGCGTAAAGTCGAAAATCTATTAACACTCGCCCCAGAAGTGACTACAGCAGTACCAGTATTAAGCCAAACCTCGCTAGAACAAATCAGCACTTTGGAACAAAAATTAGCAAAGCTACCCTTAGATCAAGTAACGTTCCAATATGCTAATGCGGCTCTATCCCCCAGCGCTGAACAAACACTCAATCAGTTAGCTGACTTGCTCAAGCAATATCCCAATATACCGATTGCAATTAGTGTGCATACCGAAAAAACCGGCACGGTATTGGGGCAAGTCAAAGCCAGCCACGCTCGGGCACTAGTGGTACGCCACTATCTTGTTGAACAAGGCATCGCTGCAACAAGGCTAGTCATTGAGGATAAAGACAAAGACACAGCGGCTCAATCTAATCTGCCCAGCGTAAAACTCAGGGTTTTAAAGGAGTAGTGTATGAGCTTGCTAGCTATTCAAATTACTTTGGTCTTATTCCTAGTTTTTGTACTAGGGGTACTCGTTGGATGGAGCATATATAAGCTAATGCGCCGTAGCATTGATAAAGCATGGCTGAATGAATTACTGCGTTTACGCAAATCACGCAAAAAACTATTGGAACGAGCTTGTCGCTATCGTCAACAATCCAGACAAAAAGAAACTCAAAGAAAACAATTAATGGATTTACTGGAAACACGCACAGATCACATCACGTTTAGCAGGGTACGCCAACAATTGGAACATTGCCGTACCCAACTACATCATGCCAATGCTTTATTAAGACAGCGTGAGCAACATATCTTGAAACTATTAGATGTTGTGCGCTTACTCAAAGGCCAAGTGGACAGACATCAAGCCCAAAGTTTGACAGTTTTACCAAACAGTCCATCCAATGCAATCCCTTATGCCTCTGGACATAAACACAAAGCCCTGCCTGATGATGATTTCTTGTTAATTGAAGGCATCACCGCTGAAATAGCACGAAAATTACGCCAATTAGGTATTACTAGCTATAGACAATTGGCCGAATGCACTCCCAAACAACAACAAACTATCCAACAACTCATTGGTCAAGGTAATGTGCTACCCATTCACCGCTGGACACGTACCGCACTAGATTTGTACCGCAATAAATATGAGGCCAAACCTCAGGCTCGGCCATCTTTTGCCGATAAAGCGGTTGGACAACTTTAGCGTTAAATGCCTCAAAACCCTTGTTGCTTGATTAAACTTTTTACAAGCATAAAACCTTGTTCTTGTTCCGCGTTGTAAATCAAGGCGACGTCGCTTTTACCATCATTGCCCTTAAAGTAAGTTTCACGCCCCAAAGAATCTGGTTGCCACCAATCCACGCTGGGAGCGTCCACTAAAAAAACTTGCTGTAATACATCGGAAGTTAATTCCAACTGTTGCAATTGATTTCTACCAATAAAATTGGCAACGGGTTGTGCTGGCATGGAGAAATGAAACCAAGCCATACTACCTTGTGAAGAAAGCTTTCTAATAGAATCTGCTGACTTAACTTGCTCCACTGGAACAGCAAACCAGTCTGCTACAGCATGGCGAGTATCCTCTGGTTTAGCACTTTGGAAAGCGGTTTTACCTGCTGGCCAGAAAGACTCCATAATGTAAGGCGTTACGGTCAAACCGATACCAAATAAAATCGTCAGCGCCATCAAGACTGTAAAAAAATACTTCATTATTCTACCTTTATTTAGTCTATACCAAATAAGCGTTGTGCATTAGCTGTGGTAAAAGCAGCTAACTGTTGCAGCGTAACACCACGTAGCTCAGCCACTGTTGCAGCAATGACGGGTAAACGTAAAGGATCATTGCGTTTACCACGCCATGCAGCGTCGGGCTGATCTGGTGCATCCGTTTCCAATAACAAGGCTTCTGCCGGCATTTGTGCAACCACACGCCGCAAACGCTGTGCCCGTTCATACGTTACCGTCCCGCCAACACCTAACAAAAAGCCTTGTTGGAACAATATTTCGGCTTGTTGTCGGCTTCCCGAAAAACTATGCACAACACCTCGCAAACCACCTACGCGACGAATTTGTTTAATCACATGGTCGACGGAACGACGTGCATGAATAATAACAGGTAAATCAAACTGTTTAGCCAAGCGTAATTGTGCAACAAAAAAGTCTGTCTGCGCCTCAATCGTTAGTTCTGGCACAAAATAATCCAGCCCACACTCCCCGACAGCAATCGCCCCACCCTTCGTCAAGCGTTTCTCCAACAAGTACAAATCATTTTCACAATGCTTAGCTAAGTAAATGGGATGTAAGCCATAAGCGGCATGCAAACCACGGTCAGTTGCACAAATTGCTTCCACAGCAGGCCAAGCAAGTGCAGTAATCGCAGGCACAATCAAATCACTCACCCCTATTTGACGCATGAACCGCAACAAATCCTGCCGATCAGGATCAAAAGAAACATCATCAAAATGGCAATGTGTATCAATTAAGCGCATCATCAGCCCAGATCACTTTCGTTAGATAAGAGCACATAGCATAATGCAACCATTAGTCCATCAAGGAGTCAACACCATGACCAATAACAAGCTCCGACAAATCAGTCTGTGTATGCTACTGGTTTTATCCGGTTTCAGTCACGCCACCACGCTCGACGTACCCTCCAATATTCAGGCTGTCACCGTCTACCCAGACAGTGCACGCATTACCCGTCATGCCACCGTAAAACTGGCAGCGGGTGAAAGCCGCTTGCTACTGAATGGTTTACCACTGCAATTACAAACCGAATCACTGCGTATTAGCGGCCATAGTAGCAGTCCGGTGACACTCGGTAGTGTCAATCTATCCCAACATATACAAACTGAGCTTGTCCAAGAAAAAGAACGTTTACTGCGCGCTGAAATTGAAAAATGGCAGGAAAAACGTCGGGAAGTCGTGGATATGAAAAGCCGTGCTGAACAGCAATTACTCATTATTCAAGCGACGGTATTGCAAAAACCAACAGGCTCGGCGAGTCCACAAACGATCATTCTCCCTTTGGAACAATGGCAACCAGCATGGGATACCCTAGATCAGGCCACTGCACAAGCACAAGCTAGAATACGTGCCACCGACAAAACTCTAAAAGCATTTGATGACGGTTTGCAGCAGCTACATCAACAACTCGCGGCCATTGCCACAGGTGAAACCCGTAGCCGCAGTGCCATATTATATGTTAATGCGCCTGAAGCCACTGAATTGCAACTTACCCTACGCTATCAAATTAAGGGCACTAGCTGGAAGCCTGTTTACAATGCTGAGTTAGATACAGACAATAATCAGCTCACTCTACAAACCCAAGCTGAAATACAGCAATTGACCGGCGAAGACTGGAACAATGTAACTGTGCAACTCTCCACTTTACATCCTTCCAATAGCGCCGGTTTGCCAGCACTGGAAAGCTGGATAGTTCGTCTGCACGACAAATTGTCCTTCAGTTCCGAGGAATTTTATGAGGCGGATATGGCTAAAGATGAAGCAGTGGAAACATTGAAACAGGCTAATCTTTCAGCACGTTCCGCTGCAAAACGCCAAGCACCCGCCCCCGCAGCTTCCCTGCAATTGCAAAATAGTCAGCTCCTGAACACTACATTTAATGCAGAATACCAAGTTCCAGGAAAGCTCACTCTCAGCAGTGGCAGTGATAGCCGACGGGTAACACTGTCCAGCCAAACATTAAAAACCGAACTGGGCTTGTATAGTTATCCACGAATTGACCCACGTGTTGTTTTGGTGAGTCAAGCAACTTATACCGCAGATGCACCATTATTAGCGGGCTCGGTTGCCCTGTATCGGGATGGCAGCTTTATTGGCAATACCTCAATAGAAACCTTACAAAGTGGCGAAACACTCAAGCTTTCTTTTGGCGAGGACAACCGCATTCATATTGACTTCCAGCCTGTCCCCGAGAAAAGCAGTAGCTATGGCCTGATTAGCACCCGCAATCATTTAGAAAGGGCTTATCGTATTAGCATAAACAACCAACATGATAATAGCCGCGAAATCACTATTTATGACAGCATACCAGTAGCTAGCAATGAGGATATTAGTGTCAGCCTCACCGGCGACAAACCCGATCTAGAAAATGTAGAGCACAAAGAGGGCGTTGTCGCTTGGGTCAGGCAAATACCAGCAGGCGAAAATACACCTATAGAATATGGCTACCATCTTAGCTATCCTGAGGATAAAGTACTTTCAGGATTATAAATATGAGCCAAGACCAAACCATTCAATTACTGCAAATCAGCGATACACATTGTTATAGCCATACCGATGCTTACCTAGAATGGTCATCACTGCTCGTACAACCCAATCGCAATTTGCGGTTACTATTAAAGCATCTGCAACACCAGTATGCCACTGCTGACGCTCTAATTATTAGCGGTGATTTGGCGCAAGAAGTAGTGGCAGGCACATATGAACGCATTGCTGAACTATTAAAAGACTTTAGCTTGCCAGTATACGCATTAGCAGGTAATCATGATGTGCCTACTTTAATGCAGGTACACTTAAACTCGCTGGTAAGCCAAACCATTCGACCCTTTAGTGCAACTCAATTCGCGCAATGGCATTGTCTCTTTTTAGATTCCAGCGAAGCAGAACGTAATGATGGATTTTTGCAAGCTGAGCAACTGGATCAACTTGAACACTACTTAGCCGGACTCCATACGGATAATTATGCACTAATCTTTCTTCATCACCATCCTGTACCCATCGGTAGCCCGTGGATAGATCCTTGGGGCTTGCAGAACAACACCACTTTTTGGGACACATTGGCCGCTTTTCCATCGGTTAAGGCTGTTTGCTTTGGACATATTCACAACGAATTTGCGAGCACCTACAGCCGAAAAAATGGACATAGTATTGCTGTTTACGGCACTCCTGCCACCTGCGTGCAACTAGATCACACTTCAGATCAACCACGTTTTATTCATACTCACCCAGCTTGGCGGGAAATAATCTTACATCCTGATGGTCAACTGAAAACCGCCGTCCATTATCTGACAGAATCAAATACAGCGCTTGCCTAGCACACCGCACCGTTGATCAGATCAGTGCGGCATTAACAAAAACACATGTTCATCCAAGCGTTCGATGCCATACTTACGAAAGCCGGGTAAATCTTCAATCGCGTCTACTGTGCAGATGTGCTCAATCGCAAACCATTCCTCATAATAGCCTCGTACTTCTGCCTCATAGACCGCGAAAGGAGGCCCTTTGGCGACATTCTGATCATAAGCGACAGTGATCAAGAGCATGGTGACTACTGGTGGCAGGATAGCAAGCAAATGCTCCACATAAGCCGCGCGCATATCTAATGGCAAAGCAATCAGAGAAGCACGATCATAAACAGCAGCACAATGTGCAATATCTTCAGCCGATAGTGTAAAAAAGTCACCCAATAAAATAGTCAAACCATCGGCTTCCCAACGCTCAAACTTGCCTTGCTGTGTGACCGTAGGTATTAAATCATGCTCAGCAAAAAAGTCGCGTACTGCAATCGGACTGATTTCCACACCCCATACAGGATGTCCTTGAGAGCGCAACCACAGCATATCACGACTTTTGCCACATAAAGGCACAAAAACACTGGCTTGAGGCGCAATGCGCAGGCGTTTCCAAAACGTTTCCAGATGCAAGTTAATATCTTGTTGGTGAAAACCAATTTGATTGCGCTCCCAGCGCTCGTGCCAAAATTCGGATTGCATTTTTGTTTACTTGAGTGACACCGATGATTCTCGGCAAGAGCGCACAGTATAAATTAAAGCAGCTTTAACGCCAAAGCTTCAGCAATACTTACTATGCGCTGTAATCAGCGTTGCCTATGGCTTCGTGATGTGGGATTTGCCAAGCCAAAAACCTTATTGTTTAAAACGATTTTTGAGCTGTGCAATGTAGCTGTTTAGGCGTTTATCTAGTGTAGAGCCAACTTGTGCAATAATACGGCTAAAAGGACTTCTAATGTCAGACGTTTCGGTGAAGGTTACACGCGTTCCACCAGGCACTGAGCTAAGAATAGCTTGACGTGTGCCTCTGACTCTGGAGCCTTTTTCTATTTGTATCAAGATTTCTTTCTGGTTTACTTCTTTCTTTTTACGGGTGACAAGCTGCTCGCCCTTCTTAGTGAGTTCCACCCAGCGCATACCATCATCATCATCTTTGAATTGCACGCTTTTTAAGTCAGTACGCCATTCTGTTTGGCGTGACAAGTCGCTAAGTGCATTCCAAACATCTATTGTAGGTGCTTTAATAAGTTCTACGCGAGTGGCGCGTTGGTGAGGTGAAACAAGCAAACCTAATAAAAAAGGTATGATAACCAACAAGATGCCAATAATGACTATGCCCCAGATGAGTAATTCCATATACATTATTCCGAAAATAAAGCGTTAAGACAGATGAACAAAAAAGCAGAACTATCATAACGCAAAAAAGCCCGTTAATACGGGCTTTTTTGTTGAAATCGTAGTTGCCGATGCTCTGCCAGGAGATTTGCAGTTTACTTAATTTTAGCTTCCTTGAAGAGCACATGCTTACGAACAACGGGATCGTACTTTTTGAACTCCAGCTTGTCAGGAGTGGTACGTTTGTTCTTGGTAGTGGTGTAGTAATAGCCTGTTTCAGCTGTAGACACCAGTTTGATTTTATCGCGACCGCTTTTCTTGGCCATGTTTGTCTACTCCCGAATTAAACTTAAACGTTTTCGCCGCGCGCGCGCAGCTCAGCTAAGACAGCATCAATGCCTTTCTTGTCAATAATGCGCATGCCTTTAGCGGAAAGGCGCAATTTTACAAAGCGCTGTTCGCTATCAACCCAGAAACGATGCGTATGCAAGTTGGGCAGAAAACGACGTTTGGTCTTATTGTTAGCGTGCGAGACATTATTACCTGTCAGCGGACGCTTACCTGTTACCTGGCATACACGAGCCATCGGAATTCTCCAAAACTGCGATTTAAATACTGATTCAAATACTAAAGGCGCGTAAGGGTAGCAAAACAGTAATAGGCAGGCAAGCTGTATTTAAATGTTTTTGCTTGACAATAGTGACGATGCTACACATTGGTGTGGTTGGCAACTTGCCATCATAGTAAGGCAACCTGATCAGCTTGATCGCTTGGAAACGCAGGCAAATCAGGAAGCTCTGGCAAGCGTTGTTGTAGCATGTGATGAAACTGTAAGGCCAGTTTTGGTACTTGTAGGTTGTTAGGGGTATGCAAAAAAATACGAGGCGTTAAGCCTGCTTGTAGCCAGCGTGCAGTTTGAGCGGCCCAAGGTTCTAATCTTGATTGATTTTCTTCCAATACAGGGTGGCCGATATAACGCAAAATGGGAGACTGTGCCGTAACATCGAGTTGTACGGGTAAGCGAGGTTTGCGCTCTTGAGCTTCGCGGGTAGCTTCGTCTAGGGCAGGCGCTGAATGCACTGGACGGCTTTCAAAAATAACGCGGTCTACACCCCGTTTTTTCAATAATTCATTATAACGTTGTCGCTGATTGGCATCTGTAAAAAAGGCTGGGTGGCGCACCTCTACGGCATAACCATAGTCAGTCGGCAATTCACGTAAAAACTGTTCTAGCAAAGGCAGCCTCTCTGGTGAAAAAGAAGCAGGCAATTGCAGCATAAAGTTATTTAAACGTTCACCCAGTGGTGCTAAACGCTTTAGAAAAGCTTGGGTCTCTGCGTTGACCCGCGCTAGTTTGGCTTTATGGGTAATTTCGCGGGGAAATTTAAAACTGAAGCGGAAATCAGGCGGTGTAGCCTCGACCCAACGCGCCACATTAACGGCTGAAGGTGTAGCATAAAAAGTTGTATTGCCTTCAACCGCATTAAAAAAGCGTGCATATTGACGTAAGAAATCACCCGCCTTGGCTTGGGCTGTATAGAAATTGCCTTTCCACTCATTTTGTGACCACAGTGGCGCACCAAGATAATAAGGTAGAGGCATATTTGCACCCCTAAAGATTTAAAGCTTACCCAAGCGCCCAAACAGCAGCGGGAGGACGCTTGGAGCGTTTTTTAAGACTAGCCTAACTGTACTTCAATCTTACGTGGCTGTGCATGCTCAGCTTTAGGGATGTGTACAGTCAATACACCATCCTTTTGGCTGGCTTCAATCTTGCTGGTATCCAACTCACGACTGAGCGTAAAGGCGCGCTTGTAACGAGCGAGCTGTATTTCAGCATGCGTAGCTTCCATATTGTCTGGCATAGTTAGGGCAATTTCACCTTCCAATGTCAGCGTGTCATTTTCAACATGGACACTGGCTTTTTCCTTGGGAACACCGGGCATCTCTGCGGTCAAGGTAAAGCCATTGTCGGCTTCTACAATGGAGACTAATGGGCGTAAGGTTGCCTGCTCTTTTTCAGCATGCTGCTTTGCTGAGTCTACTGTTTTGTCTTGTGTATTTGAGCTCATGGTATTCATGCTTATCTTTCCCTGTTAGCTAATTATTGAATTTCAACCCGTTTAGGTTGTGCTTCTTCGCGTCGTTGAATGGAGATGCACAGGACACCATCCTTACAATTGGCGGTCACTTTATTGACATCGACATCATCTGGCAGGGTGATAACACGCTTAAATTTACCAGAGAAGCGTTCTTGGGCATAAATCGTTGCTTTGCCGTCCTCATCGGGCAGGTCAAGCTGACGCTCACCTTGTACAGTAAGTAGGTTTTTATCGATTTGAATATCCAGTGTTTTGGCATCAACGCCAGGTACAAAGGCGTAAACTTCCACTGAAGTTGGGGTAGAGCCTAAATTAATGGCAGGAAAAGTACCCCGCGCAACAGGACGAATATTGGACAATAAGCCACGTCCGCCTAGTAAGTGACGTTGCAGATTATCTAATTCACCAAACAGATCATCAGAAAAGTTGAATAAAGTTCCGTACATAATCATTTACTCCATCGTTTCACATGGGTTTTGTTTGTCTATGCTAAATGAATAAGGGCGGATCAAACAGACTTCAAGAGCACGCTTGGAAAAAACTTGACAAATACGAAAAAATAAAACTTGTGTTTATACCAGGCTTGTAATTGGATTTTCTGCCTATAGATTAGTGGGTTGTCGCCCAGTATGGTGAGCTTAGGCAAGGAGAAGATAGCTGTGGAATACAAAGACTATTACAAGATATTGGGTGTTGAACGCACTGCCAGTGATGACGAAATTCGTAAAGCTTATCGTCGCTTGGCACGTAAATATCATCCTGATGTAAGTAAAGAGCCTGATGCTGAAGCGCGTTTCAAAGCAGTGGGCGAGGCTTATGAGGTCTTGCATGATAGTGATAAACGTGCAGCCTATGATCAGTTGGGCTCTAACTGGCAGCAAGGTCAGGAGTTTCGCCCACCACCCGGCTGGGAAAGTCATTTTGACTTTGGCAGTAGACGTGCCAGTGGCAGTGCACAGGCAGATTTTGGTGATTTTAGTGATTTTTTCTCCAGCATTTTTGGCGGCGGCTTTGCTGGAACGGGTCGCCCAGACCAGGGTAGTAGCGGTTTTGGACAACAGCAGCGCGGCCAAGATCAACAAAGTAAGATTCAAATTGATTTGGAAGATGCACTACAAGGCGCTAAACGTACTTTTACGCTCAGCAGTGCCAGCGGCCAACGTACATTGACCGTCAATATTCCCAAAGGCATTAAAGCAGGCCAACGTATTCGCCTCAATGGTCAGGGACAGGCTGGCTTGAGGGGTGCAGGTGATTTATTGTTGGAAGTGGAGTTTCGACAACATCCTTTGTATAAAATTGAGGAGCGTGATTTATATCTCACCGTACCTGTCGCACCTTGGGAGGCTGCTTTGGGAGCCAATGTGGCTGTACCTTTGCCAGGCGGCGGTTCGGCTGAGGTCAAAGTTCCGGCTAATTCTCGCACTGGGCGTAAAATGCGTCTCAAAGGAAAAGGTATTCCAGGCAGCGGTAGTCAGGTGGCGGGTGATCTTTATCTGATTCTAGAGATCGTTTTACCACCGGCTGAAACTAAAAAAGCACGTGAAGCTTATCAGTTAATGGCGGAATCATTAGCATTTAATCCCCGCCCATACTGGAAATTTTAAACATTTATCGGCTTTATTCGTATTTTAATTCAGAAGTCTGCCTTTCTGAGTAAGGTATTCTTTGAGCCACTTACTCCCTTGTGCAAGATGCTATACAATACCGCACCTTGGTTTAAATGCACAAAAGGGGTTCCAAATCAAGTGGCAGACGATTAAGATTGCCGCCTTTATCGGAACGCTCCCTGAAATAAAATTGATTGCATCAATATCAGGGTATAGCAAAAAGAGGTAGGTCGGCAGAAACACTCCTGCTGGCAGATTAGGCTATCAAGCTTCACTGGTATGGGACTAGTGTCGCTAGCAGGTTATTGTATTTATATGAGACTCAAACAATGACGGATTTAAGCAAATACCGGAATATAGGTATATTCGCGCACGTTGACGCGGGCAAAACAACCACCACGGAACGCATTCTGAAGCTGACTGGCAAAATTCACAAGCTAGGCGAAGTGCATGATGGTGAGTCTACTATGGACTTTATGGAGCAGGAAGCCGAGCGTGGTATTACTATCCAGTCTGCCGCGACGACTTGTTTCTGGCCTGGTAGCACCCAGCAGTGGGAACCACACCGTTTTAATATTATTGATACCCCCGGACACGTTGACTTTACCATCGAAGTTTACCGTTCCTTAAAAGTGCTGGACGGTGGCATTGGTGTCTTCTGTGGTTCAGGTGGTGTAGAGCCTCAGTCTGAAACTAACTGGCGCTATGCCAACGAGTCTGAAGTTGCACGCATTATTTATGTGAACAAATTAGACCGTATTGGTGCTGACTTTTACCGTGTGGTAAAGCAGGTTGAAGATGTATTAGCCGCCAAACCAGTTGTTATGACTTTACCGATCGGTATTGAAGAAAACTTTGTCGGTGTAGTTGACTTATTAACACGCAAAGCTTGGATTTGGGATGATTCTGGAGACCCATTAAGCTATGAGCTTAAAGATGTACCTGAAGCAATGCTGGATCAGGTTGAAACGTGGCGTGAAAAGCTGATCGAAACGGCGGTTGAGCAAGATGATGAGCTGATGGAAATGTATTTGGGAGGCGAAGAGCCTGCCATTGAAGACCTGAAGCGTTGCATTCGCAAGGGTACGATTAACCTTGACTTCTTCCCAACTTACGCGGGTTCTTCTTTCAAGAATAAAGGTGTGCAGTTGGTATTGGATGGTGTGGTCGATTATTTACCTAGTCCAACGGAAGTTAAACCACAGCCTGAAGTTGACCTAGAAGGTCATGAAACCGGCAAGTTTGCTGAAGTTGATCCTAATAGTCCGGTGCGCGCCTTGGTCTTCAAGATTATGGATGACCGCTTTGGTGCGTTGAACTTTGTGCGTGTTTACTCCGGTAAGTTGAAAAAAGGCGATACTCTGCTGAATACCTTTACAGGTAAAACTGAGCGTGTTGGCCGCATGGTGGAAATGCACGCTAATGACCGTAATGAAATCGAAACAGCGCAAGCAGGTGATATTGTCGCTCTGATCGGTTTGAAAAACGTACAAACGGGTCATACATTGGCTGATCCAAATAATCCAGCTACCTTAGAGCCTATGGTATTCCCTGATCCAGTTATCTCGATTGCGGTCGCACCGAAGAATAAAGGTGCTGCCGAAAAGTTGGGTGTTGTGTTGAATAAGATGGTTCAGGAAGATCCTTCTTTCCGTGTTGAAACTGATCAGGAAACCAATGAGACCATTCTGAAAGGTATGGGTGAGTTGCACTTGGACATTAAGGTTGACATTTTACGTCGTGCTCATAATATCGAAGTTGATGTCGGCAAACCACAAGTCGCTTACCGTGAATCAATTACTGCATCGATTGAAGACAGCTATACCCATAAGAAGCAGTCAGGTGGTTCGGGTCAATACGGTAAAATTGACTATACCATTCAGCCCAATGAAGCGGGTGCTGGTTTTAGCTTTGAATCAGTGGTGGTTGGTGGTAATGTACCTCGTGAATTCTGGCCTGCGGTTGAAAAAGGCTTTAAAGAAAGCATGAGTAAAGGCGTATTGGCAGGTTATCCCATGGTAGACGTCAAAATCACACTGCGTGATGGTGCTTACCACGCAGTTGACTCTTCTGCCATTGCGTTTGAAATCGCAGCTAAAGGCGCTTTCCGCCAGTCTATTCCTAAAGCTGAGCCGCAGATTCTGGAGCCTATCATGAAGGTAGACGTGTTTACCCCTGAAGATCATGTGGGTGACGTAATCGGTGACTTGAACCGTCGTCGTGCGATGATTAAGTCGCAAGAACCGGGTCCCGCTGGTGTGCGCGTTAAAGCTGATGCGCCACTGTCCGAAATGTTCGGTTATATCGGTGACCTGCGTACTATGACTTCAGGTCGTGGTCAATTCTCGATGGAGTTTTCACACTATGCTCCATGTCCAAAGAACGTTGCTGACGAAGTTATCAAGGAAGCACAGGAGCGTAAGAAAGCACAAGATGCGGCACGTTAAATTGCAGTTAGTTGTTTAGCGTGTGCTGAAGGCTTTTTGAGCTTTCCTTTCAGGCCCTGCCTTTGGCAGGGCTTCTTTTTGTACGCAATTTTGAACAGATTGTTTTATTTGTTTGGGTTAATATTAATCTTTGCTGAAAATACCATTGTTGGTTAGTATGACGTAATTCGTCCATTTCTTAGACCATTTACCCAAACAGACATCAATATCCTGGCCATCTAACTGAGTTTTGATGCTATAACCGCGTCCAGGCTCATGATTAAGGGTAAGTACCCGTTTTTCACCCGGACGTAGCTGCGTTAGTATAATTTGCTCTTGCAGATATTCGTTACCGTGTTCAATGCTAATCAAAGGAACCGTTTCTTGACGTAGATTGACCAGTTCAACAAATAAAGGTTTACCCAGTGGTTTTAGCCACAACCAAGCTAATATAAGGCCTATCAGCAAGCCAACTAATCCGCTTAATAATCCTATTTTCCAATAATTCATGTTGTTTGCCACGAATAAATAAACGAATAAGAATAAAGCATCTTACAGACCGTTCATCTTTTTACATTGAGTTGACGCAAGTTTACTCTGTGGGAATGCTTAGCTTTTGTTGCACTGCATTTATTAGTACAATGTCGACAATCTCACTTTTTTCTTGGAGGAAACGCAGCAATGAGCGAGCGAATTCAGGTTGGTAGCTTGCAAGTGTCAACACTACTACATGATTTTATTAATAAACAGGCATTGCCCGGCACAGGCATTAGCCCAGAAACGTTTTGGTCAGGGCTAGAAAGCATAATTGATGAGTTTTCTCCGCGTAACCGTGAATTGCTAAAAATCCGTGATACTTTTCAGGCGCGGATTGATCAGTGGCATTTAGAGCACAAAGCCAAAGCTGACTTTGCGGCCTACAAACATTTTCTGCAAGATATTGGTTATCTATTGCCTCAAGGCGATGATTTTCAGATTGGTACAAGCAATGTCGATCCTGAAATTGCCAAAATGGCGGGGCCGCAATTAGTTGTTCCTGTGATAAATGCCCGTTTTGCACTAAACGCAGTGAATGCACGTTGGGGCAGTTTATATGATGCGCTCTATGGCACAGATGCCATTTCGGATGAGGGCGGTGCCGCAGTAGGTAAAAGTTTTAACCCGCTTCGTGGCGAAAAGGTCATTGCGTTTGCGCGTGATTTCTTGGATGAAGCCGCAGCACTAGAAAATGCCTCTCATAAACAAGTTACAGCTTATGCTGTGTTGGATGGCAAATTACAAGTCACTTTGCAGGATGGCAGTCAGACAAGGCTAAAACAGTCTGAAAAACTGGTGGCTTATCAAGGCGCGGCAACTGAGCCAAGTGCTGTTTTATTGCAAAACCATGGGCTACATTTTGAGATTCAGATTGACCGTCAGGGCGCTATTGGTAAAAACGATGCGGCGGGCATTAATGATCTTATAATGGAAGCTGCCTTAACCACCATTATGGATTGTGAAGATTCTGTAGCGGCGGTAGATGCGGTTGATAAAGTACAAGTCTATGGTAATTGGTTAGGTTTAATGAAAGGCACTTTGGAAGAGCCTGTCACTAAACAGGGCAAGACTTTTATACGCCGTATGAATCCTGACCGTGAATATCAGGCATTGGATGGTTCTAACCTGAGCTTGCCGGGGCGTAGCCTGATGTTTGTGCGCAATGTCGGCCATTTAATGACGAATCCAGCTATTTTGGACAAAGCGGGTAAGCCTGTTTTTGAAGGTATTATGGATGCATATGTGACCAGCCTGATTGCTATACATGATTTAAAAGGGGATACCCAGCGCAAGAATTCGCGTACAGGCTCGATCTATATTGTAAAACCTAAAATGCACGGCCCGGATGAGGTTGCATTCACTAATGAGTTGTTTGCTCGTGTTGAAGATGCTTTAGGCTTGACACGTAATACTTTAAAAGTCGGAATTATGGACGAAGAGCGCCGTACTACGGTGAATCTGAAAAAATGTATTCGTGCAGCCAAAGAGCGTGTGGTGTTTATTAATACAGGTTTCTTAGATCGCACAGGGGATGAAATTCATACCTCGATGGAGGCGGGCCCAATGATTCGTAAGGGGGATATGAAAGATGCCGCTTGGATCAAAGCGTATGAAGATAATAATGTTGATGTAGGTCTTGCTTGTGGCTTGCAAGGTAAAGCTCAGATTGGCAAAGGCATGTGGGCAATGCCTGATCAAATGGCGAATATGTTAGCCACCAAAATTGCTCATCCTTTGGCGGGTGCTAATACAGCTTGGGTTCCTTCACCTACCGCAGCTATCTTACATGCCTTGCATTATCACAAAGTCAATGTAGCGGAGCGTCAGGAAATACTGAAACAACGTAAACCTGCTGATCTTGACGATATTTTGACTATTCCGCTAGCCGCTGATCCTAACTGGAGTAAGGAAGTTATTCAGCAGGAGCTGGATAATAATGCACAAGGTATTTTGGGTTATGTTGTGCGCTGGGTGAATCAAGGCGTGGGTTGTTCCAAAGTACCTGATATTAGTGATGTGGGTTTAATGGAAGACCGTGCTACTTTACGTATTTCTAGTCAGCACATGGCAAACTGGATTCATCATGGTATTTGCTCGGCGGAAGATGCTTTAAATTCATTCAAGCGCATGGCCGTTAAGGTAGATGCACAAAATGCGGATGATCCAAGCTACTCACCTATGAATGACAATTTTGATAAGAGTGTTGCGTTCCATGCAGCCTGTGCTTTGGTATTCAAAGGACGTGAGCAACCGAATGGCTATACAGAGCCTGTTCTGCACAAGAAGCGCGCTGAAGCTAAAGTTTCCTTATTCATCTGATTTAATTAAATTTTTGGATGCTCCTGTACTAGCTAAGTACAGGAGTTTTGTCTGGAGAGTTTTACGCAGCTAGCTAATTTAGAGTTAAAATAAGTCTGTCAGTTTTTATACAACCCCAATATAAGGTAAAACGATGGACATTAGCGATTTGCGGCGTGAATACGCCCGTGATGGTCTTTCCCGTAAGAGTCTGGCAAATAATCCTCTGCAACAATTCGAGCGTTGGTTTGTAAAGGCTAAAGACGCTGGTGTAGAAGAGGTTAATGCCATGCAATTAGCAACAGTCTCTGCTAGTCATCAACCTACTATCCGTACTGTACTGCTGAAAGCTTTTGATGAGCATGGCTTTGTGTTTTACACCAATTACCACAGCCAGAAAGCGCAACAAATGACGGCAAATCCTCAAGTGGCGTTATTATTTTTCTGGAAAGAATTAGAACAACAAATTGAAATCAGTGGTCGCGCAGAGAAGATTTCTACACTGGAGTCCTTAAAATATTTTACCAGTCGTCCACGTGGTAGCCAGTTGGGCGCTTGGGTATCTGCGCAAAGTTCTATTATTACTTCACGTAAATTGCTGGAAATGAAGCTAGAAGCGATGAAGCGTAAATTCAGTGAGGGAGCCATTCCACTACCTGATTTCTGGGGCGGGTATCGAGTAGTGCCAGAAGTGATCGAATTTTGGCAAGGGCGGCCTAGCCGTTTACATGATCGCTTTGAGTACCGTCGTCAGTCAGATAATAGCTGGCAAATCACACGGTTATCGCCTTAAGTTGAAACAATTTTACAACATTTGTTGTTTTATCGTTGAAATGGACAAGATTTTTGCGCCCTAATAGGCTAAGCTGCGAATATTATAGCAAGAGTGAACGAGTAAAGTTTATGCAAGCCCATAGTCTAGCCTCTATTTTTCCTGCGGCCTTGATGCTTTCTTTGCTAAGTGCTTGCGATGTAAGCGGCTTCGGTGATAGTGCAGAGACGGTGGCAGGACTCAATTTCCGGCCAGTAGAGCTGGTTAAACAAGGTGGCAATGATGCCTGCTTATCAGTTGCGGAAGCCCCCGCAACTGAATCTATCTGTGCAATTGTTAAATTTAACTATCCAGAGGTGAGTTCCAAGAGTCGTCCTGAAATCGCACAAGCTATTAATCAATTGATTCAGACTCAGTTACTAGATTCAGCGGAAAATAATTCTGTGGCTAAGCAAACATTGGAGCAGTTTGCCGATGGTTTTATCGATGAATTTAAAAAAGATCCCAATACCTTTACTCGTTGGTCCTTAGAGCGTACCGCTACAGTTGTTTATGTCTCTGAGCATCTTTTAACCCTATTGTTTCAGGAATATGGCTTTTCAGGGGAGGCGCATCCTTTTAGTGGTGCTCGTTATATCGTGCTCAATACACAAACTGGCAAGGTATTGTCACTTTCCGATTTATTGAATCCAGGTTACGAGGCTGCTTTGAATGTAGCAGGTGAACAGGCGTTTCGGGAAGCACGCAATTTGCCAGAGGCTGCTAGTTTGGATGAGCAAGGTTTTGTTTTTGATAATAATGTTTTTGTCTTAAATACCAATTTTGGTGTGACCAAAGATGGCTTGACTTTCTATTTCAATAGCTACGAAATTGCACCCTATGCAATGGGGTCTACTGAATTGACGATTCCTTATGAGGATATTCGTGCTCTGATCCGCCCCCAAGGAGCTCTCGGCGGTCGTTTACACTGAGTTGGTGAGTTGGTTTATAATTAATTATTTGTGATTATTCAACAAGATCAAACGTGGCCTAGTTGTTTTGTGCGCTTGTCTGAAGTGGCACCGGATATGGTGTTAGATATGCGTTACTATGGCGATAATAACTTCATGAATACGCCTGCTGATGGCTATACCAAGCCTGAAGCTATCCTTAGCGTGGCAGCAGCACAAGCCTTACAAAAAGTACAAGCTGAGTTAATGCAGCAAGGCTTAGGCATTAAAATTTTTGATGCTTATCGCCCCCAATGTGCTGTTAATCATTTCTTACGTTGGACGCAGCTTCCCGAAGATGCGGCTGTGACAGCTCGCTTCCATCCTGGCCTTAGCAAGGCACAATTATTTGAATTAGGTTATTTAGTTGCTCGCTCCAGCCATACACGCGGCAGCACGGTGGATATGACGCTCGTTGCTTGGGAGCAGGGAGAAGCAATTGAGCTGGATATGGGAACCGAGTTTGATTTCTTCGGCGAAGCTTCTGCGGTGAGCTATAGCCGTATCAGCCCTGAGCAACGGGCGAATCGTTTATTATTACGTTATGTCATGGAACGACAGCACTTCGTTGGTTTTGAAATGGAATGGTGGCATTTCACTTTGCGTAACGAGCCTTACCCCAACCAATATTTTAATTTTTCCGTGACTTAAGCAGGGGGAAATACTGCTGTGATTCATTATGTGCGTGATCCAGAGAAAATAGAACGTCAAACTTACGCCAAGATTCGTGAGTTAACGACTATGGATAGCTTTACAGCAGATGAAAAACAGGTGGTTATCTATATGGTGCGTGCCTGTGGTGAGCCTAGTTTGGCTGAAAAAATCCGTTTTAGCCCCAATGCGATTGAAGCGGGCAAAAAAGCTATTAAGAATTATGCTTATATTTTGTATGACTTTGAGGGTATTCGTGGTGGTTTAGATACCAATCTGTTGTATCAAGAGCCCATGTGCTTTACCAATAAATCTGTCGTTATTTCACAGGCAAAAGCCAAAAAGCAGACTCGTTCTATGACAGCAGTAGATCTTTGGAAACCTTATGTCAAAGGAAGTATTGCGATTTTTGGGCAATCTAGCACAGCTTTATGTCGCTTATTGGAAATGCTTAAGGCAGGTGAGTTTGCCAAGCCCAATTTAGTGGTGGCTACACCGCCAAGCTTTATCAATACCGAGGAATGCAAGGAAGTACTGGTAAATAGCTGTAATGAGTTAGGTATTGAGTATATTTTGATTGAAGGACGCTGGGGGGGCAGCATGTTTGCCACAGCAGCTGTTAATGCCCTGCTGAATATTCAGCAGGATATTTATGTTTAGATATAGAAGTTTAGACGGCGGCATCACTTGCTTAAAAGATTCTCGATGTATTTCGGTATAATCAAGCTGGCTAAGCCATAAATGCCTTCATCAAAATAACGACTAATGGCCGAACGTTCTAAGTTCAGTTCAACGGTGTGTGCCCCTGCTTGTGATGCAATTTGTACAAAACCGGCAGCCGGGTAAACCTGGCCTGAAGTACCAATCGACATAAACAAATCACAGTTTTCCAATTCGTAATAGATGCGTTCCATTGCCAATGGCATTTCACCAAACCAAACAATATGTGGACGTAGATGACCTGCTTCATGACAGCATTGACAGACCATGTCTGTATTAATGTCACCATCTAATGGAAAGACTTTGCCACTTTTCGTACAACGCATTTGCAATAGTTCGCCGTGCATGTGTAATAGGTGTTGGCTGCCTGCACGTTCATGCAAATTATCGACATTCTGAGTAACGATAAAAACCTTCCCACTGTGCTGCTGTTCTAACTTTGCCAAGGCACGATGTGCGGGATTGGGTTGAACCATGCTGTCTTGTAATTGTCGGCGACGAGCATTATAAAAATCATGCACTAATTGTGGATTGTGTTTAAAACCTTCTGGTGAAGCTATATCCTCAATACGGTACTTATGCCATAAACCATCAGAGGCTCGAAATGTTTGTAGACCCGACTCCGCAGAAATACCCGCGCCTGTTAAAATAACAATGCGCTGCTTATTATGAGGCTGCTTGTTTTTTTTCATTGGCTAATTTGTGCTCCAGTACTTCTTGGGCAGGATTGAGTTTGATTAAGTTAAATTCTTTAATAATACGCTTGCTCATCCATATTTCAGTCGTGGCTTGCTCAAGCTTGCCATGTTTCATTGATTCACGGGAGCGTTGGTGATAGTGAGAAACCACATCCCTTGCTAAACGCATAACCTGCGGGTTGTGGCGGTCAATACGATTCAGTAAGCGAATATAGAAAATAGCACCACGATGAGGTGTTTCGTCCAGTCTACCTGCTTGTACAGCACTATAAGCCCGTCGAATAAGCTCATTGCTATTCATGCCATTAGCCTTTAATTGGAGCTTATCCGTTTGGGGGAGGGCTGTGGGTGGATGCGGTGATGGTTGGCGTGGTGTTGGCTTAGCGGGGCGTGCTAATGGCTGTTTTGGTTTGCTGGGGCTAGACTGTGATAAATCGTCGCTACCTGAATGTATTGCAGATTGGCGTGCCACAGGCACTGTTTCTCGGGGTTTTCGAACAGGCACTGGTGAAGGTTTGGGAGTAGGTGTAGCATTTGGTATCAGTGCCCGCTGATTATTGGCAGTGTTAGCAACAACGGTTCGGTTAAATGGTGGAGGTGTTGGCGGTTTAGGACTGTTTTGTACGGATTGTGGTGTTGTACGTATCGTAGTTTGAGCCGGTATAGTGGGCGTGGATTTTGTCTTGGTTTCTGCGGCTACAGGCGACTCTTCCTGTAGGTTCAATAAGGCTGTGTTGGAAGGCGACGATGACACGTCAATTGGTGTCTCTTCTGCCAACGGAGCGGATGCTGGGGAAAGCGTTATCTTCTCGTTTGAAGTGGCTTCTGCACTTGTCTCGGTGACTTCATTATCATTTGGTAGCAAATTCTCTGCAACATCGCTTATCTCGCTATTGTCAGGAGTCGCTACTATACTATCTTCCACTACATTAGGCTTTGCCTCTTGGTTTTCAGGTAGAGCCGTTTGCAGCATCACCCGATTAGAGTCTATCGGTAAATGAAGTGCTGGCTTACTGAGTTCAGGTATTGCGAGGGCGGGTGTATTGATCTGTTCATTAGACGTATTGCTTGTACTGCTTACAACGAGGTACATCAAGCCTGCACCACTAGCCAGCGCTAAGCCTCCTAAACCTAGCCACAACAAACCTATACTTGGCAGTCTGCGTAAAGAGGGTGCTTGCATAAAACGGCTATTGGGAATTAACAGACCTAGATCATTTTTTTGTAGATTTTGTAGTGCAGGTGATAGCAAGGTGCTCGGAATGTAAAGTTCGCCTTCGGGCGTAACTAAAAAGGCTTGGGATGGCAAGCCGCGTTCAACCAGCCCTTGATTAACTAGGTTGTGAGTCAGTTGCAGTGCTTTGGTATGTAAACTGGTTGCATGGGGTTTCATGACAGGCAACACGCTGAGCGACCAAGACTGTGGTACTTCGAGCACAAATAAGGCTTTAGTACCCGACCAACTACAGTCACGTACTGGCAAAACAGGTGCGTTGGCAATTTTACAGGCTTGTTTTAAAGTTTCATATTGCTGACGCAGGCGCGTATAGGCCAGCGCACGTGGCGGGAAGAAATGGATTAGGACTTGGCTGTCGTTTTCACTGCTTGGATGGGCATCTCGGGCACGATATAGCGTTCCTAACTCACCCGAAAACAGGCAATCGCCTAGTATGTAGCGATTGTCAATGCGTTTGAAATCGCTCTTTGCGGATTCCTGTAATGGCTTGACATTATTCATAAGCACTATAGCATCCTTGTCGATTGATTCAGATCATTGGGTTGGAAACCCTGATACGTCTTGACCAACAATAGTATGAAACAGGATCGCATTTTTGATGGGCTTTCACAGCACTTTCGACACACGATTTATGGAAGTGAAGACCCTCGCGGCAAAATACGCCTCTATATTCTACAAGATGATCTCTTGAAGTATGTGCAGCCTGATTCCTCGCAGTGGATTCTGGATGCTGGCGGTGGATTGGGGCAAATGTCCATGTGGTTGGCCGAACTGGGGTATCAGGTTGTATTAGCAGAACCCTCTCCTGAAATGTTGACAGAAGCGCGCCTAGCGATTGAGTCTGTTGGAATGTCAGAGCGCATTCGACTACAGGCCGCGACCATACAAGAATTGGCTGTGAAAACAAGCCATTCCTTTCAGGGTATTGTAATGCATGCTGTACTGGAATGGTTGGCTGAGCCACGTACAACTTTACAGCAATTACTTCACTTGCTACAGCCGGGCGGGTGGTTGTCTTTAATGTTTTTCAATCAATACTCTAAGGAAATGCGCCATTTGCTAGCAGGTGACTTCGCAGCACTTCAGCAAAAACCAGTTCGCAGTAATGTTCAAAACCACCTAAAACCGATTTCACCCTTGCCGCCGGAGGAGGTACTGAGTTGGTTACCTGAACTAGGCTTGGAATTAGTGAGTTGGTCTGGGGTGCGCTGCTTTTATGATTATGCCTATCCCAATATCCGCAAAAATATGGAACTGAATACTTTGTTACAGATGGAACGCGCTTATTCTCAACGTGAACCTTGGCGCTCATTGGCGCGTTACCAGCACTTTTTTTGTCGTAAGTTGCTGTAAGCATGGATCATAATGCAAACAAAAAGCGAGCAAATATCGAAAATATGAGGAGAATTGACATGATTGCATTGGTGACAGGCGCATCGGCAGGATTTGGCGATGCGATAAGCCGTATCATGGTGGAAGCAGGCTATAAAGTCGTTGGTACAGCCCGCCGTCTAGACAGGTTAGAACAATTACAGCAAGCACTTGGCAAGGATAACTTTTATCCATTAGCGTTTGATATACAAGATCAGCAAGCAGTGCAAGCGGCATTGGATAGTCTGCCTGTAGCATGGCGCGATATTGATGTGCTAATCAACAATGCTGGTCTAGCCTTGGGACTGGAGCCTGCCTATGCTACTGATTTACGGGAATGGGAGCAGGTGATTCAGACCAATATAATGGGACTGCTTAGCATGACTCGTCTGATTTTGCCGGGTATGGTCGAACGTAATCGCGGACATATTATTAATATGGGTTCTATCGCAGGTACTTATCCCTATCCGGGCGGCAATGTTTACGGTGCAAGTAAGGCTTTTGTGAAACAGTTTAGCCGTAATCTGAAGTCTGATTTGGCAGGAACGGCCTTGCGTGTGACTAATATTGAACCTGGTTTATGCGGTGGTACTGAGTTTTCTAATGTACGCTTTCGTGGCGATAATGAAAAAGCACTGGCTATTTATGCCAATGTGCAACCCATACAGCCAGTTGATATTGCTAATACCGTACTCTGGGTTGTTCAACAACCCGCGCATGTCAATGTGACCAGCGTAGAGATAATGCCTGTAGCGCAATCTTTTGGACCGCTGAAAATTACCCGCAAAGATGAATAAGCTGTTGTTTTATATATTTTTTAACTTTGGCGGCTGCGCTAAACTTTTATAGCTCAGCGCAGCGGTATTTTTCTAGATTTATGCAATGCTAGTCGCACTAACTAAGGTATATGTTTTGGCACTATAGACTACGCAATAATGCCTGATGATCCTCTTTTGTTAAACGTGCGCCAAATACGGTAACTATTTTGCTAGCTGCTTTGCTGGCAAGTTCGCCTGCTTTTACATCATCCATTCCCTGTGTAATACCGTACAAAAAAGCACCCGCGAACATATCACCAGCACCATTAGTATCAATCGCTTTCACAGGGTGTGGGGCAATGGCTGTTTGCTCATTAGCATTAATAACCATTGCACCTTTGCTACCTAAGGTTAATACCAATTTGTTGGTTTTCTTTTTTAAGATATTAATAGCGTCAGCCAAGTCGTCTGTTTCAGTAAAAGTCAAAGCTTCTTCTTCATTACAAAACAGCATATCCACGCCATGACCGATAAACTCATCCAATCCCGTTCTGAAATAAGTTGCCATAGAAGGATCGGAAAAGGTGAGTGCTGTTTTTACCCCATGCTCTGCTGCAATTTCCCGCGCTCTTGCTACCGCTTGACGTGAACGTTCTGAAGTGACGAGATAGCCTTCAATATATAAATATTGTGATTGCTTCAGCGGTTCCAGATAAACGTCTTCCGGTGACATATTAGTCGTAATACCAAGAAATGTATTCATGGTGCGCTCCGCATCCGGTGTGACCATGACCATGCATTTGCCGGTTACGCCATTAGGACCATTACGCACCTGTTCTAGCATAGTGCTAACACCGGCTGCGTGCATGTCGTTCATATAGAACTCACCAAACTCATCATTAGCTACTTTGCAAGCGTAAAATGTTTTGCCACCCAATTGACTAGCAGCCACAATGCTATTGGCACCTGAGCCACCGCTAGCACGTTTTTTTAAGGAAAACTGTGTTTTCAATTGATCAAGTAATTGATGATGTCGATCTTCATCAGTCAAGGTCATCAGACCTTTTTCTATGCCTTGTTGCTGTAAAAATGCTTCAGTGACTTCAAATTCTTTATCGACGAGTGCATTGCCAATACCATAGATGTCGTAGTTCATCGCCTTGAGCTTCTTTTCGTAGTAAAAATAAAATAAGTTGGCTCTTGTACCGCATTGTGCGTTGCATTTCCAGTTTGTCTCTAAAAATCCTAGAAAAGACAAGGCAAAAATAACTTTACTAACAGACTTATCCACAGATTTGTGCACAAGTTAATTGATGAGAGACAATAAACTAAAAAATACAAAAGTGGGAAAAAGTGCTAAATTTAAAGCTATAATCATAACTAATTTCCCAAATAAGCTTTCTTGTCAAGTAAAAATAAGCATAAACGTAGGAAATTAGCGAGTAATCTTTAAAACACTATATCTTGTGTTTTCCTGCTTAGCTTATTCACAAGCCGCAAGAGATTCGTATTATCCACAAGTCGTCAATCATTGTTGGTTTAGCTGTCTGAACGCTGAACAATGAGCAAATTAATGACAAATCGAGCTACAAAAATGTTGGGTTGTGGCATCATAGGCGCTATTTGAAGCCAAACGGGCAAGGCATTATGAAGTATGCATCCCAACCCACACTGATTTAAAGCATGTTGAAGACAAGTAGCGACGGAAAAAAACGTTGTTTCGGTGGTCAAGCAGGTAAAGCATTCTATGCAGATTATCATGATCAAGAGTGGGGAATCCCCGTCCATGATGAGCAAAAACTGTTTGAAATGCTAATCCTAGAAGGAGCTCAAGCTGGATTAAGTTGGGAAACTGTTTTGCGCAAACGCGCTGCTTATCGTATGGCCTTTCATGATTTTCAGGTCGATAAAGTGGCCGCTATGAGCGATGCTGAGCTGGAAGCCTGTTTGGAAAATCCGGGTATTATACGTAATCGCCGCAAAGTGCTTGCAACCCGCAGCAATGCCTTTGTTTTCCAAGCTATTCAACAGGAATGGGGTAGCTTCGATGCTTACCTTTGGCGGTTTGTCAATGGCAAACCAATCGTCAATCATTGGCGACAATTTAAAGATGTACCCACACGCACACCGATCAGTGATGCTATCTCCAAAGATTTGAAAAAGCGTGGCATGAGCTTTGCGGGATCGACGATAATTTATGCTTTTATGCAAGCCGTTGGTATGGTCGATGATCACTTAGCGGATTGTTGGAAACGACAAGAGTAAACATGACTTGGAGTGGTGTTTTCCCCTTCATCTAGGTTTAGCGTTTTGCAACAGCTTGTTTCCAGTGACGTGTAAGTCTGAAAAGGAGTCAATATTATGTTTGGATTATGGAAGCAATCCGCTGAGATGCCTTCAGCCGAAGAAGCATTACCCGGTCGCAATGAAGCAATGCAAGTCACTAACCGTCATTATGTGAATGGCAGACCTATTCAGGGTGAATTCCCGCTAGGAATGGCACAAGCTTTGTTTGGTTTGGGCTGCTTCTGGGGGGCTGAACGCCGCTTCTGGCAAACAAAAGGCGTTTATACAACTGCTGTAGGCTATGCGGCGGGTTATACACCTAATCCAAGCTATCAAGAAGTTTGTTCGGGTATGACGGGGCATAATGAGGTTGTACTGGTGGTGTACGACCCTGAAAAAATTAGCTATGACGCTTTGCTTAAAGTTTTCTGGGAAGCACATAATCCTACCCAAGGCATGCGGCAAGGCAATGATATTGGCACACAATACCGTTCTGGTATTTATACCTTTACACCAGAACAAAAAGCAGCCGCTGAAGCCAGTTTAAAGCGCTATCATCAGTCTTTGCAACAAGCAGCTTATCCACCGATTACAACCGAAATCAAGGATGCCCCACCGTTTTACTATGCTGAAGATTATCATCAACAATATTTGGCTAAAAATCCAAGTGGTTATTGTGGCTTAGGTGGCACGGGCGTGAGTTATGTTTAATTGCATGATAAATTTTTAATGAATCACAAGGAGGTTGATCGTGGCAGACGATAATAACTCCAAAGAACAGCTAACAGAGCAACAGTTTGAGACAATAAAAACAACAAAAACACCCGTTGAGCCTGTCATGTTATCTGTGCCTATTTTGACACCTGATTCTATAGCAGAAGTGCATGATGCAGAACAGGTGTTTACTGACAGAACGGCAACAGAAGGGCAAAATACCTTTATTGATTTATTGGTACATGGACAAACCACGAGCTCTGCATTGTTTTGTGCTCCTTTGGATGAACCTTTGGGAATACGCGGCTGGAAACAATTGACTTTAGCAACTCGTCATGGACAGTGGGACGTTGTGCTTAGCTCGCCGACAAGACGCTGCCATGATTTTGCACGCTTGTTGGCTTTACGTTTGAGCAGTCCTTTTATCGTGGATGAGCGTTTAGCTGAGTTAGAGTTTGGCGAATGGTCGGGTTTGGAAGCAGCCGTCATTGAAGAGCGTAATCCAGATTTGTTACATCAATATTATCATCAGCCCCGCCGATTTGTTGCACCCCAAGGGGAATCCATGGAAGTCTTTTCGCAGCGTGTTACGGCTGTCTGGGAGGAACTGAAAGTAAATTATGTGGGTCAACGTGTTTTGGTGCTAACGCATGCCGGTGTCATTAAGCTAATACTCTCACGTGTTTTAGATATTCTTCAACAAAAGAGTCATCATATTGAGATTAGCCCGGCAACATTTACACGTTTGCAGATTTATCCAGATGGGGAAATTTCCATATTGGGACATGGATTGCCTATTCCTACCCGCTGACTAACATGAACAAATTGCGTTGTTCTACGGATTTTAAACCCTTCTCCTTTTTCGAGAAAACGCATGTCATGCGTGATATGCGTGCTTATCAAGTAAAGGAGCGCACCCATTAACGTTTACGGGTAGCTCCACTTTTAATAAAATTAGGACGCTGGAAAGGTGTGCTGCGTTGCCAGACACCCTGTGCATTATTATTTGCTAATGTACTTACTAGGCGGCAAGCCTATCGTCCTTTTATTCTTGGCTGGAGCATTCGGGCATTTATGGATTTTTTATTAATAGTGCTGCTGTTACCGCTAGCAGGCGCTGTATTTATCCTGTTAATTCCCGAGGCTGCACGCAATTTCATTCGCCCCATTGCCTTACTGACCGCTTTGCTGACTTTGCTGGTGGCCTTATCGATTGCCTACTTACTGGATTTTAGTAATCCCGCTGTGCAATTGCTGAGTCAATACGAATGGAATCCACGTCTAGGCACTTATTTTATTTTTGGCTTAGATGGTTTTTCTTATCCACTAGTCGTGCTCACTAGCCTATTGAGCTTGCTCGCTTTAAGCGTGTCGCATATACAAGAACGCATTCGCACTTATTACAGCCTCATGCTACTGGTACAAACCGCCGCCACCGGCGTATTTCTCTCACAAGGCTGGGCTTTGTTTTATGTCTTTTGGGAAATGGTGCTCATACCACTATTTTTCCTAATCAATCGCTGGGGTAGCCAACAACGCCAAAAAGCTGCCTTAAATTTCGTGTTATATACACTGGGTGGCTCAATTTTCATGTTATTAAGCTTATTGGTACTGTTTGACAAAAACCCAGAGCATTCCTTTCTGTTTGCATCCATTCAACGTGCTGCACACCATTTGTCTGCTAAAGAACAAACCCTTATTTTTCTAGGACTATTGCTAGGTTTTGGGGTCAAACTACCCATTTTTCCATTACATGGTTGGCTACCTTTGGCAGACGTGGAAGCACCAACCCCCGTCACAATGTTACTTTCTGGCGTATTATTGAAAATGGGCGCTTATGGCTTAATACGCAGTGTCGAAATGTTGCCATTGGCAGCAATTAACTTACAGAACATCCTGTTTACACTGGGTGCTATTGGTATTGTCTACGGTGGCTTACTGGCTTGGCGGCAAAGCGATATGAAGCGTCTGGTAGCTTATGCTTCAATTAGTCACATGGGCGGCGTATTAATCGGCATTGCCAGTCTAACGCACTACGGCATGATCGGCGCTTTGTTTCAGATGATTGCACATGGCCTGATTGCTGCTGCACTTTTCATGTTATTGGGTTTATTACATGAGCGAACCCAACGCTGGGATATTAATGACTATGGCGCTATGATCAAAGTGACACCATATTTTGCACTATTCATTATATTAGCGTTTGTTGGCGCAGTTGGTTTGCCTGGCTCTGCCAGCTTTATTGCTGAACTGCATTTACTCCTAGGTGGCTTTCAGCAATGGAGTTGGGCAGTCATCGTCTTATCATTAGGTGTGCTAATTACAGCGACTTATAGCGTGCGTACCATCAAATACCTCTACACGGGACCTAGTCACCCCGAGCTACAAACTATTAGGGATTTGAGTCTCGCTGAAGCAACAGCCGCCGCTACACTGATAATGAGCACCTTAATCTTAGGCTTTTACCCGACACTCTTATTGCAGGTGTTTCAAGCCAGTGTTGAACATTTTATTCATCTGTTTGTGGGCTAGAGACTAGCGATTAACGATGAAAAGCACTGCCCATTCACGACATGATTTACACACCCGCTTGCAGCATCTACTAGAGCATCTAGCACATGTTTTACCCAGCCAAGCTCCGATTCGGGACTTTGTACACCACAACACTCTACATGGCTTTCAACACCTTCCTTTTCCCGAAGCAATCAAAACCGCTCATGCACTTAATGGTAATGATGGCTATTGGTCTGCTGAACAATTTCGTGCCCATTACCGCCGTGGTCGCATTAGCCAAGAAGACTTGCGTTGTGTTTTGAAAGCCGATGCTAGCTTACACTATGATACAGTCGTTTTTGCCACACCGCACCGCGAAGTCAAGCGAGGCGATATTTATGAAGTGGTGCTGATTAGTTCACTCAATCCTGTCATGCCTAACCAATTTATTTGGCAAATCGAAGAAAATGCAGCGCTTTCGTGTTTTCAGCCTGATGTGCACATCAATCAGCGAGAAACCTTACTATCACAGGCTAAAGCCGATGGGCTTATAGGCGAAACGGCTGTCATTCAAGACCTGTGGGAAGCGTGCATGCAAGTTTTAGGTCTGGAACATTACTTGCTGCATCCAGAAGAGTTGATTAACTTCACGCCAGAACGTGCCCTACGCCTGTTTGGGCAACAAGTACAAGCGGATGGTGAGGCTGGTGTTTCTGACGCCGACTTAAAAGTACGTAAACAAGCACGTCACCTGCTAGATCATTTACTCAAGCAAATCGGTCAACCTCTTACCCTTACTGCACTATTGCGACAATTACTAGGCGTCAACCTGCTAGATGACATTCGTCCTAGTTTATTACAGGCGCTATCTGCTTGGCTGGATCAGGGCTTGTCAGCCTGGCCTTTGGATGCTCAAAAAGGCGGCTTTTATGCTACTTGGAAGCAATTAGCCTTGCAGGATTGGGGCGCTGCTCTTAGTGGCCTTTGGGACTTGCAAGAGCACTTAAATTCCTTACCTGATAACGCTGTCGATACAATAGCCGCCGAATTACAGCGCATGGGGATAGCCGAAGAAAACTGGATGGCTTATCTGGAACGGCTGGCGCTAGAACTGCCTGGTTGGTCTGGTATGGTGCTGTGGCGACATCAACATCCACACTACGACAGCTTGCAACAACCCATTGATATGCTGGATTATCTGGCCGTACGTTTGGTCATGGAGCATGTCTACGCACGACAACTGTGTCGACGCCACTGGCGGATTGATGCCAATCTATCGGCTATTCGTGGTCATTTTCGCCGTTATACCTTTGAGTTTTTTGTACGCTATTGCACCTTCCAAGGTCAGCTACCCGAATACTTACTCAATATGGCGCGCCAAATGATTATGCACAGCCGTCCAGAAAAAGCAGGCAACCCATCGTGGCGGCAGTTGGCGCAAATGATCTGGACTTGGCAACAGTCACCACCTATGAATCCTGATAAAGCCGCTTTGCCTTATGATCATGGCTGGCGTTTATTTCGTTTAGCACAGCATTTAGCAATGGATGGCCAGTGCATACGCCAATTGGACAGTGACAGCTTGCAAGGCATTTTTAGCTGCATGCAAGCTCTCGATGCCGAGCAATCCGGCTACCTCTGGTTACAAGCTTATGAACGGCATTATCGTGAAGAAATTCTCTGTGCCATTGCCAGCAACCACCAACAAGGTAACTGGCCAGATCGCCAACTGCGCCCACTGGCTCAAGCCATTTTCTGTATGGACGATCGTGAAGAAGGCATACGTCGCCATTTGGAAGAAGTAAATCCTGCCATAGAAACCTTAGGAGCAGCCGCTTTTTTTAATTTGCCTATTAACTGGCAAGGACTGGATGATGCCAAGCCGTTAAAATTAGCACCTGTAGCACTCCAGCCGGAGCACACCCTACGCGAAGTAGCTCTAGCGGATCCTAAGCTTATGCAGCGTCATACTCAACGCCGCAACTGGCGGCTTCGCTTAAAAAATGCGTTGTATCAAGTCACTCGTCAACATTTATTCAGTGGCACATTACTTTCCTTACTAGCAGCACCCGGTGCTTTACTACTCATGCTGGGCAGATCCTACGCACCACGTCGTTTAGGATTACAACTCCAAAGTATTGAACGGCGCATAGATCTCAGTGTGCCAACCCGCGTGCAACTGACCGCAATACAAGCTAAAGTCGACCGTTCAGCAGAGCTGAATCAGCTAGGCTATACCGATGAAGAACAAACGGAACAGATTGCACAGTTTTTACAAGCACATGGCCTCACTACAGGCTTTGGCAAATTTGTGCTTATGATGGGTCACTATTCCAGCAACCAGAACAATCCACATGAGGCAGCTTATGGCTGTGGCGCTTGTAGCGGACGTTATAGTGGTCCCAATGCACGCGCTTTTGCAGCTATGGCAAACCGCCCGGAAGTACGTCAACGGCTAGCAGAACGCAGTATCATTATTCCGGCTGATTGCCATTTTGTGGCGGCAGAGCATGATACTTGCAATGAAGCCATACACTGGACAGATACCGACTTAATTCCTAGCGAACAGCAGGCAGTATTCCAATCTTTACAAGCTGATATTGCTCTCGCAGCAGCGCGTTCTGCCCAAGAGCGTTGTCGCAAATTTGCTTCCGCCCCGCGTAAACCTGATTTGCAACAAGCCATGCGCCATGTCGAAATGCGCGCTCTTGATTATAGCCAGCCTCGCCCTGAATTGGGGCATGTGACTAATGCAGTAGCACTGGTAGGCAGACGCTCACTCAGCCAAGGTATTTTTCTGGATCGACGTGCATTCTTGATTTCATACGACTATCGTGATGACCCTGATGGGCATATTTTAGAGGAAGTCTTGCTGGTTGCCGCTCCCGTCGGCGCGGGTATCAGCCTAGAGTATTATTTTTCCACCGTAAACAATAGCCATTACGGCTCTGGCTCCAAAATTATGCACAATGTCACCGGACTCCTTGGTGTCATGGAGGGTACTGCCAGCGACTTACGTACTGGACTCCCCAAACAAATGATTGAAATACACGAGCCCATGCGTTTGTTACTAGTCTTAGAAGCACAGCGGCATGTGGTTCAACAAGTTTATCAACGCCAAGCCGACTTACAGACATTGATTAAAAACCTCTGGGTACAACTGGCCGTCAAAGAACCAGAAACAGGCCTTATCTATGAATTCCACCCCAACACAGGTTTTGTACCTTGGCGTTCCAGTGTTTCTCCGCTACCAGAAGTAGAATGCTCAGCAGATTGGTTTAGCGGCTCACAAGAACATTTACCGCCCGCATTAGTGAGAAGCTCCCGAAGTTCCACCCGTCCAACGCCTACCCCAGAAAGGGACTATCAGGAGCACAGCTTATGACACCTCTCCACTACCTTACGCTGGCTATTCCACTACTGCCTTTCCTAGCCGCTTGTTGGATCATCTTGGGTTTTATCATTGGCTGGAATAGTGGCGAGCGTGGTGAACGCGAAACAGCTAGGGTTCTGGTCGGGGCAGAATTATTAGCTTTACTGCTACTGCTAGTCTTAGGTGGTTATAGTCTATTGTTTGAACCACTGGGCTTATTATCCATGGGAGCTTGGCTGAAAAGTGGCGCGGTACAAGCTGACTTTGGCTTTTTGCTTGATCCATTGAGCTTGTGGCTAAGTATTTGTTTCAGCCTTGTTATCCTGATTGCAACTCGTTTTTCAATAAACTATTTGCACCGTGAAGCTGGATTCCAGCGTTATTTTATTGTGCTGGCATTATTTCATACCGCTGTCTTATTAGTCACTTTAGGAGCAGATTTATTACTGGTATTTGTGGGTTGGGAATTAGCTGGCATCAGCTCTTGGGTATTGATTGCTTATCGCTGGCAACGTGATTGGGCTGTTAACAATGCCAACCGTGCTTTTGTGACGAATCGTATTGGTGATGCTACTTTTTTACTGGCTTTGTTTATTGCGCTGGTATTTTTAGGAGTTTCCAGTTGGCCCATGATTTTTAACGCAGCGGCAACACACGACAGTATGTTAACAGGTTTATTAGGCTTTTCACTCATCCTTCCAGCCTTGATTAAAAGTGCTCAATTTCCCTTTTCAGCTTGGATTAGCCGTGCTTTAGAAGGTCCAACGCCGTCCAGTGCGGTATTTTACGGTTCAGTACTAAGCCATCTAGCCTTGTACTTATTAATACGGCTTGCGCCTTTATTAGAAATGGTAAACTTGTTGCAATGGTTTTTATTAAGTATTGGCTTACTTACTGTTTGTTATGCTTGGCTGAGCGCACAGGCACAAACTGATATAAAAACATCGCTAATCTATGCGACTTTAATGCAAACAGGTTTGATAGTTAACTGGATTGCCTTAGGTTGGTATGACTTAGCCAGCCTACATTTGACCTTACATTTATTTTGGCGTGCACATCAGTTTTTAAATGCGCCTTCCTTTATGCAGCAAGCCCAACGACCAGCACAATTGCTTCCCCGTTGGCTAAGAAGGCACACAAGTTTGTATCTGCTTGCTGCACAACGCTGCTGGCTTGATCCACTCACAGATTGGTTTTTAGTGCGTCCCACCCAACAGCTAGCACAAGAGGCACAATTATTTGACGAACAAGTGCTTAATCGTCTCACAGGCACACCCACACAATCCGCGCTGCTGTCTTCACTGGCTCAGGCACAGGACTTCCAACAAGGACGACATGCTTATTCGAGCGCGGTAGGTGTCGGTACTGGCGTTTTGGGGAAATTAATGCAAACCGTGGCAGAGTGGTTGGAATGGTTCGAAAACAAGTTGGTATTAGGGGGAAGCGGTGAAACTTTGTCGGGATTAGCTAATACCTTAGGTGAAAAAGCAGAAATCATAGAAAGTTATTTGCGTAAACCCCGTTACCTGATGGTATTGATAGCAGCCACTTTGGTTTACATTTTATAGGGTAGGCACACGGATGATTTATCAAGCAACAAACGCTTCCTGGCCTGTCTTAAGTGTCTTGCAGTTATTACCCTTATTAACAGGTTTGTTATTACTGCGTTTGCGCAACATGAGCAATTTTATTATTGCCAGCCTAGCTTCAGTCACTCAAATACTGTTAGCCGTTTGGCTTTATCAACACTTCGACAGTAGCCAGTCGGGTGAAATCATGCAGCAGGTTGAGCAATTCAAACTCTGGGGTGCTTTACAATATCATGTCGGTGTTGACGGTATTAGCGTGTTATTTGTCATGCTAACCACCTTACTGGGCTTTTTGTGTGTTGTCTTTATGCTATTTCGCGGTCAACATAAAACTGCCATGCCTGCTATTGTTATGTTATTGCAAAGTAGCATGCTCAGTCAGTTTGTTACTCTGGATTTGCTCTGGTTTAGCCTCATGTCTGTCGCTGAAATAGCCTTGTTGAGCTTGCTAAGCTCGCGTTGGCCCACTTCGGATGATGTGTTACCTGCCTTGCTGCGTTTCATGCACTTTATGGCAACCGGTCTGGTGCTGCTTTTTGCAGGTACTTTGATTTTGGGTTGGCACTATGCCGATATGAACGGGCATTGGTCATTTGATTTATTAAAACTAGCTGAGCTGCGCCTGGAAACACCAGTCAATGTATTAGTTTTTTTCTCGCTGTTTTATGCTTTAGGCATACGCATTCCCGTTTTTCCCTTTCATGGCTGGTTACCTGATTTTATCAAATCAGGCAATTTGGCCGTTGCACCAGTGTATTTATTAGGATTGAAAGTCGGCGTTTATGGCTTAGTGCGCTTTGTACTTCCCCTTACACCACAAGCAACTTGGCACTGGCATTGGGTCGCTGTCACTTTTGCGGTCACTGGCATTTTTTATGCCGCTTTGTTGGCCTTGCGCCAAAAAAATCTGCGTAGCCTACTGGCTTATGCTGTTGTCAGCCATACAGGTATTTTGACAATTGGCCTGTTTAGTTTGGATGAGGTCGGCCTGAAGGGCAGCATTTTAATGGCATTGAATATGGGCTTGGCAATTTCTGGCTTATTGTTTATGAGCGGATTGGTCTGGCAACGCACTTGTACCACTAATCTGAATCGACTAGGGAGTATGTTTGATACTCTACCACTGGTGGGCATAGCCTTTTTTATTTCCGCACTAGCCATTGTCGGAATGCCCGGCACACCCGGCTTTGATGCTGTACACTTTGTCCTAGAAGGCTCTATTCCTGCTTTTGGCGCACCCATTACTATTGCAGCAGCAATTGGCAACTTAATTGCCGCTGCTTTTATGCTACGTGCCTTCCAACAGATTTTTCTATCTGAGCCACAGGGTCGTACTAAACACTGGGATATTAGCCCTTCGCACCTAACCGAAAAGGTATTAGCCATTACAATGATTGGCATTATTGTCATTGTAGGCTTTTACACTGCCCCTTGGCTGGCATTGATTGAGAAACCGACAGCAGCATTGGGGGAGATGTTTTACCCCATAGCTCATACTGATCACGTTACTAGGACACATTAAGTGCTTAAAAACTGCCAAAAGATATTAGTTTATGCCCCTCATACCTAGCACTTTTCCTTGGCTAAGCAGTGTGCTATTTATACTGCTGTTGGGTGCAATCATCACTTTATGTCTACCCAATAAGCTAGCGCGGCAAGCAGCTTTAATAAGCGCTGTATTAGCCTTGCTGGTCAATATTGTTGTGGTTATGGTGTTTGACAATACGCAAGCTGGTTTTCAGCTAGTAGAAAACTATCCTTGGATTCCCAATTTACAGGTCAATTACCAATTAGGTGTAGACGGTTTATCAGTATTATTTTTGCCATTTACTTCCTTACTATTTTTGGCTGTCATACTGGCTTCTTGGAATGCTGTGCGTCATCTGCCTTCTTTATTTTTTGCCTTAATGCTGTTTTTGCAACTGACGCTACAAGGTATTTTTAGCGCACTGGATACCCTCTTATTTTTCCTGTTTTGGGAATTAAGTCTATTACCTTTTTTCTTCCTCATCAGTTTATGGGGGGCTGGTGCTAATCGCCGTTATGCTGCGGTAAAATATACGTTGTTTATGATGACAGGTGGCATCACGATTCTATTGGGTTTGATCGTGCTGGCACTACAATCGCCCGAGCCTATCAGTTTTGCCTATACTGACTTGCTGGTGCTAGCTCACCATAATCCTTGGCAAACAATGGTTTTCTTCTTATTATTATTTGGTTTTGCTATCAAACTGCCTTTATTTCCTTTTCATGCTTGGTTGCCTGTGGTCGCGCAGGAAGGGCCTGCCAATGTTGTTGCTGTCTTAGTTGGCTTAAAGGTAGGCGCTTATGGCTTACTGCGTTATGTGATTCCATTAGCACCAGAGGCAACACAACAGTTTGATTGGCTATTAATCGGCATGAGTATGTTAGGTGTTTTGTACGGCACGCTGGCTGCACTGAGTCAAACTAATCTGCGCCGTATGCTGGCTTACGCCAGCCTTAGTCATATTAGTATGGTGGTGTTGGGAATTGTTAGTTTCAATCAACAAGGTTTACAAGCTGCTATTTTTCAATTATTGAATTTCACTCTCATTGCCAGCGGCCTATTTATTATCTTGGGTTTTATTCATCAGCGCATAGGCTCAACCGAACAGTTGAGCTTAGGTGGTATGGCCAGTTCTATGCCCTTACTCGCCACTTTCTTTTTACTATTCGGTTTAGGTAGCTTGGGTTTGCCTGGAACTAGCGGTTTTCCAGCAGAGTTTTTACTGATAATGGCTATTTTGCAGAGCAATCTAGGTGCAGGTTTGTTGGTGCTCTTTAGCATTATTTTAACAGCGGCTTATTTCCTGACGGCTTATCGTAAAGCTTTTCTAGGTGAAGCTCAGCATACTGTCATAAAAGAATCACCCGACCTAAAAAGACGTGAGTTATTAATCGTAGTGTTACTAGCATTTTGGGTATTGTTTTGGGGTTTTTACCCGCAGCCACTGCTGAATAGCAGCCAAGTCAGCAGTGCAGCCTGGCTGGAGTGGACTAAGCGCCAATTTGAAAGTCCCGTCGGGCTACAGCAATAGAAACAGTAAAACCTGTAGTGACATCAATAATAGACATGAGCGCCAACATGGCAAAATAAGAATTACCCGCCCACGGCTCAACCAACCATGCGACTAAATAAATTACTAATACCATGGTCGATAACACATGCTCAATAATAGAGCTGTCTGATGTGTTAGTGGATTTATAAATCTCCATAGAAAGCACCAGCAAGCCTAGCCCCAAAAAACCATCACCATAAGTCGGTTGCCAAGCAACACCCGAGGGTAGTTGCAGATCGAGCATCACTACGTGCAGGTAAACTGGGAAAAATTCGACAATACATAGTGCAAAATAAGCCAGTAATAAGACAAAAAAAAGTGGAATCATTTTTAACATAGCAGCACACTCCCTTATACCGTGAATGACTGCATGGCATCCTTACGCGCAATGCTGGTTACAGGGTTTGTAGCGTGAAAACAGCAATAATCGACCAAGCAGCTATGGGTTGGACTAGAGACACTGAATAAAGTTTCGGGATATTTAAGCAGTTCGCGCTGTCCATTTTAGCATTGTGGCATCACTGCGCCTCAAGCTTTACACTAGCGAACTTTAGTAAGTGCCCGCCTTTATGGAAAAAGTAATGAAAAAAACAATACACAGCACGCTCTCCCAGCTATGTCTACTACTGACTTTATCAGCTTGCACTGGCTCATCGCCCCCTGCACAAGCCAATACAGGACATCACCTAAGCTTATTGAGCCATTTCACTATCCCACGCGAAAGCTTAAATGGTTTGACAATCAGCGGCCTATCCGACCTAGCTTGGGATGAAGATGAGCAATTGCTCTACGCCATTTCGGATCGGGGCATCTTGTTTCACTTCAAAATGCAGATCAGTAATGAGCAAATTGCAGCGATTAAACCTGTATTTGCTAAAGTTTTAACTGATGATAAAGCGAAGCCATTGCGTCACCGCGATGCAGAAGGCTTAGTGGTATTGAATGCCAATAATGGCCGCAAAGGTGATTCACAGCTCGTAGTAGCCTTGGAGGGCATACCGCGTTTGCTACGGACAAATACCGCAGGCAGACTTATAAATGAACTGCCGCTGCATCCTGACTTGCGTGATCGTCGTGCTTATCGTAGTGGCAATACATCCTTGGAATCGCTTATACGTCACCCTAAATATGGTTTTCTTACCGCCCCCGAACGTTCCCTGAAAAATCAACCCAATAATCTGCATACCCTTTATTCCAACCGGAAAAAATGGTCATTCATGGCTTATCCTGCGCCCAATAGCTCCATCACTGCTTTGGAATTATTGCCCGATAATAGTTTGCTAGTACTAGAGCGTGCTTGGAATGGTGTAGGGAATCCGATGGTCATTTCATTGCGGCGAGTCAATTTAGCAGCTTGTTCACGCGAAGGGGCATGCCGTGCGGAAAACCTGAGGGTAATGTCTAGCCTTTTTTCAGTTGATAATTTTGAAGGTCTTACCCATATTAAAGGCAATCTATACCTGATGGTGAGTGATGATGGCCAGAGTGACTGGCTACGTAATCGACTCACCCTATTCCGTGTAGATTAAAGATTAAACCATATTATTTTGCGGTTTACACAAAATCACTAGAGTACCAAAAAACTGGAGTGGTCATGCAAAGTAAGCAAATGCTTAAAAATATAGCTTGGGTAGTATTGGGCGCATTATTACTGGGCTTAATTTTGCTGGTCTGGAATCACTGGGCGAAAAGCGAACGGGTTTTGCCTCGGCCAGTAACGCCCGCAGGCCATTTTTCTTCAGAAGAAGAGCGCACGATCAATGTGTTTGAGTGGACTAGCCCTTCGGTAGTGTTTATTACTACGACTGAGCGCGTTATTAATGTCTGGACACGCGATGTGCGTGAGTTACCTAGCGGTACAGGTAGCGGTTTTGTATGGGATAACCAAGGACATATTGTAACCAATTACCATGTTGTCGAAGGTTACCGCCAAGCCAAGGTACATCTAGTGGATCAACGCTTGCTGGAAGCGGATGTGGTCGGTGCTAGTCCAGAATACGACTTGGCTGTTATTAAGTTACGTAATAAAAAAGCTATGCCGCCAGCGATTAATATTGGTAGCAGTGCTGATTTGCGGGTAGGCCAAAGTGTGCTAGCGATTGGTAATCCTTTTGGCTTGGATCACACGCTCACTACAGGAGTCATTTCTGCATTAGGACGTACCTTAGACTCACCCGGCAATCTTATGGACGACTTAATACAAACTGATGCAGCTATTAACCCAGGCAACTCAGGTGGACCTTTGCTGGATAGCTCTGGGCGCGTAATTGGTGTCAATGTCGCCATTTACAGCCCCTCAGGTGCATCGGCGGGCATAGGCTTTGCCATTCCCGTTGATACAGTTAATCGGGTTGTGCCGAGCTTAATTCAAAATGGGCGCTATATTCGCCCTATCTTAGGCGTTACCGTGAATGATGATGTCAGCCAGCGAGTCAGCGAACGGCTGCATGTCAAGGGTATTCTAGTCTTGCAAGTTGCGCCCAATTCACCTGCTGCATTAGCCGGTCTGCGCGGTACTAAACTAGCTCAAGGAGAAGAATTGATATTGGGCGACATTATTCAAGCGATTGATGGCAAACCGATCAATAAAAGCAATGACTTAGTCAACACACTGGATGATTACCACCTGAATGACACCATTACCGTGCAATTTCTGCGGAATGGCAAAGAACACCGTGAGGTCTCTGTGCGCCTAAGCTTACAGCGCTGAATTTGAATGTGTTTCAGCGCTTGTGTTAAAAGGAAAATAAATTATATAAAACAGTAGGTTGGTAGTTGATCAGGGGGAGACTATTTAAATGAGCATCAATGTACCTGCTGACTCCACCAGCGGGAAGGGCTGGTTTTGGAGGTAGTCACTGTGCTGCCGTTGGTGGTGTGATGGGTATTATCCGCAGGGGTGGTTGTGCCGGATGTGCCTGCCTGACCAGATGCCTGTTGCTGCTTCAGGTAGGCAGCCATAGTGCGATTCCAGTAATAAGCATAGCGGTAGGCAGATTGGAAATAGGTATCAACGACTTTTTCTGCATTAAGAAGCCCACCTTTATAGTCCTTGAGTTCGCTGCTACGTATACGTCCTGCTCCTTGTACTACCTTAAGTTGAAGCTGCAATTTTTTTATCATATCCGCATCAAGTCCTTGGTAGGGGTTGCCTAATTTTTTCTCCAGAGAGATCCGCTCTTGATACAAGCTGATTATTGGTTTTTCGGTGAATAGAGCTCCTATATAACCCCTAGCTATGGCTTGTTTGGCATCAGCAATCGGGTTTCTGCTGGTAATATTAGCATTGAGTTGCCGGTAGTAACTTACTAGCTTATCGGCTCCTAAATGTGCTGGTGCTCTCGCAGGTAATTGTGGATTAATAATATGGACAGAAAAATTCAAGGACGTTATAGCGGCGGCTAATACAGGGGAGGTGAATGACAGTAGTCCAAAAAATATAAGTGGTAAAGTCATAAAATATTTATTCATCTTAAAATTCCTTTTTTGAGAAAAGTCCGCCACACTTTTAATGTGTGGCGTGAACTTGATTATTGGTTCGGCCTCCGTCTAGGCTGGGGAGGCTTTGGGCAGGTATAAGGCGAATACGTTGCCGTATAATCGACATCACAACTTAGGTAGCTTGAGGA
>PDPH01000004.1 GCA_002747435.1 Pseudomonadota bacterium
TGGAATCAATTTGCCAATGATTCACAGTTGGTCTCACGGATATGCCATCGGAAATGGGCACATATATGAAGGGTCATAAATTATTGGAAATGGTATTAGAAGCCTATCAAGAGGCGCTCGAAACCCTCCAAGACTTTTGTTATCCCTGTACTTGCTCGCGCAAACAATTAAACCTAGTCGCTGAACACGGTTTATACGGTCTTATCTACCCGGGTACTTGCCGCAACAAACCTCCACATCCCCCCCCTCTTGGCGCTACAGCCATACGTTTACGCGTACCGCATGAAACCATCTGTTTTCAGGATGCTGTACAAGGTCTATTTTGCCAAAATTTAGCACAAACTTTAGGTGATTTTATCATACGTCGCGCGGATGGCTTATATGCCTACCAACTGGCTGTAGTGGTTGATGATGCTTGGCAAAATATCAGTCATATTATACGTGGCGCTGACTTGCTGGATAACACCCCCCGCCAGATGTACTTGCAAACTTTGCTAGGACTGCCACAACCACAGTATTTGCATATCCCTATTGCCACCTATACCGATGGCCAAAAGCTCAGCAAACAAACAAAAGCCGCTCCCATTCCTACAGAAAATAAAGCTGAAAAATTAAAAACCTTATGCGCTACCTTACAATTCCTAGGACAAACACCTCCGCATTTTGATAATTTTTCTTCCCTAGCGGATTGTTGGCAATGGGCGCTAACTCATTGGAATAGTCGACGCATTCCAGCCCAACGGCAGTTGGAGCAAACACCATAACCCACCCTCTTATCGGACTTTCAAAGCAATCTATCTTAAAGCCAACCGCAAACTAGCCAAAGCAGTCCTAATCTTAAAAGACAGTATCAAGCCTCAGCTAGGCTAGTCCAGCTTGAATCAAGCTTGTCTATTTGTAGTCGCTATCTGTCAAAGGACTCACTATGGATACAACTACATCAAATACCCCCTCATCCAGCACCGGCAAAGCCTCCATCCGGCTGAGTTTAGCTGTTAATCAAACCAAGGGCACAACAAAAAAAGTATCAGAAGATACACTGTTGCGCTGGTTTATTCATCTATTGCAACAGCAATTACACCAAGTCACTGACCCTAACTACCGGCTCAGCACGATACCTGATCAACTGGTCAGTGCAATCGAGGGGCATACCGACCCACAAGCCGACCCGAAGACACAAGAGCAAACGCCCTCAGATACTAAAGCTGAGGAATATAATCTTAAACAGCCGTCACATAGCGCCAACACTACCGAACCACCAACAAACCGCCAAAGCCAAGTTGCTCCTAGTGCAGCACCGACACAAAACCATGCACACCCACTTTTTGGGACAGAAAAACTATCAAACGTCGCTAAACCTGTTTTACAAAACAGTCAGGATTTATTGAATTTCCTAGCAATACACGCTGGTCAGTCTCCAAGCAAAGCATCAACACCGCTATTTAGCAGTTTGTCTTCTATTTATGGCGCACAACGCTTTTATGACAATGGCAGGATTAAAGTGACTATAGAAGACGATGACCAACAGACCTTTACTTGGTCAAACGCACCACAAAACAATACGTTTGTAGACAATAAGCGCGATTATTATCAGCAATGGTGGCTATAACCATAAAACTACGCTCAGACCGGCTGCCGATACAAAAGTACAATGGCATGTGCAGAAATACCCTCTTTACGCCCTTCAAACCCCAACTTCTCCGTTGTTGTGGCTTTCACACTGACCTGAGATAAATCGCATTGCAAATCATCCGCCATAGTCTGACGCATCGTACCGATATAAGGTGCTACTTTAGGGGCTTGTGCAATAATAGTACTGTCCAGATTAGCCAGGCGATAAGCTTGCGCTTTGACCAAACTATAAACATGGCGCAATAAAATACGCGAGTCTACACCAGCAAACTCGCTGGAAGTATCAGGAAAATGCTTGCCAATATCACCCAATGCTAAAGCACCCAACATGGCATCGCACACCGCATGCAGTAAAACATCACCATCTGAATGTGCCTTAACAGCCTGATCATGCGGAATTTGAACGCCCCCTAAATGAATATGATGACCTGTGGTAAACGCATGCACATCAAAACCATGACCAATACGAAACATAAGGACTGATTCACTCTAATGATTTTGTTGTAGAAAAAAATCCGCCAACGCTAAATCAGTTGGACGGGTAATCTTAATATTGCTGGCGTCTCCTTCCAGCAATCGTGGCTGCAAACCCATCAGCTCCAGCGCAGAAGCTTCATCAGTAACGGACAAACCTTGTTGCAGCGCTGTTTGTAATGCCTGACGTAAAACCCCCAATAAAGCCATTTGTGGTGTTAAAGCATGCCACAAACCATCGCGTTCTTCTGTACGACACACCCGATTAATACCAGCCACTGAATCTGAGCGCTTCATGGTATCGCGCACTGGTGTCGCCAATAATACACCCTGCTCATCCAAACTGGTGGCACAAGCCAGCAAGGCTTGCAAATCACCCGCAGGCAAACAAGGACGAGCCGCATCATGTACCAATACCACTGTATCGCCAGGCAAAGACAGCGTGTCCAGCAAGTAATTTAAGCCATTCAATACTGAATTAGCGCGCTCTTGCCCACCTGATACAAGGTGCAAAATTTGTGTCATTGAACCGAGCTGTACGGCCACTTGTGGCCAGTACTCATCCCCTTCACTGATCACCACGACCACGCCAGCTATCTTTGGCTGATTTATAAAGAGTCTGAGCGTATGTTCAAGCACCATGCGACCGTTCAAGCTCAGATATTGCTTGGGAATAGCCGCTTGCATGCGTTTTCCAACGCCAGCGGCAGGAATGATTACCCAAATATCATTCGACATAAGGCGATGGATCAACTTTCAAAATAGCAGTAGGCTCAACATTGTCACGCAAAATAACCTGATAAAAAATTTCGCCTTTTTTCACCATACCTAACTCGCTACGCGCATGAGCTTCGATAGCATCATCATCCCGCCCAATATTATTCACATCTTCACGCAAGCGATCATTACGCGCCTGCTGCTCAACATTCGTCTGTTGCTGTGAGGCGATCTGTTGTTCCAATGACCAAACATCAGGATAGCTACCCGTACCTACCCATAAACGCACAAATAGCACCAAGGCCAGAAGGCTTAAGCCTATTAATAAAACTTGAGTGAAATGAATACGCATGACTTGCACGTTAGCCCCAAAATAAAAAAGGGTAGATAAAATACCCACCCTTCAAGCATAGCAGATAAGTAACCAAGCTGAGCATTATCAGTTAGTTAATCGACTTCAATCAAATTTAAAGCAAGCCATTACATTCGTTTGAATGCAGCACTACCCGCATATTTGCCTTTACCGCCTAATTGTTCAGCAATTCGTAACAATTGATTATACTTAGCCACCCGATCAGAACGTGATAAAGAACCCGTCTTAATCTGCCCTGCCTGCGTAGCGACAGCAATATCTGCAATCGTAGTATCCTCCGTTTCACCAGAACGATGCGAAACTACAGCGGCATAGCCTGCTTTATGCGCCATATCAATCGCTTGTAGTGTCTCAGTCAATGTACCAATCTGATTCACCTTAATCAGAATAGCGTTTGCAATATGCTTCTCTATCCCCTCGGCCAGAATTTTAGTATTGGTAACAAATAAATCGTCGCCGACTAGCTGTAGTTTCCCCCCCAAACGCTCAGTCAAAATCTTCCAGCCAGCCCAATCACCCTCAGCCATACCATCTTCAATACTAATAATAGGGTATTGATCCACCCAATTAGCTAAATAATCGGTAAAACCTGCGGCATCAAAACGACGATTTTCAGACGCTAAAACATATTGACCATTTTCATAAAATTCAGAACTAGCGACATCCAGCCCCAAATAAATATCCTGACCTGCTTTGAAACCAGCCTTATCAATCGCTGCCAAAATCACTTCAATGGCTTCTTCATTGGAAGATAAATCAGGCGCAAAGCCACCTTCATCGCCCACCGCTGTATTTAAACCACGCTTTTTCAATACAGATTTCAAATGATGAAACACTTCAGCACCATAACGAATCGCATCTGCCATACTGCCAGCACCAACCGGCAGAATCATAAACTCTTGCAAATCAACGCTATTATCTGCATGCGCGCCGCCGTTAATAATATTCATCATTGGCACAGGCAGAGTATAAGCATCAGACTGACCTAAGTATTGATACAGCGGTAAATTTTGCGCTTTCGCCGCCGCATGAGCCGCCGCCATCGAAACAGCCAACAAAGCATTTGCGCCCAAACGAGCTTTATTCTCCGTGCCATCCAAGGCTAACATGGTTTGATCAATACCTGCCTGATCACTGACCTCCATACCCACGATGGCTTTAGCCAGCTCACCATTCACATTGGCAACCGCTTGTTGTACGCCTTTACCCAGATAACGCTCACCACCATCACGCAATTCAATCGCTTCACGCGCACCAGTAGAAGCGCCAGAAGGCACGGCAGCACGCCCTACGACACCATTAGCTAAAGTCACATCAGCTTCAACCGTAGGATTACCTCGGGAATCCACAATTTCCCGAGCATGGATAGCTGTAATTTCAGACATAAGGTACATCCTCCCTGGTGATTTCAATCTTGTATTTTACCTTGTATTTTACAAAGTATTCTCAATAAATGCTTGTGCCTTGACCACTCGATCCAAATCTAGCAATGACACCAGTAATGCTTCCATACGATCCAAAGGCCAAGAATTGGGGCCATCACTCCAAGCATTAGCCGGATCAGGATGTGATTCCATAAACAAGCCAGCAATACCTACTGCAACAGCGGCGCGTGCCAATACGGGTACATGCTGGCGCTCACCACCCGACGCACTACCCTGACCACCCGGCAATTGCACCGAATGCGTGGCATCAAACACGACCGGACACTGTGTATCACGCATAATAGCTAAGCTACGCATATCCGATACCAAATTGTTATAGCCAAAAGTATAGCCGCGCTCGCACACCATGATGTGATCATTACCAACAGCACGGGCTTTATCTACCACATTGCCCATATCCCAAGGTGCCAAAAATTGCCCCTTCTTAATATTTACAGGCTTACCAGCACGTGCCACATTTTGAATAAAACTTGTTTGCCGACATAAAAAGGCAGGTGTCTGCAAAACATCGACAACACTCGCCACCTCATTAAATGGCGTATCTTCATGCACATCTGTTAAGACTGGCACACCCACTTCGCGCTTGACCTGTTCCAATATACGCAAACCAGCTTCTAAACCCACACCACGCTTGCTGCTATGCGAAGAGCGATTCGCTTTATCAAAAGATGATTTATAAATAAAAGGAATCCCCAAACGACTGGTGATTTCTTTCAAGCGACTTGCTGTCTCCAGAGCTAATGCCTCGCCTTCAATAGAACAAGGACCAGAAATCAGAAAAAAAGGCTGATCCAAACCAATGTCAAATCCACACAGTTTCATACAGGTGCAGTTCCCCCATTATGTCGGTTTTCACGATAGCGACGCGCTGCACGAATAAAGCTACTGAACAGCGGATGCCCCTGACGCGGACGAGACGTAAACTCGGGATGAAATTGGCAAGCCAGAAACCAAGGATGATCAACCAGCTCAACCATTTCCACCAAAGAATCGTCACTCGACCAGCCTGAAAACACTAAACCACTGTCGCGCAATACATTGTGATAATTATTATTAAATTCATAACGATGGCGATGCCGCTCGACAATCGTATCCGTTCCATAAGTATCACGTGCCAATGAACCCGCTTTCAGTTTACACATTTGCCCCCCCAAACGCATGGTTCCACCCAAATCAGAGTGGGAGGAGCGCGTTTCAATCGTGCCATCCTGATTTTGCCACTCAGTAATCAGGCCAATCACTGGATGGGGCGTATCCTCTAAGGTGACAAACTCGGTGCTGTTCGCACCTTCGAGTCCAGCACAATGGCGTGCAAACTCAATCACCGCCACCTGCATCCCAAGACAAATACCTAAATAAGGCACTTTATTTTCCCGTGCATACTGTACCGCTAGGATTTTGCCTTCAATACCGCGCTTACCAAAACCGCCGGGCACTAAAATAGCATCCGCTGCACGCAAGGTCTGCATTTCCAGCCCGTCTGCCTCTTCGGATTCCAGCTTTTCAGAATCAATATAACGAATATGCACCTTAGTCTGCGTTTGAATACCAGCATGGGTCAAAGCTTCATTCAAGGATTTGTAGGATTCGGTCAGATCAACATATTTACCCACCATCGCAACCGTGACTTCTGCTTCAGGAAATTCCATAGCACTGACCACATTTTTCCAATCTGATAAGTCTGCTTCTGGTAAATCTGCTAATCCAAGCTTTTCAGCTACAATTCGATCCAGTTTTTGCGCATGCAGCCATAATGGAATTTTATAAATATTATCAAGATCAATCACGGAAATAACGGCGCGTTCTTCTACATTAGTAAACAAAGCAATCTTACGCCGTTCCGCTTCCGGTAAAGATTTTTCACTGCGACACAGCAGAATATCCGGCTGAATACCAATTGAGCGCAGCTCTTTAACTGAATGCTGAGTAGGTTTGGTTTTCAACTCACCCGCAGTAGCCACATAAGGCAATAAGGTCAAATGAATAAATAAGGCATTATTCCGCCCCTCTTCCACCGCCATTTGCCGGATTGCCTCCATAAAAGGCAATGATTCAATATCACCGACTGTTCCACCCACTTCGACCATAGCAATATCAGCATCCGCAGCGCCCGCACGCACACTACGCTTGATTTCATCGGTAATGTGTGGGATGACCTGCACGGTCTTGCCTTCATAATCCCCCCGCCGCTCCTTGCGGATAACACTTTCGTAAATGCGTCCGGTGGTAAAATTATTATTACGACTAGCTTTGAACCCAACAAAGCGTTCGTAATGCCCCAAATCCAGATCCGTTTCTGCGCCGTCTTCAGTCACAAACACTTCACCGTGCTGGAACGGACTCATCGTTCCAGGATCAACATTAATATAAGGGTCTAGCTTCATCATTGTGACTTTCAGGCCACGTGCTTCAAGAATAGCGCCCAGCGACGCCGACGCAATGCCCTTGCCCAAGGAAGACACCACGCCACCAGTAATAAAGATATATCGTGCCATGAGAAGGTCTGCACCTTTGAGAACTGCAATGCGGGCGAATGCTATCACAGTGTTGGATTTTGCTGAAGGCATATAGCGCACAAGGACAGAGCAATTTGTCCGACAGAGAATAATGCACAACACAAAAAAACCAGTTTGATACAAATCGGTAATTCTTTGCCAATTTCTTTGCTGTTATTAGCCTGATACAGACGATAACTCTGGCGTAAAAATAACGGGACTGTCAGTAAAAACAAACCCGTAAATACATTACGCGGACTGACACTGCATAAAAAGGCAAGCAATGCCAGTGTAATCAGAATAATATGGTATCGTTGGCCGTTCTTTTTTCCAATATAGACGGCAAAAGTTTGTTTTCCTGATAAGCGATCAGTTTCAATATCACGTAAATTATTGATATTTAATACGGCGACACAAAATAAGCCCACCGCACTTGCCGGTAATATCAGGGAAAAATGAAAGTGATTGGCTTGTAAATAGTAACTGCCTAATACACCAATGAGACCAAAGAAAATAAATACGGAGACATCACCAAGCCCATAATAACCATACGCATATTTGCCAATCGTGTAAGTCAGCGCGGCAACTATTGACAATCCTCCCAGACCCAGAAATATCCAGAAATCAGTGTTGGTTTTGGTGGCATGGATAATCAGCATACTGCCGAATATCAGTGTCAGTATGACCCAGCCCAATAGTATGATTCGCATCTGCTGCACTGATACTGTCGCCAAACCAGTGACGCGCTTAGTCAGTCCATCCGGTTGGGCTGCAAGCTGGTATTGATCCGTGCCTTTCAGGCCGTCACCCAAATCATTGGCGATATTGGACAGGATTTGCAATGCCAACGCGGTCAATACCGTTAAAACAAATGTTACAGGTTGCCAATTCTGGCTGTCATCCGCTACCGCCAATGCAGTACCCACCAGAATGGAGGAAAAAGCAAGTGGTAGTGTTTTCAGGCGAAAAGCCGGTAACACTAGGCGAATCAATGACACAATTTGAACCCAATAAGATGTGAAGATGCTCAATGATGTAAACAAAACAGTGGAATTTATAATCAAGTTATGTAGATTTAATCGTGACAAACCGACTCCCTCTTTGAATCAGTCGCCACACTGCCCAAGCGGGTATGTCTGCATTTCGTATTGTAAAATGAAAAAAGCTCTCAGCACAGGCATTATCGTAACAGTTGCCTCTGGATAATTTTTCCAGCAGCGGCGCAAACACGCCGTGAAAGAGTGACTCATGCGCTGGCAGTAAATCCACAGGCTTTGCTCGTAATGTTTGCATAGCATAACATTCAAAGATTCATCACAAACAGCTTGTTAAACACGCCAATAAAAAGTACTGTCGCCAATAAGAGAACCGTCATGTGCGCGCCGTACAGGATTAAAGCCGGTTGCAGCCCTAATAGGCAGCAATCAGCCGCCCTGTACAGTAAACTAGTGACTTAAGTTCGAGTTTTGACCTAATACGGTGGAGGAGAAAGCAGCATGAGCTATCAAGCCGAATATCAACATTCTATGGATGATCCCGAAGGATTCTGGAAAGAAAAAGCCGCGCAGCTACCTTGGTTTAAGTTCCCGGAAACCATACTGTCTCAGGATGAACATGCTATTTACCATTGGTTTGCCGATGGTGAGATGAACACCTGCTACATGGCGGTCGATCATCATGTTAAGGAAGGCCGTGGCGATCAGCTTGCCATTATTTATGACTCTCCCGTTACTGAAACCAAAACCAAGATTACCTATGCCGAGCTACAGGATCAGGTTGCCAAAGCCGCAGGCATGCTGAAAGACCTCGGTTTAGAAAAAGGTGACCGCGTCATTATTTACATGCCCATGATCCCAGAAGCTGTCATTGCCATGCTAGCCGTTGCGCGCTTGGGTGCTATTCACTCGGTTGTATTTGGTGGCTTTGCGGCACCAGAGCTTGCAGTACGCATTGAAGATGCCCAACCCAAACTCATGATCTCTGCCTCTTGTGGTATTGAAATCAGCCGCGTGATTGCTTACAAGCCATTGCTGGATAAGGCCATTGACCTATCGTCTCACAAGCCCGCAGCCTGTATCATTTTCCAACGCCCACAAGCCCGTGCTGCATTGATCGAAGGCCGTGATTACGACTGGAGTGAATTGTTAGCTAAAGCGCAAGCGGCTGATCCAGTCCCGGTCAAAGGCACCGACCCACTGTATATACTGTACACTTCAGGCACAACCGGCAAACCCAAAGGTGTTGTACGCGAAAACGGTGGTCATGCGGTTGCCATGAACTACAGTATGCAAGCCATTTACAATGTGGATAAGGGCGATGTGTTTTGGGCAGCCTCTGACGTGGGCTGGGTAGTGGGGCATTCTTATATTGTATATGCCCCACTACTACGTGGGTGCACAACGATTGTTTTTGAAGGCAAACCAATTATGACACCGGATGCGGGGGCATTCTGGCGGGTTTGCGAAGAATATGGCGTCAAAACACTATTTACCGCCCCCACTGCTTTCCGAGCTATCAAAAAAGAAGATGCCAACGGTGATTTTTTCAAACAGTACGATCTCAGCGCTCTAACAACTATTTTCTCAGCAGGCGAACGATTGGATCCTCCTACCCAAGAATGGCTAATGGAAAAAAGTGGTAAGCCTGTCATTGATCACTGGTGGCAAACCGAAACGGGTTGGGGTATTACTGCCAATCTACAAGGTATTGAAGCTATGCCTGTCAAACTAGGCTCTTCCACAGTGCCCACACCCGGCTTTAATGTCAAAATTCTGGATGATGGCGGCAATGAATTAGGTGCTAATGAACAAGGTTACATTGCTTTAAAACTCCCGCTGCCTCCTAGTTGCTTAACAACAGTTTGGGGCAATGTAGCAAAGTTTAAAGAAAGCTACCTGGCTGCTTTCCCTGGCTATTATGCCAGTGGCGATGGCGGCTATATCGACGAAGATGCTTATGTTTTTGTCATGGGACGGGTCGACGATGTTATTAATGTGGCTGGACACCGTTTGTCAACTGGCGAAATGGAAGAAGTAGTCGGCGCACACCCTGCTGTGGCTGAATGTGCCGTCATTGCACGTGACGATGATCTCAAGGGACAAATTCCAATAGGTCTGGTCGTACTCAAATCAGGTGTAGACATTGATTCGGCAACGCTTAGCAAAGAGCTAATCCAAGATATTCGTAATCAGATTGGCGCGATTGCTTGCTACAAAGACACTTATATTGTCAAACGCCTACCCAAAACCCGCTCTGGTAAAATCCTACGCAAAAGCATGCGCCAAATGGTCAATGGACAAGCTTACTCCGTACCATCAACCATTGACGATCCTAGTATTATGCCGGAGATTGAACAGCAACTGCGTGAGGAAGGGCTTATTCACTAAGTTTATTCCTACATTGCCTCTATTGCTGCTTATTAAAATAACCCTCCTGCCCTTCACGGCAAGAGGGTTAGAAAGTTAGAGAGCATGTTCACACTCATCATCAATACCATTAGATTAGCCTTACTTAGACTGGTGCATTCCACTCGCCCGATTTACCCCCTGACTTGTGTAGCAGCTTAATATCTTGCATCACCATACCGCGATCCACCGCCTTACACATATCATATATTGTTAATAAACTTATCTGCACAGCAGTCAACGCTTCCATTTCTACTCCCGTTTGACCGTGTGTCTCTACTGTCGCTTTACAATAGACAGCAGGCATCTCACCTGAAACAGCGTCCAGACTAATGTCTACATGCGTCAAAGCCAATGGATGACACAGTGGCACAAGATCAGCAGTACGTTTACTCGCCATAATACCAGCAATCCGTGCAATCCCTAGCACATCGCCTTTTTTATGTGTACCTTGCTGGATTTTTTCCAATGTACTGGCCTGCATACGAATAAAACCCGCAGCAATAGCACGACGCGGCGTACTCTGTTTTGCACCCACATTCACCATGTGAGCAACACCTTCAACATTGAAATGACTTAAATCGGACATAAATAAAAACTTATATCGGGGAAATTAGAAAATCAGACGCTTACGCCCCCTCTACCTATGGCAGAGGGGTGGATGGAAGTAAGGGAAACAAGATTAGCTCTTCTTATAGGGCATTACTACCGCGAGTACGATTAATAAGCAAATCCATACCTTTCAAAATATTCAGTGCTTCAAACAACTGATAATCTTCATCCGCTAGGGGCTTCTTTTTTTCCTGCTCGGCGGGTTTGCTATCAAGCGCTTCATCTGTTGCCTGATCCTGCTCAGGTTTATCCTTAGTTGCTTCTGCGGCATCTTCAGTTCGAGTTGGGTTACTCAAGTGGCGCTCAAAATCAGCTTCTGACAAAGGCGCAATGGCTTTATCTGTTGCATCGTCTACACTAAATTTACGTGGTTTGATTTCAATATCAGGCTTAATACCTTCAGCTTGGATAGAGCGACCCGATGGTGTGAAGTAACGCGCTGTGGTTAATTTCAGAGCTGTCTTTTCATCCAATGGCAAAACGGTTTGCACCGAGCCTTTACCAAAAGTTTTTTCACCGACAATGACGGCACGTTTATGATCCTGCAAGGCGCCCGAAACAATTTCCGACGCTGAAGCAGATCCTTGGTTCACCATGACAATAATAGGAGCACCATCGAGCGCATCGCCCTCGCGCGCATTATATTCCATCTTGGCATCATCAACGCGACCTTCGGTATAAACAATTTTACCATCGTTCAAGAAGGCATCAGAAACACCCACCGCAGCATTGAGTACGCCACCTGGATTATTACGTAAATCCAGTACCAGACCCCGTAAATTACCCTTATTTTCTTCAACTAATTTTTCCAGCGATTCAATCAACGATTCCGTCGTTTTCGACTGGAAGCTGGAAATACGTACATAGCCATAACCTGGCTCTAGCAAGCGACTTTTTACACTCTGTACATGAATCACATCACGAGTAATGGTGACAGTAAAAGGCTTGTCCTTACCTTCACGCACAACCAGCAAATCAATATCAGTCCCTGGCTTACCACGCATGACTTTAACGGCATCATTCAGGCTCATGCCCTTCACCGGCTTATCATCCAGACGGATAATCAAGTCACCCGCTTCCAGACCAGCCCGTTTAGCAGGCGTATCGTCAATAGGCGAAATCACTTTGACAAAGCCATCCTCCATACCAACTTCAATACCCAAGCCGCCAAACTCGCCGGTCGTACCGACCTGCAATTCCTTATAAGCCTCTTCATCCAAATAATCAGAATGGGGATCCAGCCCACTCAACATGCCACGAATAGCATTATTGATCATTTCCTTGCTATCCGGTGTTTCGACATAGTCTTGCTTGACGCGCGCATACACCTCCGTAAATTTCTGCAATTGCTTCAAAGGCAATTCAACATCATCTATAGTTTGCTTAAAAGCGAAGACATTCAGGCTGAGGCTGGCGGCAATACCGACAATAGCCCCTGCAAGAACACCGCTAAGGAGTCGTTTATTCGAGTGCATTGATCTCTTTCTCCAGGCACAAGCGCCATATTCTTTAACTATATTATTGGTGCACTGACTTCAGAGGCAAGTTCCGCTACGCCCCGAAGAACACCCGCGAAGTTTATCATTCTAGCGGAACCATTGCGCAGGATTTTGTGGCGTGGTACGGCGGCGAATCTCAAAATACAAGGCATTTTGCCGCTGTCCGCTGGAATTACCCACCGCAGCAATCACGTCTCCTGCTTTCACAAGCTGTCCTAAACGTTTATAAACTGTACGGTTATAGCCATACAGACTCATGTAGTTAGCATCATGTTCCAGAATAATCAAATGACCATAACCATCCATCCAGCCGGAAAATACCACTCGCCCACTGGCGACTGCCTGAACACGAGCGCCACCCGGAGCCGCTATCACAACACCTCGCCAACGCTGTTTTTCATTCCGCACAGAGTTATAAGTGTGAATAATTCTGCCATTCACTGGCTTAGGCAGCTTACCCTTCAAACCAGAAAACGGCTTACCAGGCCGGAAATGTCTGGCGGCTTGTGTCGGTGCAGCAGGCTGGCTGGTCTGCGCCCGTGATGCTATTGTCTGCTGCTGACGCGCTGCCTCAGCCGCTGAGCGCCGACGCTTTTCCGCTTCGCGCTGCCGACGACGCTCCGCCTCGCGCTTACGTGCAATACGGTCTATTTCTGCTTGTAAAGCAGCTTCTTGCTTGTGCAATCTATCTAGTTGCGACTGCTTGCTGCGAATATCCGAGTTCAAACGCTGCATCACCGTTTCTCTAGCTTGCAAAGTGGATTGCGTTTCCCGCTTTTGCACGGTCAACGTTTCTTCCAGCCCACTGAGATACACACGGTCTTTCTCCATCGACTTTGTTAGCACACGGATCTCATCGATTGTGGTATGAATTGTGTTAATTTTTTGTGCGCGGCTTTGATTGAGGTAATCAAAATAATGCAAGGTACGGCTAATATCAGCAGGGTTATCCTGCCGCAATAGCATACGCAGATGTGACTGCTCACCGGCGGTGTACATGGCTTGTAACTGCTGTGCCATGCCGGAACGCTGCACTAGCAGGGATTGTTCCAGTGCTATCTTGCGACGATTTTCCTGTTCTAGGTGCTGTATTGTCTCAGTTATTTTCTTTTCAGTCTCATACTGCTGGCGCGAAATATCCCCCAACTTTTTTTCCAACTGAGTGACTTCAGCATTCATCTCATTGAAACGTTTCTTCTGCCGAACCAACTCTGTCGACAACACGCTAATTTCAGAATGAAGTTTCTTCTGCTCTTTAGTTTCTGCTTGCGCCATTTGGCTAAGCAACAGAGACAGACATAAGCTAATACCAACCAGACGGTAATGGGATATTTTTAGTAGCATAACTCGCCTTCTTTGTTAATCCTGAAGGATCATAGATTAGGTATAGACGCGATGTCCAGCGCTGAAATATTCAACAATCCCTCACACCGTCTGGCTACTAACAGCCCTGCCACTCGTTCATACCTAGCCCGGCATCCATGCCTCGCGCTACGCTTGGCTTGGTTCTGACATTCAGTCAGAACGCAAAGCAGCCAAGCTACGCCCTTAACGACGTCTGGACGTACGACGTCTACCTTCCCCGATAGCACCACCTGCCACGCTAAGATCGCCTTTTAACTGTGCTTGAGCACCTTTAGATACATCGCCTAATTCATGCAAAATCGTTTCTAGTGTTGGCTTTTCCCCGACAATATGCCGATCAATCGCATCACGCATGGCGCGCACATGCTCAGGCGTTGTGCCACAACAGCCGCCAATAATACGCGCTCCCGCATCCATAGCTAATTGCGCATAACGTGCCATTAATTCCGGCGTACCGTTATAAACCACCTTGCCATCAATATACTCGGGAATACCGCAGTTGGCCTTGGCAATAATAATCGGTTCAAGCTCTTGGTCGGCTGCATTATGAAAGTTCAACACAGCAGCCACTACTTCGGAAGCCCCCACGCCACAGTTAGTACCACAGGCCACAGGATGCGGCTGTAAATGAGCTTGTAACTGCATAATGTCTGCGGCAGTTAGCCCCATCATCGTGCGACCATTAGTATCAATGCTCAAGGTCGTCACCAGTGGCAAGCCAAGCCGCCCTGCTCCCATGACCGCCGCTTCTGTTTCTTCACGTGATGACAAAGTCTCTAGCCACAATACATCTGCACCCGCACCAGCCAAAGCTTGCGCCTGCTCTTCAAAAACATCAGCCGCTTCCGCCACACTCAAAGGACCATTAGGCTCTAAAATATCGCCAGTAGGTCCCATTGAGCCACCTATGACAATCTCACGCCCCGACTGAGCGATTTCTTCTTTTAAAAGCGTAACCGCAGCTACATTCAGTTCACGTACACGCGATTGAGCATTATGCAACACCAAACGACGTCGATTACCGCCAAATGTATTGGTCAGAATAATGTCTGAACCTGCCTCGATAAAAGAATGATAGTGCGCAGCAACACGCTCAGGGTAGTCAATATTCCACAGCTCAGGCGCGTCACCTGTTTGCAAGCCCATACCAAACAGATTAGTGCCTGTTGCACCATCTGCGAGTAAAAAACGTTTCTCACTCAATAAACGCAAGAACAGATTTGATTCAGACATAAATGACTTATTCCAGAAAACAGTTTTAAACAGCAATGCACAAGTTATTGCACTCATAAAATTCAAACGGCATTCTGGCATACTCCCGCGCCCTGAAAAACCCAGATAGCCGCTATTTATTCCAAGGAAATGCAGTGACACCTCAAATCAATTGCTTTTGCTTTAAAGCAGTCACTTCAGCCTCATTCATACCTAATATTTGCTGTAAAACCTGTTCAGTCTGCTCCCCCAGTAAAGGCGGTGCGGTCGCTGCATTCAAAGCATTGCCATCAAAACGCACTGGATTACTAACCAGATTGATTTCACCTGCCTGGGAATGTTGGCGTTGAATGACCAGCTTGCGATGTTGCACTTGTGGATCAGCAAAGACACTATCCAATGGGTTAATCGGCCCACATGGCACACCGACCTGCTCCAGCTTTGCCAACCACTCAGCGGTGGTATAACGTCGCAAAGGCTCCAGCAATAAAGGAATGAGTACCTCCCGATAGGCCACCCGCTGGGCATTGGTCGCAAAACGCTCATCATGCGCGAGTGCCTCACACTCCGCCACTTGGCAAAAGCGCTTGAACTGGGCATCATTACCAACCGCTAGGATGAGATGACCGTCCCGAGTCGCAAAGGCTTGATACGGCACAATATTAGGATGAGCATTCCCCAAACGCTGCGGCACTTGCCCTGAGCTAAGGTAATTCATGGCTTGATTCGCCAAAACACCCACTTGCACATCCAGCAAGGCCAAATCAATATAAGTACCCAGACCTGTGTGACTCCGCTGTATTAATGCGGCCAAAATAGCATTAGCCGCATACAGTCCGGTAAAAATATCAGCAAAAGCCACCCCTGTTTTAAGCGGCACGCCGTCTGGCTCACCCGTCAAACTCATAATCCCGCCCATGCCTTGAATCATGAAATCATAACCAGCACGCTGCGCATAAGGACCATCCTGACCGAAGCCAGTAATGGAGCAATAAATAAGCTCTGGCTTCAAAGCTTGTAAACTCGCGTAATCCAAGCCGTATTTCTGCAAGCCACCCACCTTAAAATTTTCCAGTAGCACATCGGCATGCAGTACGAGTTGCTTTACTAAAGCTGCCCCTTCAGGCTGTGCAATATCAATCGTTACCGACTGCTTGCCGCGATTGGCCGCCAAATAATAAGCCGACTCGCCACCTTCTAACCAAGGAGGCCCCCAACGTCGGGTATCATCACCTTCGCCGGGCTTTTCGATTTTAATAACCTCCGCCCCCAAATCAGCCAACTGTTGAGAGCACCAAGGCCCAGCAAGAATACGGGAAAGATCAAGAATACGAATACCTTGTAGTGGTTTCGGGGACACAGCTTTCTCCATAAAATAGTAAAAGTAGCAAGCATTTAAAAGAAGGCATGAATACCCGTCTGTGCACGCCCCAAAATCAAAGCATGCACATCATGAGTACCTTCATAAGTATTAACCGTTTCCAGATTCACCATATGACGCATGACCGGATACGCTTCCGAAATACCATTACCGCCGTGCATATCCCGAGATACCCGCGCAATATCAAGCGCTTTACCACAGTTATTACGCTTGATCAAAGACACCATCTCTGGCGCCCAATTGCCCTTATCCATTAAACGCCCCACACGCAAGGCAGCCTGTAAGCCTAGGGCAATTTCAGTTTGCATATTAGCCAACTTAAGCTGTATCAATTGATTAGCGGCTAAAGGACGACCAAATTGCAGCCTATCCAAAGTGTATTGACGCGCCGCCTGCCAACAGGTTTCTGCTGCACCCATCACACCCCAAGCAATGCCGTAACGCGCTTTATTCAAGCAACCAAAAGGACCACTCAAGCCCGATATTTTAGGCAATAAATTTTCTTCCGGTACAAAGGCATTATCCAACACAATTTCACCCGTGATGGACGCTCGCAACGACAACTTGCCATTAATTCGGGGTGTGGAAAAACCTAGTGTGCCTCGCTCAACAATAAAACCACGAATTTTGCCCTCATGGGCATCAGATTTCGCCCATACAATGGCAATATCTGCAACCGGACTATGAGTAATCCACATTTTTTGTCCGTTTAATACATAACCACCGTCCACTGGACGCGCGCGGGTAACCATTGAGCCGGGATCAGAACCATGATTCGGTTCTGTTAAACCAAAGCAGCCAATCAACTCACCACTTGCCAAACGCGGTAAATAGTTAGCTTTTTGCGCCTCACTCCCATAAGCCTCAATCGGATACATTACCAAGGATGACTGCACACTCATGGCAGAACGATAGCCCGAATCGACGCGCTCCACTTCTCGCGCGAGCAAACCATAAGCCACATGGCTCAAACCCGCACCACCCCACTGTTCAGCAACGGTAGGCCCCAGCATACCCAACTCGCCCATTTCACTCATGATCTCACGATCAAAACGCTCGTCCCGTGCATCCGATACTACTCTGGGCAATAATTTTTCTTGGCAATAAGCAGCCGCCGCCTCGCGCACCTGACGCTCATCATCACTCAATTGCAAATCAAAAAGTAAAGGATCATCCCATTGAAATGTTGTCATAACCTAGCCTCGCTGATTACTGTGGCAGAATATTTGAAACTTGAATCAATTGATACTATTTATCATAATAAATAGTAGAAATAAAGACATCATCACCAACTAAACCCAGAAGCACATGACACAACACTTACACACTCATTTATCAGCCTCACCTCGCATCAAGCGTGCGGATCAAATTGCTGAAGCCATTAAACGCTGGGTTGTCATAAACAATGTGCAGCTTGGTGACAAATTACCGAATGAAAAAAAGCTCATGGACTTATTTGACTGCGCCAAAGGGACGGTGCGCGAAGCCCTGAAATCATTGGAAGTACAAGGTCTGATTACGGTGAAAACCGGCCCAAATGGCGGTGCTAGCTTGGCAGCGGTGCCCTACCCCTTGGCCTCCAAATTGCTGCGTAACTATTTGCATTTTCAAAGTCCCAACAGCTCTGATCTATACCAATTACGCAAACTGCTCGAACCAGAAATCGCCGTCATGGCTATGGATGCGCTAAGTGATAAAGATCTGCACGAGCTAGAACGCATCACCCAGTTATGTGACCACGCCCCGCAAGACAATGCTGAGCGCATTATTCAAAGAATCGCAGAATTGGATTTTCATAATTTATTAGCCGAACGCTGCGGTAATCCTATTCTCGGTTTTATCGGTCATTTTCTGAACGACATGATCAAGGATTTGGTCATTTATAAAAAGATGCAACTCCCCGAACAACATGAATTTTCTTGTGCTAACCTGCACTACCATCAAGCACTAATCAAAGCCTTACGGGCGAAAAATAAAACACTCGTCCAACAACTCATGCTGGAACACATGCAAAGCGCCCATCAATTTAATCTAGAATTAGAGGCTCAACTGACAGAACAATTATTGGTGGACTTGTAGTAGGTAACCCAAAACCAATTGAATTGTGGAGATTGACATGACTAGGCAGGCGTGATTCCTGTAGAACAAAGCTATGGCACGCCTATAGCAGCCAAGGACTTACCGCAAGGCATAGCCACGCCAGAATATGCTTTAAAGTATCCACTGCGCTAATACAGTAAACCCCTCCTTGCCAAACATTACCAAACTGCAATGGAAAAGTACGGAAAAGCTGTTAAACTATCTGGGTTTTATTTATTGACCGACATGACCCCTGATACAAATACCTTTGGATGACTTGGGCACATGACAACAGGTAGTTACCAGCCGAAAGAAATCTTTAGTTTTACCCTCAAAATAACCCCCCAAATAAAAGGAGCTTTAAACAATGAATCTAGAACGTAATGTTGGCGGATTGGACAAAAAAATTAGAATCGGTGCAGGTGCTGTCCTGATCCTGATTGGTCTATTCAAATCCTTATGGCTGGCGATTATTGGTGTTATAGTGCTGGCAACAGGCTTGCTTGGCTTTTGCGGCCTTTACAAGCTATTAGGTCTAAATACAGCTTCTCCTGCTGAAATTGCCGTATCAAGTGATGACCCCGTGCAACGGGTTAAAGACTCGGTAGATGAAATCAAACGTGAAGCAACTGAATTTGCAGATGTCAACAAAGATGGCAAAGTAGACGCGGAAGATGCTAAACAGGCCTATAATGAGGCAGCCGCTAAAGTCAAGGAAGGGGCTGACACGCTGGCAGATAAAGGCAAAGAAGTCGTTGACAAAATCAAAAACGAAAATAACAAGCATTCCTGAAACACAGACACCCAGTAAAGCTGATCTGATTATTTCCAAACGGAGTCTCGGAATTCTGCGGGGCTTCGTTTCTTCTTGTTTAGCTTTATCGTTGTTTACACTATATTACCGAATTCTTACACTCTCTATTTTTGAAAGGGCACTTACCTTATGAACTTTAAAAAAAACTTGCTCGCAGTAGCTGTCGCCGTATTGTTTCCCTTAAACCTGCAAGCGGCTGACCAACTAGGTTTTACTTATGACGGTAAAGAATACAGTGGTGACACACTACCACCGGCCATACAAAACCAGTTTTATGAACTGGAAAACAAGATTAATGAACAGCGCCAAGAAATTATCGACCAGTACATCCTAGAAAATTACATTATTAGTCTCGCCAAGGAGCAAAATAAAGCTCCCGAGGAAGTCGCTGGCGAATTAATGAAAGTACCTGAACCAGACGAAGCTGCTTTAAAGAAGTTTTATGATGAACACTGGGATCGTATTCAAATTCCTTTTGAAGACATTAAAGGTCAATTAGGCGGTATGCTGCGTCAGCAACAACAGCAAGCCAAATTAGATGCCTTACTGGAAAGCATCAAAAAAGAAAAAAATTATACGGTTCAATTGCCTCAACCCAAAGCACCCCATTTTGAAATAAAAACAAAATCTTACCCTTCGCAGGGTAAGGCAGATGCCCCTGTGCTTGTGCATGAATTCTCTGATTTCCAATGTCCACACTGTAAACAAGCTGCTGCAGACATACACAAACTAATGGAAGAAATGGGTGATCAAGTACGCCTTGTTTTCCGTTATATGCCTATTCACCCTAGCGGTATTTCACGCAAAATCGCTGAAGGCGGTGTTTGTGCCAATGAACAAGGTAAATTCTGGGAATATCAAGACATGGCTTTTGCTCAACAAACCCGGTTGAAAAAAGACTCACCTCTAGCCTTTGCTAAAGAATTAGGACTGGATGAGGACAAATTCAAAGCTTGTTTTGAGGGCGAACAAGCCGCCGAACAAGTGCGTGCTTCTGAAGAAGAAGGCCGCAATTTGGGGGTGTCAGGCACGCCGACCTTCTTTATCAATGGTCAGCCATTCAACCCACAATTTGATCTTATCAAGGAATTAAAAGCAGCCATTCAAGCCGCTTTAGCTAAAACTGAAGCAACAACAGCAACAAAAACTGCTGTAGAAAAAGCAGCAAAAACCGAGACCCATACAGAAACCGAAAAAAACCCTAAGCCTGCGTCTGAAAAGCAGTAATCAACCCATCGTCTCATCCCATAATAAAGTCTAGGTTGTTTTTCAACCTAGACTTTCTTTCCACAGTTTTGACAAACTTTTGCACTGCTGCACGACATGCGTCAAGTTTTGCTGGTCTTAATAGGCCTTATTTTGTCAACAAAATCACCTTTTATCTTCACATTTCCACTTAAAATGCTATGATGCACCTAATGATTGTCAACAATATGGAGCAATCAGGTGACACCACCACTAGACGAAGAAAAAACACTATCAGATAAAGCCTCCATGCGTCTTACCCAGGCCATTGTGACTGGGGAGTTATTACAGGGACAAAAACTCTGTGAGGCTGATCTGGCAACGCGCTTTGGTATTAGCCGAGGCCCTTTGCGCGAGGCCATCCGCCAATTAGAAGGCAGGCGTTTAGTTACTCGTATCCCCCATGCTGGCGCACGAGTCGTCACCTTGAGTACACACATGATGCGTGATTTGTATCAGGTACGGGAAGCACTAGAGGGCATGGCTTGTCGCATGGCAGCACAGCAAATGAGCCAAAATGAAATCAACAAACTGTTCATACTGCTGGACAGTCACGAGAAACAAATTGATGCCGCTGACGGGCAGGCTTACTTCCAGAGCGAGGGAGACTTTGACTTTCATTTTCATATCGCGCTGGCCAGCCAAAATGAGATGCTTATTGATTTACTGGCGGGGGAGCTTTACCACTTGCTGCGCATGTGTCGCTACCGTACCAGTCATTTAGCCACACGCACCCGTCCAGCTTTGCAACAGCATCGCCAAATTGCTGAAGCCATTGCAGATCGTGATGGCGATTTGGCAGAAATCCTCATGCGTCGCCATATCAGTGGCGCATGGAAAAGCATACAGCACCTGATGGAGATTAAATCATGACACACCTCCCGACACCCGGCCAGAAACTACGCCAAGCCGTGGAAGAGAATCACCCACTGCAAGTCGTGGGAACCGTTACCGCCAATTGTGCCATTATGGCGGAAAAAGTCGGTCATAAGGCTATTTATGTTTCAGGTGGTGGTGTCGCTGCTTCCTCGCTGGGCATTCCTGATTTAGGCATTACCGCTCTACATGATGTCTATGAAGACGTCAAGCGTATTACGGCTGTTAGCTCGCTGCCTTTGCTGGTTGATATAGATACCGGCTGGGGTGGGGCTTTTAATATTGCGCGCGCTACCCGTGAAATGATTCAAGCAGGTGCAGCAGGTTTTCATATAGAAGATCAAGTCATGCAAAAACGCTGCGGACATCGTCCGAATAAAGCCATTGTCAGTCAACAAGAAATGGTTGATCGCATTAAGGCCGCCGTAGATGCACGCACTGATGCAAGCTTTGTCATTATGGCACGCACCGACGCATTGGCTGTAGAAGGTATGCAGTCTGCGGTTGATCGTGCTATGGCTTGTGTAGAAGCAGGCGCAGACATGATTTTCCCAGAGGCTATGAATGAGCTTTCCCAATACGCTGAATTTACTCAAGCAGTTAATGTGCCGGTATTAGCCAATATTACCGAATTTGGGGCGACGCCTTTGTATACCACAACCGAGTTAGCCAGCGTTGGAGTCAGGCTGGTGCTGTATCCTTTAAGTGCTTTTCGCGCCATGTGTAAAGCAGCAGAAAATGTTTACACGCACCTGTTACAAGAAGGCACTCAAAAAAACGTACTGGATACGATGCAAACCCGTATGGAACTTTACGACACGATTGCTTATCACGACTACGAGCAAAAGCTGGACGAACTCTTTGCAGAAAAAGGGGCAGAGTAAATGTCACTGCATGCTACTGAATTTCACTTACCCAGCTATCTGAACACGCGCTACAGAAACCACTAATTGCACATTCAATAGGAGAGGATATATGTCTGAAGAGTCACAGGTCAAAAAGGGGAAAAAGTCCGTTGCGCTCTCAGGTGCGAAAGCGGCTAATACCGCCATCTGTACCGTAGGCAGTGCCGGTAATGACCTACACTATCGTGGCTACGATATTCTAGACTTTGCAGAAGAAGCAAGCTTTGAAGAAATCGCCTATTTGCTAGTCAATGGACATTTGCCCAACCGCCCTGAGCTGGAAGTTTATAAAAAGCGTTTAAAATCCTTGCGCGGCTTGCCGATGCCCGTCAAGCGTGCCTTGGAAGCCTTACCGCCCTCAGCTCATCCTATGGATGTTTTACGCACCGGCTGCTCTATTCTAGGCACATGCTTGCCTGAACGTGAAGATCACCCTGAGTCTGAGGCGCGTGATATTATCAATCGTCTCATGGCCAGCTTTGGCTCCATGCTGATGTATTGGTATCACTATTCGGTCAATGGCAAAAAGATTGATGTCGAGACAGATGACGATTCCATTAGTTCACACATTCTGCATTTGCTACATGGCAAACCCGCACCGGCGTCTTGGGTTCGTGCGATGGATACCTCGCTCATTCTTTACGCCGAGCACGAATTAAATGCTTCTACTTTTACAGCACGTGTTATAGCAGGTACTGGCTCAGACATGTACTCCTGTATTACTGGCGCTGTTGGTGCTTTGCGTGGTCCACGTCACGGTGGTGCCAATGAAGCCGCCAGCCGTATTCAAAAACGTTATAGCGCACCTGATGAAGCGGAAACAGATATTCGTAAACGCATGGAACGTAAAGAAATCATTCTTGGTTTTGGACATCCGGTTTACACCATCTCAGACCCACGCAATGAAGTAATCAAACGCGTGGCTTACCAGCTTTCCAAAGAAAATGGCGACACCACCATGTACGATGTGGCAGCTCGTTTGGAAGAAGTCATGTGGAATGTCAAGAAAATGTTCCCTAATCTGGACTGGTACTCAGCCGTATCCTATGAACAGATGGGAGTGCCAACAGATATGTTCACACCACTGTTTGTCATTGCACGCATGTCAGGCTGGGGGGCTCATGTTATTGAACAGCGTCAAGACGGCAAAATTATCCGTCCTAGTGCCAATTACACCGGCCCTGAAAACCTGAACTGGATTTCTCTGAAGAAACGCAAATTCCATCTACGGGATTACTGATGAATACTGATTATCGCAAACAGCTAGCGGGTACTGAACTGGACTATTTCGATGCTCGTGCCGCTGTGGAAGCCATACAAGCAGGTAGCTACGATAAGCTACCTTATACCGCTAAAGTACTGGCTGAGAACTTGGTGCGTCGCTGCGATCCAGCGAGCTTGCGCGACTCACTCCTGCAATTGATTGAGCGCAAGCGCGACATGGATTTCCCTTGGTATCCAGCACGAGTCGTCTGCCATGATATTTTAGGACAAACAGCGCTAGTCGATTTAGCAGGCTTGCGGGATGCCATAGCCGATCAAGGCGGTGACCCAGCACAGGTGAACCCCGTTGTACCAGTGCAACTGATTGTGGATCACTCCTTAGCGGTTGAGTACGGTGGCTTTGATCCTGAAGCCTTTGATAAAAACCGTGCTGTGGAAGAACGTCGCAATGAAGACCGTTTCCACTTTATTAACTGGACCAAGCAGGCTTTTAAGAATGTTGATGTCATTCCAGCAGGCAATGGCATTATGCACCAGATTAATCTAGAGAGCATGTCGCCGGTGATTCAGAACCGAGAAGGTGTCGCTTTTCCAGATACCTGTGTTGGTACTGATAGCCACACACCACACGTTGATGCTTTAGGGGTGATCGCCATTGGCGTTGGTGGTTTGGAAGCTGAGAATGTTATGCTCGGGCGTGCCTCTTGGATGCGCTTGCCGGATATTGTTGGCGTTAAATTGACGGGCAAGCCACAGCCCGGCATTACAGCTACCGATGTAGTATTAGCTTTAACAGCATTTTTGCGTCAACAAAAAGTCGTCGGTGCTTATCTGGAATTCTTCGGTGAAGGGGCAGCCGCACTCACTTTGGGTGATCGTGCCACTATTTCTAATATGGCACCGGAATATGGCGCAACCGCCGCCATGTTCTATATAGATACCAACACTATAGACTACCTCAAACTGACTGGCCGCGATGAGGAGCAGATCAAGCTCGTTGAAAACTACGCCAAACAAACTGGCTTATGGGCGGATCAAATGCAAAATGCTGAATACGAACGGGTACTGGAATTTGACCTATCAGCAGTCGTGCGCAATATGGCGGGGCCTTCCAATCCACATCGTCGCTTGCCAACTTCAGCATTAGCTGAGCGCAACATTGCGGGTTCATGGCAAGCAACACCCGGGCAAATGCCCGATGGAGCTGTCATTATTGCAGCGATTACCAGTTGTACGAACACCAGTAACCCGCGCAATGTGATTGCAGCCGGTTTATTTGCGCGCAATGCCAATCGTGCGGGTCTAACACGTAAACCTTGGGTAAAAACCTCTTTGGCGCCTGGCTCTCGTGTGGTCAAAGCTTATCTGGAAGAAGCTGGCTTGTTGTCTGAGTTGGAGCAATTAGGCTTCGGCATTGTGGCTTTTGCTTGTACGACCTGTAATGGCATGTCGGGAGCACTTGATCCTAAAATTCAACAAGAAATCATCGAACGTGATTTGTATACTACCGCCGTTTTGTCAGGCAATCGTAATTTTGATGGTCGTATTCACCCTTATGCCAAACAAGCCTTCCTTGCTTCGCCACCTTTGGTAGTGGCTTATGCGATTGCAGGTACAATACGCTTTGATATTGAAAAAGAGGCCTTGGGAACGGATGCCAGTGGCAAACCCATTACCTTGAAAGACTTGTGGCCTGACGATGCCGAAATTGATGCAGTCATTGCATCCAGTGTCAAACCGGAACAGTTCCGCGCCATTTATGAGCCGATGTTTACGTTCAAACCAACGTCAAACAACCAAACGGCTCCCTTGTATGACTGGCGTCCCTTGTCAACTTATATTAGGCGTCCGCCTTATTGGGAAGGTGTATTAGCGGGTGAGCGCACACTGCAAGGCATGCGTCCTTTGGCCGTGTTACCCGACAATATCACCACGGATCACCTCTCCCCTTCCAATGCCATTATGGCGGATAGTGCGGCGGGTGAGTATTTGGCTAAAATGGGCTTGCCAGAAGAAGACTTTAATTCCTACGCCACCCATCGCGGTGATCACTTAACGGCACAACGTGCTACCTTCGCTAACCCTAAGCTGATCAATGAAATGGCCGTCGTCGATGGTAAAGTCCGGCAGGGTTCTTTGGCACGAGTTGAGCCTGAAGGCCAAGTCATGCGGATGTGGGAAGCGATTGAAACCTATATGAATCGTCGGCAAGCCTTGATTATTATTGCTGGTGCGGATTATGGACAAGGTTCTTCCCGTGACTGGGCCGCCAAAGGTGTACGTCTGGCCGGTGTAGAAGCCATTGTAGCGGAAGGCTTTGAACGTATTCACCGTACCAATTTGATTGGCATGGGTGTTTTGCCGCTGGAGTTTAAAACAGGCACAACGCGCAACACTTTGGGCATTAATGGCACAGAAGTCTTTGATGTTATTGGCAAGCGCCAACCGCGTGCGGATTTGACCTTGGTCATTCATCAAAAAAATGGTAAAAGCATACAAGTCCCAGTCACCTGCCGCCTAGATACTGCCGAGGAAGTCTCCATTTATGAGGCAGGCGGTGTATTGCAACGCTTTGCACAAGACTTTTTGGAGTCGGAAGCCGCTTAAACACTCTCGAACCTGACCCTTACAGGGGGTTCTCAACTACGCCCTCGTCTCTTGATAAAAGCTAGGGTTCGAGATTTTTTAAAAACTGAGGAATCACAACCGTGTCCCAAGTGCCACAAATCAAAATCCCCGCGACTTATATCCGTGGTGGTACTAGTAAAGGTGTTTTTTTCAAACTCACTGACTTGCCGGAAGTGGCACAAGCCCCGGGTAAAGCACGCGATAACTTGTTGATGCGCGTTATTGGCAGCCCTGACCCGTACGGTAAACAGATTGATGGTATGGGTGGTGCAACCTCAAGCACTAGCAAAACGGTGATTGTGTCTAAAAGCACCCAAACTGGGCATGATGTAGATTACTTGTTCGGTCAAGTCTCCATTGATAAACCTTTTATTGACTGGAGCGGTAACTGCGGCAACCTATCTGCGGCAGTGGGTTCGTTTGCAATTGATGCAGGCTTGGTCGATCCAGCACGCATACCTGAAAATGGTCACTGCACAGTACGTATTTGGCAAGCGAATATCCGCAAAACGATTATTGCTCATGTCCCGATCACGAATGGTCAAGTACAAGAAACCGGCGACTTTGAGCTGGATGGTGTGACTTTTCCGGCGGCTGAAGTGCAACTTGAGTTTATTGATCCAGCAGATAATGCCCCAGGTGCTTCGATGTTTCCTAGCGGCAATCTGGTCGATGAGCTTGATGTCCCCGGTGTTGGAAAATTGCCAGCGACTTTAATTAATGCCGGTATTCCGAGCATTTTTGTTAATGCAGCCGCCCTAGGCTACGACGGTACAGAGTTGCAGGAGCAGATTAATAATGATGATAAAACACTGGCAATGTTTGAAACTATCCGTGCTCATGGTGCAGTCAAAATGGGGCTGATTAAGAATATAGCCGAAGCCAGCCATCGCCAACACACACCTAAAGTCGCTTTCGTCGCTGCTCCCAAAGATTACCTTGCTTCCAGCGGTCAAGCTGTCAAAGCAGACGACATTGACCTATTGGTACGTGCACTATCCATGGGAAAATTACACCATGCCATGATGGGCACAGCCGCTGTTGCAATTGGCACCGCCGCTGCGATTCCGGGCACATTGGTCAATCAAGCCGCCGGTGGTGGCGAGCGTAATACGGTACGCTTTGGGCATCCTTCCGGTACTTTACGAGTAGGTGCCGAAGCCACATTGAACAACGGTGAGTGGACAGTGAGCAAGGCCATAATGAGCCGCAGTGCACGCATACTGCTAGAAGGTTGGGTGCGTGTGCCGGGGGATAGTTTTTAACTGTTCACACGTCACGCGAGTCTGCACAGTCCTATGATTTTAATATGTCATAACTCCCCTGAAAATTGAAAACTGTCGCCGTTATGCCACATTTGCACATAGGTGACGATGCGGTTATCGCTGGAATAGGTGTATCGGGTGAGCAGCAATGCCGCTTGTGCGGTAGTCATATTGAGCCTTTTGGCAATATCGGCAGTTGGGTATATAGCCTGGATACTATAATACCCTTTAACCAGTGGTACATTGTGAATCAAATAATCACTGGCATTGACTTGAGTAAAATCCTGCTGGCTAAATTCAGGCACTAACTCGGCATCGACCCAACGTTTTTCATATTGAATCGGCACATCATTACCGTAGTGAATCACATCGAGCTGAAACAGTTTTTGCGTTTTCTGCAATAACGGCTGCATCTCAGCGGGCAAAGTCGATAGTTCAGTGTATTTTTTACCGATAACTTCTGCCCGATAAGTTTTGCCCGTTTGGCGAATATCATCAGCAATATTTCGCACTTCGACAAAGGTGTGATTAAACTGTTGCTGAGCGACAAAAGTGCCACTGCCCTGTCGGCGTTCTAATACCTTTTCTTCAGTCAATTCTTTTAAGGCACGGTTTACCGTCATACGGGAAACGGCAAATTGCTTGGCAAGACTCATTTCCGTGGGGATTGTCATACCCGTTCGCCATTGCCCACTGTGAATAGCCTGTAAAATATAGTGTTTGATTTGCTGATAGGCAGGTAATGACTTCTTCATAAGTTCATCGGTAACTTCATAAAAAGATTTGCATTATTCTACCTGTTGCGATACATTTGTCTATACCAATTAATTTGTATAGACAAATACCAAGAGAGACAACACAATGACAAAATTCACCCGCACTGCTGACCGCACCATTAAATCACCCATTGGCACAGAATTAACCTGTAAAAGTTGGTTGACCGAAGCGCCGTTTCGCATGATTCAAAATAACTTACACCCCGATGTCGCTGAAAACCCAAAAAGTTTGGTGGTTTACGGTGGTATTGGCCGCGCCGCTAGAAACTGGGAATGCTATGACCAGATTTTGGACAGTTTAAAAACCTTGGAAGACGACCAAACTTTATTGGTGCAATCGGGCAAACCCGTCGGTGTTTTCCAAACTCACGCTGATGCCCCCCGTGTGTTGATTGCCAACTCAAACCTTGTTCCCAAATGGGCAACCTGGGAGCATTTTAACGAACTCGACCGCAAAGATTTATTTATGTACGGGCAAATGACCGCCGGTAGCTGGATTTATATCGGCACC
>PDPH01000061.1 GCA_002747435.1 Pseudomonadota bacterium
GACAACTGACGAGTACGCTGGCCATTAGAAAACCTCAATTAAGTGTAAAATTTGAAAGTGTACAACAATAGAGTTTTCAACGCATCTAAATCACGACCGGCTAAAGTATCACCCTGTGTAATGTTGTACTTTTCTGACAAGCGGTTAGCCCCTTGCTTGTTGTATGCTATCTCCTTTTTTAAACGCTTAAAGTGTCATAATTATGCCTAACCAACCCATCAAGCAAGGATTTAAGGTAGCGGCTGCTGTGGTGCAGTATGAGCAAACTATCAAGAAGAGTCGTTTTATCTGTTTTCTTGCGCCTGCTTCCGATGCCAAAGCAGCGCAGTCTTATATTCAAGCCATACGCGAGCGTTATGCAGATGCTAGGCATGTGTGTTGGGCATTTGTTGCAGGTGAAATAGGTAATACAACCGATCTTGGTTGTAGTGATGATGGTGAGCCAGCGGGTACAGCCGGTAAGCCTATGCTAAATGTGTTATTGCACAGTGAGATAGGTGAAATTGTGGCAGTGGTTGTACGTTACTTCGGAGGTATCAAGCTAGGTACGGGGGGGTTGGTACGCGCTTATTCTAGTTCAGTCAGCGAGGCGATGAAATTAATGACCAGCGAGGAGAAAACGCCCCAGCTACGATTGCGTTTGCAGTTGCCTTATCCCCTAGAAGATGCAGTTCGTCGTCATTTGGCTGCGTGTGCTGGCGAAGTATTAGAAGCTAAGTACGAGGATCATTTGTATTTGATGTGCGCCTGCCCACTCAAGCAGTTACCTGTTTTTGAGCAGTTACTAGGTGAGATAGGACGCGGGCAGATTCAGCTAAAAGTTGATTAAAAAATGGACAAATTGTATCAATCTGTTACAATTGTGCATCATCTTATACTATGATACCTCAGCTCGCGAGGGAAACCGCCTGTTTGACTGAGGAAACAGGCCAGCGAGCATTGAATCTCCCGGGGATAATCAATAGCCCATTCTTCTCCGGGAGCTTTTTATGGGGTTTGCAAAAAACGCGGTCTCTACTATCCTTGCTAGCTTAATTTCTTATAAAAAGTCGAAAGCTGATGAAAAGAACAGGGATCTTGCTGGTGGTTGCGCTATCACTAGCTGTTGTTGTAACGATAGCATGGTTGATTGTTTATCTATTTTACCCCCATCTTATCAATAAGCCAGTATTGTCCAAGCCTAAGCCGCTAGCGCTTGAACTGCATTATGACTATCAGCATTGGAATCAAAAAGCTTGGGAACAATTGCAGTTTGTGGATAACACCCCCTTGACTGCCGATATTCCACTAATAGCAGCAGTAAAGCCACGTCCACCTATAGGGATTAATGTAAACGAGCTACATCATGAAGATGCCAGCTTTCCATTTGTGGATTTGTTCCGTCAGGCTGATCCTTTTCAAAATAATGTATTGGAATTGCCGAATACTGAAAAAGTAGAGTACAACGAGTTTGGTTGGCCTTTACGCTTGAATGGCGATGTGGCTGGAACGAAGTTTCTTGGTAAAATGCCACCGGATGCTGTGCCGGTCGGCGATTTTACTGTGCTTTATGACGGTAAAGGAACATTGGAGTATGGGCATGGTGTGGAACGTATGCAACGCCAGCGTGGCCGTGAGCGGATTCGGTTGCATCCTGATGCGAGTGGTGAATTAAATGCGAGCTTACTGATTACGAGTATGGATGAAACTGATCCCATCCGTAATATTCGTATATTAATGCCCGGTGGCATTTGTCAGAATAATCCTTATCAGTGGGTAGCTCAAGCCAGTGAGTGCTCCAGTGGCGTGCCATACTTGGCCTTTGAACGTTATTACCAGAGCATTGTTTTTAATCCAGAGTATCTCAATTTTCTTAAAGATTTTAGCACTATCCGTTTTATGCCCATGTCGGGGATTACTCGTAATCCCGAAAGCCATTGGCGTGAACGTCCTCAATTACAAGAAGCAACTTGGGGAGGAACTTACGGGCAGCGCGGTGCACCCTTGGAAATTATGGTGATGTTGGCGAATCGTATGCAGGTAGATGCTTGGTTTAATTTGCCACATGCTGCGGATGATGATTATGTGCGTCGTTATGCGACTTATGTACGTGATCACTTATCGCCACATCTGCGTGTCTATGTCGAATATACCAATGAAGTGTGGAATACTGCCTTTTCGCATTCAGAATACACCCAGAAAAAAGGTATAGAAGCGGGTTATAGCATTAATTCGGTTGAAGCGGGCTATCAGTACTATATCCAGCGTGCCAGTGAGGTATTCGCTATTTGGGAAGAGGTCTTTGGCGGACGGGAACGCTTGACTCGCGTGATTGGGGGTTGGGATACCCGAGCGGATATTTCCCGTAAATTACTGGGCTTGTATGGTGGTTATCAATACGCTGATGTTTTGGCTATAGCTCCTTATTTTGGTGGTAATACCAAAGGGTTTCGTGAATCAGAAACGGTGGATGATATTTTACGCCTGACGGCTGAAGAGGATTCTTTTCGTTCTTTGCCACAGGTTTTACATCATGTTAAGGAACAAGTTGCCGTTGCGCATCAGTACGGTGTGGACTTGATTGCTTATGAAGGTGGTCAGGGATTGGTGGATTGGGTGACACGCGAAGCAGATCAACATCCTAATCCTTTGTTTTTTGCGGCCAATCGTGACCCACGTATGGGGGAATTGTATACGCAGTTTCTGGAGGGCTGGCGTGATGCGGGTGGTGGCTTATTAATGATTTTTTCTTCGCCACGTACCTGTCAGTGGTTTGGTTGCTGGGGTATTAAAGAACATATTCGTCAGCCTTTGGAAACAGCGCATAAATACCGTTCTATTCTCAATTTCATTGCGCAAAATCCTTATTGGCAATCCCAACCAGTTCAAGTACCGGCCACTTTGCCAGAGGCACAGCCTGTTGCAATTACGCCATCCGCCCGTAGGGAACGCGCGCCCGAAGAGCCTGTTATTGTATTCAGACCTGCTCGTGACCCTGAGCGTTATTTCTTTTTGGAAAATCCACAAACGCTCGACAACCTGTTGCTCGGCGATACATGGGAGAAGCGCAATCTGTTTGGCAAGTGGCAGGCTAAATGGGATAAACAGTTCTTGTATTTAACGGTGCGTGTTTATGATGCTAACATTGTGCATGATTCAGAACGCCCTGAAGATGATGATTCTGTTGAAGTTTATATTGATGCTGATAATAGTCGTTTACCGGCTTACGATGGTATTAATGATTTTAGAATGCTTTTTGCTTGGGGGCGTGAGCAGGTCATATTGGATTCAAAGTCACCGCAATTTATCTCTCCTGATTTAAAGTTTGATTTTGTACGTAATGAAGATGGTTATACGCTGAATGCGCTGATTCCTTGGCGCATGTTAGGGGTCAGTGTGGATGTAAAGCATCGTTTAGGTATTGATATTCAAGTGAATGATGATGACGATGGCGGTAGTCGTGATCGCAAGGTCTCTTGGATCGCGCGCGAAGACAAGGCGATAAATGATCCCCGTTTGTTGGGTGTGGTATTGATTAGTGGCCGCTAAGTCATAAACAAAGCGGCAGACTGTGCAAAATGCCTTAAAACCAGGCAACATGCTTTGTCATTGGTTTGGGGCGCTGGTTTGGCTAGAAAACTATTTTCCTCAGTGTATCAATGTAGCTACCTATAATATTGATGTAATTCATTCTTTCATTGTGCATTCGGAGCAAATGATTCAGGGGAGCATACTTCAGCTATGCTTTTCTCTAGCTCAGCTATTTTTTGATTTCGTTCCTTTGCGGTCAGTACATGGGAGTTACCACCATCAGCAGGTGTCCAGCGCACTAATTCATTGGCTTTTAGAGTAGATAAGGTGCTGGATTGGTCATCGCAAAATTCTTTGCGAGTCCGCATTTTGCCTTTGTTCTTATCTTCTGCACTTGTTGATTGGGAAGCAGACTGTGGTGGTGTATTTTCCGTATTTTGCGTTTCGCTGCTTGTCGTTGTGGTGGTGTTACTAGCGCTGGACTTGCCCGCAGACAAATTAATGTCATCTTGGATGTTTTTACCTTTGGTGGGATCGCTAGGTGGTGTGGCCGTGTAATGGGTGACGCCATTGTCATCTGTCCATTTGTAAATTTCAGCTTGGGCGGTCAGGCTAATGGTCAGCAGGAACAGTAAGTTGCTAACGGCGAAAATGATTTTATTTTTCATGATGTGTAGTCCTCAAAATTGGGGCAGTTTTTATAGTTAATTAGTATTAAATAATAATCTTATGTTAAGCTGAGCGCGTTTTTTTAATGTGTCTAACGGGTAATTATTACATGAAATCAGCACAAAAATGGATGCTGGTCGTCGGATTGTTTGCGTTTAGCCAGTCCGTACTTGCGTCAGAAAACAATAAATTACAAGCCGCCACCGTCAAGTAGGAGCGAATTCCCCAATTGCATTAAAGCAGCCGCCAGGACGAGTCAAGCAAAGGCTGTTGTGTAAGCCCAGCATGGGCAGGAACTAATGGGGTGAAAGTCCTCTGTTGGAAAATCACCATCAGAACCTCGTTTTGGCAGTATGGCGTATGGCATGACCAGCAAAGAGCTGTGGCGTATTGCTAAAACTCTAGGGATGAATCAAACGTTATCGCTGGATTATTTGAGATCCGAAGGGCTTTATTCGCTGCTTGATGGTTGGATCGTGCTTCACCGTGTTAAGTGAAACGCCCTGTGGGAAGCCGTATGCAGAGTGTTGTGGGGGCTGGATTAAAAGACTTCCGGCGGCCCGATTACATTTATGACTCATCTTGTAGTTTGTAGCTTGGAATATAACTCGACGATGATACATCGAAGTATAACGGTAAGAGGTTGAAGCAAGTCCACTTGAACTTGAACAAACTGCTTATTTCCATGAAACATATTGCATCTCACAGAGTAAATTAAATCCAATACTGCTTTGACTTTTTTTTTGTGACCTTTAGAGTTAAGTTTTTTCACTAAGTCATCGTCCTTTTCAGGCTGGGGGTTTCCCCAAGGCATACTCAGCTTGATATAGAACTCATGATTACTGATACGCTCAATTAAGTCTTGCAAACACCCGCTGCACTCTTTATCAGTAGTTATAATCTGATAAAGTGCCTCATACCTGATAAATTGAAGCGCATATTCTGTTGCCCCTTTTCGATCTGGGAAGGGGCAGCGGTTACTCAGAGTAATCTTGCCTTTCCTAGCCAATTCGAAAGTAGCCTCTGCATATAATTTGTTGTATAACGTAAACAATGAAAATGCTTTATTAAAATAATCAGATAAACGCTTACCATTATAATTATCTGCTTTTTCTAATCATTCTTTGTAAAAAGTATTTACATGTGGATGTAATGCCATTTTTCCGACCTCATTATGATTACCTAAATAAATGTAACGCTCGGCTACGCAGCTTGTAGCAGGAAGCTGAACGGTTACGATCACTGGCTCAGGCAATCCGTCCGTAAAAGGTTTTCATAGCTTCAGGTTCCAGTGCGATTCCCGGCTGGGAGTTATACGCCAGCACGACCAGTAATCGTGTGGTTTCACCTTCATTTGGTGTTACCCGGTGGATGGCGTCACGCCCACGGAACATAACCAGTGTGCCCGCTGGCATGGAGAGTTGTTTGGCAGCTACTTCACCTTTTAATACCCGCTCTACACCTGCGTAATTCATATCGCCCTGAGCTGAATTTCTCATGTCACTGATGTATTCAAATACCCCGCCTTGTTCCGCTTCCTGAATCATCAAGGTAATAGCGAAGGATGAATTATCAAAATGCCAACCTAATTCCTGTCCGGTGCGAGCATAATGGATATTGATAGACGACATAGGGTCAGCATACTCATACAGTGCTTCCTCTTCCAGCACGGTTGCGAGGAAGTCCTTGAATACCGGCGAGTTATACAGTGTACGTAAGAGAGAATCTGCCGGGATGACATCATCAGTGATGCAGCCTTTGGATGACTCC
>PDPH01000060.1 GCA_002747435.1 Pseudomonadota bacterium
GAAAACTATTGGCTTTTCAAAATCAGAGGAAATCCATGATAAGGTCATCGGAGAGTTCATTAATCGAGAGTTCTTTCAACGCATCTGAATCACCACCCAAGCAACAATCACGGCTTGTACACGCCGATCAGGACTAATATTGGCAAAACCCCCTCGAATCGCCGTAATAGCACCTGAGTGTTTCAAGGTATTCAATAATAAAATTGCACCAAAAATAATCCACAAAATAGCGCCCGTCAAAATCAAGCCTTGTAAGCTAGAAGCCAGAACACGATTAAACGTCATGTCCCAAGCAAATAAAGCAATTAATACAGTCACAATAAAAGCAATAGGCATGGCACGCCGTGCAGGCCAACTCAGGCCAACCAATAAAATGGCCGCCAGTATTAAAGGCACGAACGCAAGCAAAGCAAGCAGGGGTTGGCTCATAGAATCTCCTCCAAGATACTCAAATTGGTAAGACCAAAATAAAGAAAAAGCCGATTTGGCCTTACCAAGTATATGTATATCTATTCATCTTCACTGTCAACTGTTAATTAAATGTTAATGAGTAGGGCAAACACAGAGGGGAAGCTTGCAATCAAGTTTAAGCTTTTGCAGAATTGGTAAGACCAAAATAACAAGGTGTCAACAAGGAGTTAATATGCGGCTTGCCGAGCAAATCGCCAAACAACTAGAGGGCAAGATTACTCAGGGTCATTTCCAACTGGGTGAGCGCCTTCCGGCTGAGCGCTTGCTGGCAGAGCAACTCGGGGTTTCACGCCCTTCCCTACGTGAAGCTTTTCAATTACTGACCAGCAAAGGTTTGCTTTATTCCCGTCCAGGCGGAGGTACTTTTGTTAAAGCAACCTATGCTTCTTTTAATGACCCTAGCCCCGAAGTCAGCTTATTTAGAGAAAACCCAGAATACCGCTTTGATGTCCTAGAAATTCGTCATGCTTTGGAAGGTAGCGCTGCTTTTTATGCAGCCTTACGAGCAACCGAAGAAGATCGACAATGTATTCGTGAATGCTATGAGCGTATGATTGCATTACACAATGCTGATGCTAGCGATCCTATGGAAGAAGCACGCGCTGATGCAACTTTCCACCTAGCGATTGTTGATGCGTCACATAATTTAGTGTTATTGCATGTGATGCACGGATTATTTGAACTTTTACAAAATAGTATTTCCCACAATCTAGACAAACTTTATACTATACCCAGAGTGTTCGAACCCTTAAGATGCCAACATCAAATACTCATGCAGGCAGTGCTAGAGGGTGAGCCGGAGTTAGCCCGCGAGGCTGCCCAACAGCATCTAAGCTTTGTGGAAGCATCCATTAAAGACATTGATGCAGAGGAAGCCCGCAAAGCCCGTTCCCGCTCTTTGCCCCGTCTGAGCTTAATTGGAGGATAAGCCCTAATGCCAACTGACCGCCCCGATACGATTTATTTTTTTGGTACTTGCTTACTGGATCTAATTTATCCACAAGCGGGCGTATCCGCGATACAACTACTGCAAAGCCAAAATATCCACATTATCTACCCACAAAGCCAAACCTGCTGTGGGCAGCCTGCTTGGAACTCAGGCTATCGTGATGAAGCCCACAAAGTAGCCCGCGCCCAGCTCAAACTGTTCCCTAAAAATATCCCGATTGTTATACCGTCCGGCTCTTGTGCAGGGATGATGAAAGTACACTACCCCGAACTCTTCAAAGACGATGTGGATGAAGAGTTAGCCTTGAATATTGCTGGGCGCGTGTATGAGCTTACTGAGTTTCTGGTAGAAGTGCTGGATATAAAATTAGCCGATTTAGGTGAAGCGATTGAAGTCGCCGTGCATACTTCCTGCTCAGCTCGACGCGAAATGGGTGTAGCTGACAAGATTGAAAGTCTGCTGGCACAATTACAAAACGTCACTGTATTGCAACAAAGTCACAAAGCAGAATGCTGTGGCTTTGGTGGAGCATTTTCAGTCAAAGAACCCGACATTTCAGCCGCAATGGTCGAAGACAAAACCACAGCGATACGCACAACCGGCGCAACACGCCTGATCAGTCAGGAGTATGGTTGCTTAATGAATATAGGCGGTGCTTTTGCATATCAAGCTAAACAGCAAGGGCTAACACGGCCACAAACACAACATATTGCCGAATTTTTGTGGGAACGGATCAATGCGCCCTCTCAGGAGCAAACCCCATGACCAGCACTTTAACCAGTACTTTTCAAATTCGCGTTGATAAAGCCTTGCATAATGACGAGGTGCGCGCCAACTTTCGCCGTGCCATGGATGGACTGATGAGCCGCCGTTTAGATCAATTCCCTGATAAAGCTGAATTGGAACGGCTACGTACCCAGGCACAAGCGATACGAGCAAATTCACTGACTCACTTACCGATTTTACTGGAACGCCTAGAAGCCAATCTGACCCGTAATGGCATTCAAGTCCATTGGGCAGAAACCCCGGAACAGGCCAATCAGATTGTGCTCAAAATTATGCAAGGTCATCAGGCGACCACCATGATTAAAGGCAAGTCGATGGTGTCAGAAGAAATAGGCTTGAATCATTTCATGGAGCAGCAGGGCATTGAGTGTCTGGAATCAGATCTGGGTGAGTTTATTATCCAACTCGACGGCGAAATGCCCTCGCACATTATTATGCCGGCTATTCATAAAAACAAACGCCAGATTGCCGAATTATTTAAACAAAAATTTCCGAATATTCCTTATACCGAAGATGTTGACCAATTGACACAAACAGCGCGAACTATTTTAAGAGAAAAGTTTGCTAAAGCTCCAGTAGGTTTGTCTGGTGTTAATTTTGCAGTCGCAGAAACAGGCACTTTATGTCTGGTGGAAAACGAAGGTAATGGACGTATGTCGACGACCGCGCCGCCGGTACATATTGCTGTTACAGGTATAGAAAAAGTGGTAGAAAAGCTCAGCGACATTCCTACCCTGTTGAGTATTTTGACCCGCTCAGCAACCGGCCAGCCGATTACGACCTATTTCAATATGATCAGCAGCCCTCGCAAAGCTGGCGAGAAAGATGGCCCAAAAGAAGTTCACCTAGTGCTCCTAGACAATGGCCGCTCGCGTATTTATAGCGACCCGGAATTAATTGCTACCTTGCGCTGTATTCGTTGTGGTGCTTGTATTAATCATTGCCCAGTTTATGTGCGCATCGGTGGACATGCTTATGGTACGGTCTATCCAGGGCCGATTGGTACTGTTTTAGAACCCCAAAAAGATGGCCTGAAAGCGCACGGCGAACTAGTACAAGCCTCCAGCTTGTGCGGTGCTTGCGGTGAAGTCTGTCCGGTACGCATTCCCCTGCCTAGCTTAATTAATCGCCTGCGTTATGAAAGTGTACGTAAGGATAGCAGCAGTACACGCGATGCAGGCTCACGACGCAAACTGACGGAAAGTTTGATTTGGAAAGGTTGGAGTTGGGCAGCAAGTCATCCACTGATCTATAACACTGGCACAAGCAGTACCCTAAGGTTCAAGGATCGCTTACCTCAAAAGCTGGGCGCTTGGACGAAGGTACGCACGGCTCCCGAGTTGTCTGAAAAAACCTTGCACCAACACCTCAAAGATTTGGGTATCGATCATGAATAAAACCCGCCACGCTATTTTGCAACGCCTGCGTCAAGCTCGCCCAGATGCTTATTCATTGCCTGAACGCAAGCACTATCACCGCCAGTTTGACTGGGACTTGGAAGAGCGCATTCGTCGCTTTACGGAACGTATGCAAGCAGTACGTGCCGAAGTTCATCGCACCGATCAAGACAACTGGTTGGCTGTGTTAAGCCAAGTTTGCCACGACAAACAGTTACAAAACCTATTGGCTTCACCTCATACCTACTATGGTGAACGTTTGTATGCGCATACAGCACAATTGCCGTCCTTATTGGCTTATGAGCAGTCTATTGAAAACTGGCAAGCAGATTTATTTTGGAATACAGCCGCCAGTTTTACCACGACTCGCGGTGGCATTGCTGAAACCGGTACTTTAATCATCTGGCCGGATCAGGAAGAACCACGTTTGATGTCCTTAGTTCCTCCTGTGCATATTGCCGTGCTAGAAACGGCTAGTTTATATAGCACCTTTGCCGAGGCTATGCGTGAACAACAATGGCTAGAACAAGGCATGCCAACCAATGCTCTACTGATTTCCGGCCCATCCAAATCGGCTGATATTGAACAAACACTAGCTTATGGTGTACATGGTCCAAAGGAATTGGTGGTTATTTTGATTTGATACACAGAACAAGAATCCCCGCTAGGCGGGGAGGTCTTTTACTCGCTTTCTTCTTCAAAGGTGACTGTCAACCTAACTGCGTAACTGATTTTTACAAATAGCTATCCAGCCTTTCTTCACGTCGGTTGCAACAGGCTCGCGGTTCTCCTGATTTACCGGCTGAAATGGTGGCATTTGTTATCTCTGGCGGTTTTGGCATTTATTTTTATAATACCACCGAGTCTGGCTCTTGAACCACTTGTCTGCCATGCCACAAAATCATTTAGTCGCAAGCTATTCTTGTAGGAGTAAGCAGAAAAGGAGTTCTGATAATGACCGAAATAAGTACATCAAGAAACTTTAACTCACGATTGGTGGGGAAAACCTCAAATTTATCTGACGGTAGAAAACTGGATCGGGAAACTATGCAGTTCGCTCAGCTGATGAATGTTTCTAGTTCATCGGCAAGTAATCATTGCAAATTTAAAGAAACTGATAAGTTGCTAGTTGTAAGCGTTGATGATCTAGACTCTCATCCGCAAAAGATGGCAAAACTAACCGAGTATCTTAAAAAAAGTGGCATTCCTGCTACATTATTCCCTCACTCTAAAGCTAACCCCGAAGTGCTAAACAGCATGAGTCAGTTACCAAATACAAAACTGGGTTGGCATGGAACAGTTCCAGGGAAATTAGACAATCCACCTCAAGTGGGTGTAGATAAAACGGTCATAGCATGGTCACACGGGTAGGATAACGAAGGCCGCAAACATAGACTGGGTAGCAATGAAGTTGCCAGAGGTACCAGATCAGATGGCAAGTTCAGAATTAAGCAGTTTGATCAACACAACATTCCTTCATTTACCCTCAATAATGATGAGCCAAGTGATTTTCTAAAAGAGAGAAAAAAAGAAATTTTAAACGAGGGCGGGGTGCTATCCTATCATCTTCATAATGCAGATGGGCTTAATACACTTTCATCGACAGTAGAAGAGTTTAGGCATAATGGCGGAAAAGTTGTCTACCTTGATGAACTCAAAGGCTGTGGAAAATAATAGCTGGCCTTAACTCAAAACTATTCTCAGGACTTTGTTGATGAAATCTATTTTACTAGCAATAACTCTTTTGTTCACAATACTATACGTTGAAATTAGCTTGGCATTTCCAAGGTTGAATTTTCAGCTGCTCACCAGCCTATCCTCATCCCAGACAGAGCATAAAGGTACAAGAGGGAGTGTGGGCCTGTTTGATAACTATGGTTATTCTCTGGGGCCGAAGCGTGCTTTTGAATTTAGCCATAACAATCAACTCTTTGCATTATTCCAACTTTATGATGAAGAACTTGCCTCAATCAAGGTTTGGGACGTCCGAACAGGGGAGTTAAAGTACAGGACGATTATTTCAGATTTTGATGATGCAGCTGGTGGAGGCTATTTAAATCTTAATTTCGCCAACAACGATAGGGCATTAATTCATACGCGCCAACTTAAGCAGTTAACTATCTGAGCAGCCTTGAAAAAAGGGGTTGTGGCAACCACATGAGCATCTTTTACCGACGAAAGTGAAAGCCC
>PDPH01000051.1 GCA_002747435.1 Pseudomonadota bacterium
CACCTTGTTGATGGGGTCCCTTTACCTGTCTGTCACTTCAGGCGAGCAAAGCATTGTAGTCGTTTCAAGGGGAGTGGCAGCTATGGTTAATGCTAAAGGTGGGCTATTATTGGGAGACAAAGGCTACCTCGGTGCCGCCTTTCAGGGTGAGTTGTTGCAATTCAGGCAGATAGAACTGGAAGCACCGGTGCGTCATAATATGCGGGATCCATTAACAAAGCCTTGGCGGAGTTGCCTTAATCAATTGAGAAGACGTGTGGAAACCACGATAGGACAACTGGTTGAGCGTTTCAATATACAGAAAATGTGAGCCAGAACACTGTGGAGTCTAACTAATCGTCTGACCCGAAAGTTGCTGGCTCATGGCTTGGCTGTACTGGCAAATATTAAGAATGAGCTGGAACCCTTACAGTTGAGTAAAACAATTTGCTATTAATAGTTGAGCATCGCGTTAATCTAACAATTTTGTTATTACTGTGTCGTTAGGCACACGAACCACAAGAGAGTTAGATAATGACCCATCTTGAACAGAAAATTATCAAGCCCAAACTGGGTCTGCTGGAACTGGCTAAGCAATTAGGAAGTGTCTCCCAGGCTTGTAAAACGATGAGTTACAGCCGTGATAGCTTTTATCGTTTCAAACGCTTGTATGAAAATGGTGGGGAGGAAGCGCTTCGTGAGATCAGCCGCAAGAAACCGGTTATTAAAAATCGTGTCCTTGAACACGTAGAACGTGCCGTTAATGTGTTTTGCGTTGTTGCGGAAAATTAATCAAGCATTCTTCAAGCCATCCGCTAAAGTACGTAGTGTTAATAATTGCTCATCCCGTTTTTCATTCGGCTCTAGCGCTGCTTGTGCCGCATGGCGTAGTTTTAGCCAGCTTTCAAGCTGTTTAAGTTGTTGAGTCGCTTCGCTGATCTTGCGTGGGGTAAAATTCATACTGAGCAAGCTTTCACGGTAAATTTGTAATAATGCTTCCTGAGCAGATAGGTGTGCTTGTTGATCGACCGCCTCGTGTAAATCACCTCCCCATAAATAAACAGCCAACGCAGCTTGTGCTAGTAGCAGGGCATTTTTAAATGAATAGGAAGACTGAAAGTGCTCACGTGCTTTTTTCAAGGCTTGTTTGGCTTGAGGCAAAGCTTGATCACTTGGCTTACCCAAAATGAAATCCAATAATAAACGGTGTATAGGCGCATGTGGTGCATCTGTTGTAGTCAGGTGCTGCTCAGCATGAGCATAGGCTTCCCTAGCCGTTTGCAATAAATTTTGTAATTCTGCCCAAGAGGAGCCGCAATACATACCGACCATGGCTTGATGACGGTACACATCCCCCAGTAAAGCATAGCGCTCGGTATTGACTATTAATGGTGTATGACCTTCCGCAGTACTAGGTGCAATACTCTGTATGTGTTGGGTAATATCTAGTAAGTTGTGTAGGTATTTCAGGGCTTGGGTGATTAAATGGTTCGCCCGTTCGCACAGACTTGTCAGTTGTTTCTCTATACCTTTGTATTTTTCCGTGTCCGGCGGTATCGTTTGCAACGCATGGCGCAAAGACGTAACTTTTTCTCCCAAAATTTCCGCCTGACGCGCTTCCAGCTTGCCCAATAACTCCAGCGCACGAATCGGTAGGGTATTATTGCGGCCTTCTTCAGCAATAGCTGTTTGGCAGGCGCTTTGCGCACGTAAAAAACCTTCTGGCAGCATTTCACCATAAAGACACGCCAGCAGGTATTGTATGCTAGGTTCTTGAGTCCAATTTTGAGGTACACGATTTAATAGGCTACTAATTTCCTCTTCTAGTTTTGCAAAGTAGTATTGACTACTTTGATATTGAATATCTACGGCTAATGCTTCGAGGCGAGTCCGTAATTCTTGTGGTGCAACGGGAGTCCATAGCGTAGGACTGCTGGGTAATGTCAGCTCATCATCAGCGCGTAGCAAGTAATTGGGGTCACCATAAGCTTGGTAAGCGCCCCAAGTATTAATATCAGGATAACGATCCCATGTAGTACGACGCGCTTCCCAAATCGCCATACCAAAACTTTGTCCGCGTGTAACAAAAGCATCAAAAAAGCTGGTAGCAAAAGTCGTAGCAGCTTGATCATTAACCGCCCAACCTGCCGCGACCACACAGCGTACGCCCATTTCAATCAGTTCACGGGATAGACTGTAAGCCAAACGATTATAGGGGGTATTGTTCAAAGGCGCTGTTTCACCCGTTTGCCCCAAATGACAACAGTTGAGAAATACCAAGTCAGGTACTTCTTCCATTTGCCCCATTTCAGCAGCAGTGAGTAGCACGCCATCAGATAAGATTACCCCCGTGCGCTCGATACCATCTTGAGCCAACAGGCGATATTCGCCATGTGCTGCAATCATTAGCACACGGTAAGGTTGTTTGAATAATTCGTTGAAAATGTGAGTTGCTTTAAGTGGTGCACTATCGCCTGTTTGATACAAGGCGTTGACTTGATAATTGGCTTTACGCAGGATATTGGCAACTTCGTTGGCTTCTTCGCCCGCCCCTAGCAATTCAGGTAGTGCTTTATTTTTGGGAGGAGTGTATTGCTTGGGGGCTGGAAAATATTTATAAAAGCCCTCTGTTGACGGATTACCCAAGACAAAAGCTGACTTTTGCAAACTGACAGCTATCTTGCGGCGGTAACGAGTTGATACTAATTGACGAACGACAGCCATGCGCAAAACCAGTGGTTCTTCATCAGCTTGCAGCATTTCCCAAGGCAATGAAGCCGTATATTCGTCCACGACTAACAATAGGCGTTCTGTCTGACGTGCGGCTGATTTAAGTTCTAATGGGATCAATAATTGAAATAGTGTGCGGCTAATATTAGCGTGGTAATAACTATTGCGAATCGATTCACCTAATAATGAGTCGATTAAACCTGGCTGGTGCTGTTGCAAAGTAGCTTCAGCGCGTGCTCGTTCAGACAGGTAGACATAACGTAATTGAGGCGGTATTGCTGCTTTATGGCTGGCGTTAGCGTCCTGTGGTGTTGTAATCATTAGGCGTGGCCAGTAACCGTTGCTGCTGTTGCGTTCGCTCAAGCGATGACGCATGCCTTGTTGAAAGCGTAATTCCTGTGATAATTCCAAGCGAGTCTGCAATAGGTTTAATTCTTTGCCCAAGCGCTGTGGAAGTTTGCGAATAGCATACGCGGCACTGATGGCGGTATCTAGGTAGATTTCGATGAATTCTAGGTGGGTAATCTGGCGCAGCACTTGGTCTTTACTCAGATTATAACGGTACTGTTGATTGGCTTCACAAACGCCTAAAACGACTGCATCAATAGAGGCTTGTATGGAGATGTGTGTGGTGGAGTTGTAGCCCATCAATAAGCTATTTAGGCATAATTTAGGTGGTGTATTATCCAGGCTCATCTGTTCGGCACTTAAGTGATGCGAATCATGTAGCAAGTATTTTAATACAGCATCGCGTACACTGGCCGTAATCGCTTGGGCATTAATATGCTCCCATTCACCGAGGCCAACAATAATGGCGCCTTTACCACCACATTGACGCACATCTTCACGACTACGTGGCATGAGAACAATGGTGCTCGTACCCATTTCATCTGCATAAATACCCATGCGCTCGCGTTGGGTCAATGCGCCCTGCACAATATGCTGATCAATTTGATACTCGGCACCCGCAATAGTATCTGAGCGGTAATGTCCACACAAAATCGGGTTACGTGCAAAGCGCAAATCCATAGCCCTGACTGACACTTCTAGTAAATATTTATTATTTCTTTTTTCGCTGGGTTTATGCACACCTCCAAAAAAGGAAATCGTCATCTCTTCCGCACCTGTTCGCAAAGGAGGCGGTACGTTGTAACGATAAATACCTGCTGCACTGTGTTGTTGGGTGCGTAACAATTGGCGAGATAATTGTCTGGTATCGCCGGTGCGCAGTAATTCCGCTATGGCAGAAAAGTAGCGCTGATCATTACTTAGTTGTGGGTGTGAGGTGGGCATATACCAGTAATTGCGTTCAGGTAACGATTGCAAACGACCAGAGTCCCAACTAACCCAGCCGTCGCCAGATGGGGTGGCATATAGTATGAGTTGGTCTGCATCACGAATAAGTCCTAGTGGGGTATGCTCTGCTTCTCCAAAGATATACAAAAAGCGCTCAGCTTGAGGTAATCCCTGTTTTTCTTGTTTTAATAAATCCTTCCAAAAGCTAGCAGCTTGCTTGAGTAATTCGCCTTGAGGATGCGCACCTAGATGTTGATTAGGTGGGAGCCAGTGGTCTTGATTGCGGATGCGCATGCTTTTCCAACTGCTTAGGTGGAAATTATTGAATGCTTTCAAGTCGGGATTTTGTTCCACTTTGGCTTGTAAGCTGAGATCAATGGCTGATGCCGGTGGCATGAGTTCCAATAAGCCAGGAAAATCACCTAATACATTGAGCAGATCTTGTAAGTCATTTTGCTCATCTAGCAAGGCTAATTCCCGAATAGCAGGGGTTCGACCCAATAGGAAATTAACAGCAGATTGCATGCCATGATTGGGTGTGCCTAGCATGAGGCAATAACTGTGGGGGCGCTGAGCTATATTTTGCCAAAGCGCTTGGCCTTTTTCTTCCAGCAATAAGGCTCGTAACACCAAGCCGCCACTACCATGTGCGAGCAAACTAATAGGATGTTGGGGTGAGTGTGTATTCAATATCGCTTGTAGAGTGTCTAGCAAATCAGCAGCATGTTGTGCAAAGGATTGCCGCCAATCATAAGCAAAGGATATGACCTGAAAATCTTTTTCCAAATAAGCGACTAAGTCGCCATAGCTGTATTGTACTAATTCACCTGTATCAACTTCGTTTCCCATTGCTAGCTGTACAAAAGCACCTTGCGCTAATTGACTGGGATTAAACCAGATGTGCTGTCCTGCTTGATACAAGTTTGTACCCATGAAGTCGGGAATTAGAATAAGGCTCGGTTTTTTGCCGGTCAAAGCGGTTTCCAAGGCTCGGTTTTCAGCACTGGGTAATTCAATGTCTGTCGGAATGGGAATAAACTTAGTGAGTTGTAAAGGTTCTGAATGACTTAGCCACTGGTAAATCGCTTTGCGACTGTCTGGGCGGGCAAAATAAGCAAAGTGGCTAACGGTTGCACCGCGCGATGGGTATTCGTGACTAGGGTTTTGGCGTGTCAGTCCGGCGCGCATAGAGCGAGTTTCTACAACAAAGTCATTATCATGGCCATTAAACAGTACCCAATCACTAAAGGTAATGGCCATATGCCGTAATAGGCTGCTGCCATCCTGTGTTGTATTGCCGGAAATAATCGCCATCAAAATACCCCTACGGCGTTTGCCCTGCGCTAAAAAACGCGTCAAGGCTGCGTCGGGTATCATGGCATTTAAACCAGGAATGTCCTGAGCACGCAACTGGCGGATATTGATTTCCATCACTGCGCGACGTAACACAGGAAGTTCAAAATCATTAGGCTGGTCGAGACTAGCTATACCTTGTGCAAAATCATTCAGTAAAGTGAGCAGTGTGGATAAAAAGATGCTGAGATGATCGGCCAATAAACCAGTACCGGCTGCGGGTGTGGCTACACGGACATAACGCTCAATTTTTAACTGTTTTGCTGTTAGTAGGCGTAATAATTCCTGTAATTGAGCGCGTTCCCGCGTTGGAAGTAATTCAAGTTGCTCAGAGTCTATACTTTCGTGCAAGCATAGCAAGTCAGCAATAAGACCGCCTCTTGAATGAGCCAGCAAGTTAAGGTGTAAGCCTTTGGGTAATCGTTTTAGTAATGCCAGTGCATTCTCAAGTGGACTGAGTGAAAAAGTTTCATGTTCGTAAGCATATAATCTATTGCCAAATACTTGCTTTAAATCGTGCAGACTGCCTACTGTTGAACCTTTAGCAAGCTCGCCAAAAGTACTTCGTACGTTTGATCCCAAACCATGAATCAATAGTAATACTGGTTTTTCTTGAGCCGCATACTGCTGTAATTCTGTTGCATTAGGTTCTAGACGGTCTTGGGGATCAGGACGCTTGCCTTGCCAGTGGTATAGCCCAGGTGCTTTGCATAGCTGCTGATCTAGCCAGTGCAGCATTAACGAATGATTGCCAGTATCACTCATGCGGATGACAGACAAGCTTGACCAGTGCCAAGGTGTGCTATGGGTGTCTTCACTGTGTCCCAAGCTAATACTACGTAAATCAATCGTGCCTTCCGCATCCATGTAAGTGGGATAAAGGCGGGCAATGTCTGAGCGTAATTGCTGGGCTCGACTAATTAAAATAGCTCCCGTATCACTTTCTAAAATCAATAAGCGATCCGCTGGAATGTTTTTAACAAGTAGCTTGACTTCATGAGCATGAGGATTACTTGCCAAAGCATAGTGAGCTTCCAGTTCAATGGTATGACTCGCCGTTGGCGGTGAAAGCTTAAGAGTCAGACTGTCCAATAAAGTACGACTGGCATCGTGGACTACCTGAGGGCTGAGAGGCAGTAAAAAAGCAATGGAATTTGTCATGGTCACCTGAGGGTTATGGCTGGTAGCGGTTGGCACGTCTTTAACACGTCTTTAAATAGTACCCTGTTTTCTTCTATCTGGAGTATAGCTTTATCCGTTAAAGTTTAAGCTTTGTCCTGAATCAATTGGCTAATTGTGAACAGGTACGGTTTGTTTTAAAGCGTAGCTTTGGATGGCTACAGACTAACAGACATGAGGAATATTATGATGCAAAATAATATAGGAATTTCCCCTTCGCCTGGCACTATTTCTAGGCAGACTGTTAGTACACAGTCTGCTGAGGGTAGTCAAACAAGTGCTAATATGGGGCAGTTTGCTACAAACCTATTTCCGCGCTTAAATTCATACCTTTTTCAAAATTTGTTTCAAATTATCTTGCAATTATTATCTGCATTACTACAGGTAAACCAACCCAAAGATCCACCTAGATTAAACTTATCTGAAGCACAAGAAAGTAAGCTGAAAAGCCTATTGGGAATTAATCCTAGTGCACCTTTTACAGTGAGTGTATTAGACAATAATGGTGATGGCGAAGTCAGTGCGGGCGATACTGCAATTGTTAATGGAGGGATTACTGGCGGTGTACTGACGCAACGCACTTTGAGTGAAAGTGATGCACAAGCTATTAATCAAGCGGAGGCTTTGCCACAAGCATTTACAGATAACCGAACCAAATGGGAAGCTGCCTTACAAAATTCGGATGGACAGATTGAGTATACTCGCCAGCAAAGTTGTTTTTGTCTTTATGATGTCGTGCGCCCTATGAATGTGACTGAGCAGAATGGCGAAATTATAGCGGCCAACTATGCTGATACAGGTGAGGCTGTACCCGAAAATATTCGGAAAAATTTAGCCAGTGTCAGTGATATTTTCGACCGTTTGTATAATGCTTATCAAAGCAATGCCGAGCGAATCGATGTGAGTTATGATCCTGATTACGGTTATCCCTCGTCTGTATACATTGACCAAAGCTCTATGATAGCTGATGAGGAAATGTCCTATAGAATCAGTGATATGAAAATTTAAGGCCAGCTTGCTTAAGGTTTGCAATACTGAAATTAAGCCTAGGGATGAGGTGTTTTATCATGAAAAAAAACACTCTCATCCTGAAACCACTATCCATTACTTAATTGGGCAGGGCATTCTGTTTTGTATAATAGGCTTCAGGAAAAAGATGTAGCGATATCAAGGGAATTTTTATCATGATTCATAATGACTTACCCAGTCAGCAGCTAAGTAGCCTGACATCTGCACATGCCCGAAATATGGAGCTACAACAGCAATTGCATGTTGCTAGAGGCAAGGCACAGCCTGCGTATGTGAATCGTCCGAGCTTTGATTCTCGCATTACTCAAGGCATCATCAATCTGATTCAGCAATTAATCAGTTTGTTGCACAAATCTGAAGCGGACAAGCCCAAACCTATTCATCTTTCTCAAGCACAATTCAATGAGTTAAAGCGGCTTGCAGGTTTTAATAAAACAGCTCCTATTGCCATCAGCGTATTGGATGCCGATGGCGATGGTGAAGTCAGTGTTGGGGATACTTTGGTAGTGAGTGGTGGTATTCATGGCGATGAACTGTTCAGGCGTACTCTGAATGAGCGAGATATTAGTATTTTTAATCAGCAATTTTCTCTACCAGAAGCGTTTACCCAAAACCAAAATAAGTGGAACAGCTTGGCAAATGTTAACAATAGTCCCTTGGAATACACTTTACAGCAAAGTTGTTTCTGTCCTAACGATTACACGCGCCCTATGAACATTAATGAGCAGAATGGGCGTATTAAAAGTGCCCATTATGCGGATACAGGCGAAGCAGTACCCAATTACATTGTTGATAGTCTATTGACCATCAATGAACGATTTGAGCAATTACAAGATGCTTATGAAAGTGATGCTGAGCAAGTACAGGTGACTTACGATGCTCAATATGGTTTTCCAAGTTCGGTGTTTATTGATCAAAGCACGCTAGTGGCTGATGAAGAAATGGCCTATACCATTAAAGATTTTAACTGGCTCAAAACCTAAGTGTCGTACTACTACAGATTGATTGGCTTAGGCTTTATTACAAGGAGAACAAGTAATGCCCTCTATTGCATTTGCACCTACCCCACAACACACACACTCTTCACTGGCACAACAACAAGCAGGTGGCAAAGCACAAACTAATGTTAATTCCAGCGCAATGAGTCAGGCGACCTCGTCTGCCAGTGATGCCTTTGCCGATTCTATGAATGGCCTGAGTGATGAGGACATTAAAAGCTTTTTTGGTGATTGTGAAGCCAATAGCGCTAGTGAAGAATTGCTAGAGCATGTTCAAAATTTGTTGAATTTGTTGCGCCAGAAAATTTGTGGCAATAACTATCAGGATGACTCACAAAAGGGTCAACAACAAACAGAAACTACTGAGCAAACAGTTACCGCAAGCTGTGATAGTGCAGAAGCGAGCGGTGGGGATATAAGCACTTTGTCTTCATTGCAAATTTTGGAGCAGAATCGCACTAAATGGCAGCAAAATAGCGCTAACACTTATGCTTTTTCCCTGATCCAGCGCAATGCACAGGGTTCTACTACAACGCCAGTGACGGTTAATAATGGCCGAGTAAGCAGTGGTGGTAGTAATGCGCTCACGATAGAACAAATATTTGATTTAGCACGCAATGCTTCGCTGCGAAATGAGCGGGCAGATATTATTTATCATCCCCGTTTGGGTTTTCCTGAGTTTATTTTCTTAGGATATGATCGTGAGACTAGTGACGATAATGTCAGTTATATCTTGAGTAATTTAACTATCGGTTAAATAGATCGAAAATCAATCATTAAGAAAAATGGGATGGCATAGTGTCCCGTTCTTTACTAAATAATTAGTAGTAATTGTGGAATGTTGTTCATGGAGGAATTGAACATGAAACATGTTTTTCAATGGAGTTTGGGCTTTCTATTTCTAATAGGAAGTGCCGCTCAAGCAGGTGGTTATGGGCACTCATCAGGACCTTTATATATGGGTGCAGGTGCAGGTGCTACCAAAACAGGTGTTGAACGTAACAATCTAAGCAACCCTAATGTGTGTAATACTGTGGCGTCCAATTGCACTGTCGATGATAAGGATAAAGCTTGGCAAGTTTACGGTGGTTATCGTTTGACGCCAAGGGTTGCGCTGGAAGCTGGTTATGTTGATCTAGGACGCACTGCCAATGTGCGAAGTCGCATGGTTGGTGGGGATTTGCATGGTAAACAGGATACCAAAGGTGTCAGTGTATCCATGGTTGGCAATGTTCCTATGGGAGGCGTTATGGGTTATGGCCGTGCAGGTGTGTATCGTTGGGATAGTGAGGTTAATGTGACTAGCGGCCACAACACAGTGAGTTCAACGGATGGCCGTGGCACTGATGCCACCTTAGGGGCGGGTGTTGAAATGCCTCTAGGGCGTAATGTATCAGCCCGAGTTGGTTGGGATCGTTACTATAATGTAGGCAATGGCAATGCCTTGTTACGACAAAATGGTGCTCGCACCTTAGATACGGATGTTGATGTATACTCAGCCAGTATCCAGTATAATTTCTAATTACCCCCCCCCATAATAATAGGCTGGCAACAATGCTTGTTGCTGGCCTGTTATGCTGCTTTCATATGGTTCATCCTATTATAGTTCGCTAGGCTAGCCTTAATGATTTAAGCGTTTTGTAGGGTTTATCGGCAATAGTTTTGCAGTTGTCTTGACTGAACTCTATAAGTTAAAGCAAATCCAAGATGATAGAGCCTAATCACGGTGAAGGGCTTGATAAACTTGGGGTAAAAGGAAAGACCATATGTGGACTTCACGACAAATCAATCGGGCTCAGACATCGCGTGCATCTTCATTGGCTGCGAGCGAGTTGTCTGTGGGGATGCCGATTAATAAACGCCATCAAAAACGTGACTTATTGTTGAGACAGAATCTTATTCCCAATAAGTCTTTATATAAGCAAATTGTAGGTATGGTCAGTCAAATGATCAGCCAGATTCTGGGGCGTGAAGCTGTCGATGAACAAAAGCAGTCTAAGTCACGTTTTCAATCTTTGCATTCAGCAGATCAAGAGCCTTCATTGTCTGAGGATGAAGCGCCTAATTTGCGTGAAGTACGTGGCATCGCTGATCGTATGCCCAGAACGCTAGACCCGCACAATCCTTTTCCCAAGCGAGATTTGGTACTGTTAGGAGAGGCGGGCGATTATCCAGAGCCGGTTATTGCTATTGATGTGGCGGGTCAGCTAAAACCCGTTTTTTATGAAGGGCATCAAGTAATAGCGCGCAATCTTTTCCTAGATGATCAGCGTAATCCTGTTGAGGGGCGCTTGCTCTTGTCTAATGGCAAGCAAATGCCTATTCGAATTAATGTCATTACGGCCTACTAAAGACCACAAGCTTAGCTCATGATTGCTACTGGTGAATAGTGGAGTGCTTGATGAGGGCAAATAAGGTTTAGAAATGGCTTGTCAGGCGGCTGAGCACCGCCTGAGCTTAAGCAGTTATTTGTTGGGTAAAGTAGGAGATAGTTTATTGGTCAAGGCATACCAATCCAAATGGCGCGTGGATAACATCAGAGCTGCTAGTAAGGCGAAAATCAATAGACTTCCCATTAAAAGTGCTTTGTCTTCGGCTTGGAGTATGAAATACAGCAGGCTGTATAATAGTAGCAATCCTCCACCCAGCATTAATCCCAATGTACGACTTTTGAGTATTGCACCAAAGTAGCTGGCTAGTAGGGTAGAAATGGCTAAAGCGGCTAAACTATAAGCCCAAACAAAGCTGATATGCTCTGAAAGTGAAATCAGTAATAGATAAAAAACGGTCAAGCCGATACCGACCAAGGCATATTGCACAGGATGGATACGCAAGCCTTTGAGCAGCTCAAATAGCACCATAACCACGAAAGTCAGCAAGACAAACAGGATAGCGTATTTTACACTGCGCTCTGATTGGTGGTAAACATCGACGGGCTGCAATAATTCAAAGCCCACCGCACGATTAAGCAAGCTAGCGCATTGCCCTTGGCGGCAACCTTCAAGCGAATCGCTGACATTATAGGAAAAAGAAGAAGCCAGCCATTCTGCTGAGAAGCCTTGCTGATTAATATCACGAGACTCAGGCAGTAATTCGCCTGTAAACTTTGGATGAGCCCAGTCTGCAAATAAACTGACTTTGCTATTTTCAGACAATAAGGCAAAATTCATGGCACTCATACCACGCAATTGCAAGTCAAACGCAAAGGAAAATTGTTGCACCGTATCAGCACGTAACTCGGGTAGATAGGTATGCATACCGGCACTGGCATTGGGTAATTGACTACCAGGTTTAAAAGCTAAGTTGCGATTATCCCATTTCAAGCTAGGTGGTGAGGCTATACCTCGTTGGTCACTGACCAGTACTGACAACAGTGGCGTTTCCATACGAAATTCCTTGTTTTTATGTAATTTGATCAAGTCCAACAAGGGCTGTGTATCAAAGAGGCCGTTGATTTGCAGTTGATTGCCATACACGGGAACTTCATAAATACCTCGATAACGTAGACTGCTATCAAGCTTACTTTTAATCGTCAGCTTTTTAGGAATGAGAAAAAAGGTATCATCTTGGTGTATAGATTTGGTAATAATACGTTCTGTACCATCTTTCTCACGAATTTTTTCTTTGCTGTCATAGGTCAAACTGTAGGGAATAATAAGGACAGGCCCTGCTAGCGTTTGTTGCCCCGGCCAGCTTTGGCCGATACTGTGATAAGCCTCATTGCGCCAACTAGCACGCTCGCTGATCAAACCCATAAGTGAAATTTGTGGAACTAGTAAGCCAATGATTAGTAAGCTAATAATGATGAGTTTTATGCCGAAACTGGAATAGTGCATAGCGTTTATATCCTATTTTGTTTTTCGTATGCTTAAGTGTGATGAACGGTTTTGCAGGTTGCGCGACTGAGTTATGGAAAATAGGTCGTAATATTTTGCAGAGACTGTGCAAAGCGTGCGGTGGTCTTACGGATAATCGTTCTTGCTAATTAGAGTCAATTGTTATCTAAGAGCGGTTCAGCATTCTGTTTGCTATAAAGTGTAAGATAGATAAGCGCTATTATTTAAACCAATGGCTTCTGCCAGTTATTTCGAATTAACCAAGTATGGCCGAAGTTGGGGTGAGGCATATGAACAAGAACAAGCTTTACGCATACCACTTCGAAAAATTATCTATCACTATCATACAAGAACAGCTTTCTTTGCTGCTGCGTTTTAATGTGGCTTATTTCTGGGCTAGTTTACTGGCAGCTACACTACTATGTGGATTGCTTTGGTTTAGTCCGGTGATTAATCGTACTGTATTAGCGCTTTGGTATATCGGTGTATTGGCGGTCGGTGTGCTGCGGTGGTTGGACGCTGGCCATATCAAGCTGGAGGCATTGAGCTCGCGTGAGAGTCTACATCTATTTGCCAGACGTTATTTAATAATAGGCATCATCTTGAGCGGGATTTGGGGATGTTCAAGCGTACTTTTGTACAGTGCCGATGTCTATACCCTAGCCTTGCATTTAGTAATCTTGCTGATTATGGCTGTTATTAATAGCCCTGTGTTAGTGTTATCGCGTTGGTTAGCATATCTGCAAATTGCACTATTACTGCTTCCCTTGGCGTTTATGTTGGTGGTTCAAACACAGATTGCTGTACAGTTATTGGGGGTTGGCGTGCTGCTCTTGGGTGCAGGTGTAATTTTGAGTATGCACATCGTTTTTTTGATGCTGGATGCTATGCAGGTTTCACAGTTACGCATGATGGAGCAAATGAATACTGATCCAGTAACCCAATTGGCGAATCGCCGTTATTTTGAGCAAATGTTTAAGCTTGAATGGCGGCGGGCAGCGCGTGACGGTCATCCTATTGCTTTGCTTATGATTGACGTTGATCAATTCAAACTGTTTAACGATCAGCATGGGCATCATGCAGGCGATAAATGCCTGCAAGTGATTGCGAGTTGCTTGCGCTCGGTGGCGCAAAGAGCTTCAGACATAGTGGCTCGTTATGGCGGTGAAGAATTTGTTGTATTGCTGCCTAATACAAGCTTGAATGATGCTTTAAAAGTTGCTGAACAACTGCGTTGTGCTGTTGAAAAAAGACAATTAGCCCATGCGGGTAATGGCGGCGTTGTAACGGTTAGTATTGGCGTATCTTGTTGTATTCCCAGTGTTATTCGTGATGGCTTAGACGGAGAGATTGATTCGGAGGGGGGCGTTGTTTTCCCTGCGATGTTATTGCGTGCTGCTGATAATGCCCTGTATCAGGCTAAGCACAATGGACGTAATCAGATTGCCCAAGAGCCGTGTGGTGGAATTCATCCTCAATGCTGTGTATTCGGCGAAAAACTGTTAGCAACAGAAACTGACTTGATTAAAGTGAATAGTTTGGAAAAAAGAGTTGTTAAAATAGCCGTTTGACAGCATGCTCGATGAAATACGCTATAATGTTGAGCCCTTGTTTTTTTCAGTTATACGATTGTTTTGAGCACAAACAAACTACGAACACGAACGGCTACTTTCAAACCTTACTACCAGCAACTTGCCACTGTGATGGGGGCGGAGCGTTTTCGCCTGCGTCGTGAATTACGCCAGCTTGAGCGCAAGCCAAGTGAACAAGGTCTTAAGCAATGGCTGGATAAGGTTAAGGCAGCAACGCAACGGCGTGAACAGCGGCAGCAAAATCTGCCACAGGCGGATTACCCGGATGATTTGCCAGTTGCACAGAGCCGCGATGCAATTATCAAAGCCATTAAGGCACATCAAGTTGTTGTTATTTGCGGCGAAACGGGTTCAGGTAAAACGACCCAGTTACCTAAAATGTGCCTAGAGGCAGGGCGGGGTGTGGATGGCCTGATTGGGCATACCCAACCACGGCGTATTGCAGCACGCAGCGTAGCAGCGCGTATTGCGCAAGAGTTAAAAACACCATTAGGGCAACAAGTAGGTTTTAAAGTACGCTTTAGTGATAAAACGCAGCCTAGTAGTTATATCAAGCTAATGACCGATGGCATTTTACTGGCGGAAATTCAGCAAGATCGTTATTTAAATGACTACGACACTTTAATCATTGATGAGGCACATGAGCGCAGCCTGAATATTGACTTTCTCCTAGGCTATCTGAAGTGGCTGTTGCCTAAGCGCCCTGATCTCAAACTGATTATTACCTCAGCAACCATTGATCCTGAGCGTTTTTCCGAACACTTTAATCAAGCTCCAATTATTGAAGTCTCTGGGCGCACCTATCCAGTTGAAGTGCGCTACCGTCCTTTAGTCGATATTGAGGGCGAAGATGAGCGCGATTTAACCGATGCCATTTTGGATGCGGTGGATGAATTAAGCCTCGAAGGTCGTGGCGACATTTTAGTATTTCTGCCCGGTGAGCATGAGATACGTGAAGCGGCTGAAGCTTTACGTAAACATCATCCCCCTTCTACAGAAATCTTACCCTTATATGCACGTTTATCCGCTGAAGAGCAACACCGTATATTTGAGCCACACGGACGCCGCCGCGTTGTTTTAGCCACTAATGTAGCAGAAACCTCGCTAACTGTGCCCGGGATCAAGTATGTGGTGGATACTGGATTAGCACGTATTTCACGCTACTCTTGGCGCGCGGGCGTACAACGTTTACCGATTGAAAAGATTTCGCAAGCTTCTGCAAATCAGCGTTCTGGGCGTTGTGGGCGTGTTTCTTCGGGTATTGCAATTCGCCTGTATAGTGAAGAAGATTATCAAAGCCGTCCCGCATTTACCGAGCCAGAAATTCTACGCACCAATTTAGCGTCGGTTATTCTGCAAATGGAAACCATGCAATTGGGCGATATTGAAAAATTTCCCTTCGTGGAAGCACCAGACACACGCTTAATTCGTGACGGCTATAAATTACTATTTGAAGTAGGTGCAGTTGACGCTGATTTTGAGTTGCGCCCCATTGGACGTACTTTGGCTAAACTGCCAGTTGATCCACGTTTGGGAAAGATGTTGCTCACTGCCGAGCGCGAGGGTGCTTTAAAAGAAGTATTAGTGATTGCAGCGGCCTTAGCCATTCAAGACCCGCGCGAACGTCCAATGGACAAGCAACAACAAGCCGATGAAAAGCATGCACGCTTTAAAGCGGAGGATTCTGATTTTCTCAGCTTGCTAAAACTGTGGGACTATTTCCACGCACAGCGCAAAGCTTTATCTAAAAGTCAGTTTCGCAAATTATGTAAAAAAGAATTCCTGTCCTGGATACGCCTACAAGAATGGCATGATATACATAAGCAAATTCGCAGCACTTTATTGGAAAGTCATCTCAAAGAAAATGAGCAAGCCGCTGAGTATGCGGGTATTCACCGCAGCTTACTTGCAGGCTTATTAGGCAATGTTGGCGTTAAGGAAGAAAATAAAGCATTTCAAGGTGCTAATGGGCGTAAATTCATGATTTTTCCAGGCTCTAGCCAGTTTAAAAAACCACCTCATTGGGTGATGGCGGCTGAGCTGGTAGAAACGACTAAATTGTATGCTCGCACCGTTGCCAAAATTCAGCCTGAATGGGTGGAAGAATTCGGCCAACACTTACTCAAACGCCATTACAGCGAGCCACATTGGGAAGAGCGCTCTGCTAATGTGGCTGCCTTTGAACGTACGTCTTTATATAGCATTACCATTACGCCACGCCGCAAGGTAAGTTATGGTCGTATTGACCCGCTGCTAAGCCGTGAGCTGTTCATTCGGCATGCTTTAGTGTATGGCGAATATAAAAGTAATGCGCCTTTCTTCCAGCACAATGCAGCATTAATTGTAGCGATAGAAGCTTTGGAAGCCAAAGGTCGCCGCCGCGATATTCTGGCTGATGAGCAATTATTGTATGATTTTTTTGAGCCATTGATTCCAGCACAAGTCGTTAATGGTCACTCCTTTGAAAAGTGGCGCAAAAAAGCCGAGGCCAAACAACCCAAACTCCTGTATCTCACGCGTGAGTATCTCATGCAGCGGGATGCTGGTTTGGAGCGTAGTAACCAATATCCTGATCACTTAAGTGTACAAGGCATGTGCTTGCCGCTGCACTATCACTTTGAGCCAAATACCGCAGAGGACGGTGTTACTGTCCAAATTCCTTTACTAGCGTTAAACCAAGTTTCCCCCATAGGCTTTGAGTATTTAGTTCCAGGTATGCTGGAAGAAAAGCTGACCGCTTTGATTCGAGGTTTGCCCAAGCAAGTACGTAAACAATTTGTGCCTGCACCGGATTATGCACGTGCTTGTTTGGAAGCCATAGAGCCCAGTGAAATTGTGCCATTGACTGAAGCTTTAGGTAAGCAATTACGACGTATGAGTGGTACAACAGTCGATGCAGAGCTATGGCAACACATTGATTTACCTGAGCACTTACAAATGCGCTTTGAAGTCATGGATGATAACGGTGTGGTGGTGAAGGCCGGGCGTAATCTGCTGGCTTTACGTGGTCAAATTGGCCAGCAGGCGAAACAAGAATTCGTGCGCCAACCTGTGAGTGTTATAGAAAGACAAGGCTTAAAAACTTGGGATTTTGGTGACTTACCCGCCACCCATCAATTAGTCATGGGAGGTATGAAACTACATGCGTGGCCTGCTTTGGTAGATCGTGGCCAAACGGTCGATATTAAGTTATTTGATAATGAAGCAGAAGCTGTGGCTACTCACCGTTTAGGTGTTTTGCGCTTATTCCTATTAGCCTTACCTGCTGACGTACGTGACCTACCCAAACAAATAACAGGCATGCAAAAGCTCTGCTTAAATTATGCAGCCACTGGTAAATGTGATGAGCTAAAACAAAGCATGATACGTTATGCTTTTCGCCAAGCTTTTTATGACTATTTAGACAACCGTAAACAAGTGATTTTTGAACAAGCATTGGTTCAGGTGCGTCAACAAATCTTTCCCCAGGCTCAAGAACTAGCCCGCTTACTGACGCCCGCCTTGGAAACTTATCAAGTGATACGCAAACAGTTAAAAGGCAAAATCAATCCGACTTGGCTAGAAGCATTGAACGACATTAATGATCAATTAGCACATTTGATTTACCCTGGCTTTTTGGATGCCATGGAATCTGAAACCTTACGCCACTTAACTCGCTATTTAAAAGCTATTCAGCATCGCTTGGAAAAGCTACAAGAAGCACCCAGCAAAGATCGTGCTTTGCGGGTGCAAGTGCAGCCGTATTGGGACAGGTACAAAGATAAATTAAACAGCTACCAGCAATCTTCTCAGCCTGCTCAAGATCTGACAGCTTTATGTGAATATCGTTGGATGGTGGAAGAGTTTCGTGTTTCTTTATTTGCCCAAAAGTTAGGTACTGCCAAACCCGTATCAGCCAAGCGCCTAGATAAAGTTTGGGCAGACATTCTACAGATGCTTTGTGGAGCGCGGTAAACTAGACACGCACTGCGGGTGAGCATTTAAAGATTTGCAATGGCAATAAGTGAGTGAAAATAGTTTGCGGCTAAGTTTCAATTTACCTGCGGGGGCTTATGCGACAGTTCTCTTGGCACAACTGAGACAGTTTGTCAGTCAAATAGAGTCTGTTGAATAAGCATTAAAGAAATTAAAGCAGATTAAACTATAAAAGGCGCTCGTTCGGAAGCACCTTTTATAGGGAGTTACAGCAGTATCGTTTTAATTTTTCTTGATATAGAATGTGAATTCGCCGTCGCTTTCGGTTCTATCAATAATGTCATGACCGGTTTGTTTGGCGTAAGCCTCCATATCCTTGATGGAACCTGGATCGGTTGCCACTACTTTGAGTATTTCACCAGCAGCCATACTGCTCATGGATTTTTTAGTACGCAAAATAGGTAATGGACAATTTAAACCACGTGCATCCAGTTCTGAATTGAAATCGGTCATTTTCCTCTCCTGATTTCAGTTGACATTAATTATGTGACGATACAGTGCATCATAAAATGCTAACATAGCATCAAAGCGATAGTTTCGCCATAGTGTGTGATTTGGCAAATATCCATTCAAGGTGACGCAATGGCTTCAAACACATTAAAGTTTACCAAAATGCATGGCTTAGGTAATGATTTTGTCGTGTTGGATGGCATTCGGCAGGCTGTTCATTTGGAGCGTGAACAAATTCGTCGTTTAGCGCATCGGCATTTTGGTATTGGCTTTGATCAATTGCTATTGGTAGAAGCTTATGAGGGCGATGATGCGGAATTTCGTTATCGTATTTTTAATGCAGATGGTGACGAAGTTGAGCATTGTGGTAATGGTGCACGCTGTTTTGCCCGTTTTGTGGTAGAACAAGGGCTAACAGATAAAACAACCATTCCGGTGATGACAGCCAGTGGGCGGATTGTTTTGACCTTGCAGGCAGAAGCTCAGGTCACAGTCGATATGGGTGTGCCAAAATTAGAGCCTGCTGACATTCCTATTGTTTCTGAGCAGCGCCAAACCCTTTATACTGCGATGATTAATGATCAGCCTGTCAGTTTTGCAGCAGTTTCTATGGGTAACCCTCATGCAGTGATACTGATCGACGATATAAATACAGCCCCAGTGAAGCAGTGGGGGAAGTTATTGGAAAGTCATCCCATTTTTCCACGCAGGGCAAATATTGGTTTTATGCAGCTTGTGAATCGGGAACATATTCGTTTGCGCGTATTTGAGCGGGGGGTGGGTGAAACCTTGGCTTGTGGTACGGGCGCTTGTGCGGCAGTTGTTGCCGGTTACTTACAGGGTTTATTGGATTCGGCAGTGACAGTGGACTTGCCAGGCGGTTCCTTGCATATTCGTTGGCAAGGCGAGGGTGAAGCCGTTTTTATGACGGGCTCTACAGAAACAGTTTATTCGGGTATTGTGACGCTATGAGTGAACAAACAGAGGCATTGGCCATTAATGCTGATCAAGTTGCTGATTATTTAAGCCAGCACGTGGACTTTTTTACTAAACACGAATATTTATTGGATCGTTTATCTATTCCTCATCCACATACTGGTGCGGCGCTTTCTTTATTAGAGCGTCTAGTACAACGGCAGCGTGATCAGCAATTCCAAATGACTCGCCAGATGGACGATATGCTACGAGCCGCGCGGGAGAATGAGCGTGTTGTCAGCAGTTTGCATCACCTAGCCATAGAGTTAATGAGCTGTGAAAACTTGGATGATGTTGTGGCAACCTGTCGCAATTTGATGCTGGCTGAGTTTGATGCGGATAGTGTGGTGTTACGCTTGGTGGGGCGTGGTCATTCGCGGGATAATAGTTTGCATTTTATTGATCCTGACGATCGCATGTTGCAACAGATGTCTGCCTTGTTTCAGCGGCGTCAGCCTGTGTGTGGGCGTTTAAGGCCTAAGCAACAAGTCTTTTTGTTTGGTGAAGATAGTAGTTCAATTAAATCCGCTGTATTAGTGCCTTTGTTTGAAGCGCGCGAGATTGGCGTATTGGCCTTAGGGAGTGAACAAGAGGGGCGTTTTCATCCGGGCATGGGCACTTTATTTATTAATCAGATGGGGGCATTGGTATCACGTGCTTTGTCTTTACATCTGGACAGTACTATTCGCTCCATAGAGTCCAGTGGCACTTGAGTTCGGTACGAATCATCCTCTGTTTGTAGCGTACAATAACTACCTGCAAAGTGAGAAGCGTTACTCGCCCACTACAATAGCAGCCTATCGGTGTGATTTGCTGGAGTTTGTTGCGTGGTTGACTGAGCACTTTCCAGCGCTTGAGATGATGGCTGTCAGAGAGCCTCAAGTACGCCAATGGTCAAGTTTCTTATTTCGACAAGGTGCAAGTCCGCGCACGCTACAGCGTAAACTTTCTTCTCTTCGTCGCTTCTATTATTATCTCGTGCGGGAAGACCATATCGGTGTCAATCCGGTTGCTAGTGTTAATGTGCCGCGTACTCCACGCCATTTACCCGAAGTGTTGACTGTTGAACAAATGACGCACTTGCTTGATGCTAAGCCAGAAAATGTTCTGGAAATGCGTGATCTTGCCATGATGGAGTTATTTTATTCATCAGGATTACGCTTGGCTGAATTAGTGGGGTTGAATCTGGGGGATTTAGATTTGCAGCAAGGTTTGTTGCGAGTCAGAGGTAAAGGTGGCAAAGAGCGTGACTTACCGGTGGGGCGGATAGCTATTGCAGCATTACAACAGTGGCTGGTGATGCGTGAAGCTTTTTGCGAACCTAGGGAGCAAGCCGTATTCTTGAGCCAACAACGTCGGCGTTTGACACCACGCACGGTGCAAGTACGTTTAAAGCGTTGGCAAGAAAAACAAGCCTCACCTTATAAATTGCACCCGCATAAACTGCGTCATTGTTTTGCAACGCATATATTGGAGTCCTCAGGGGATTTACGAGCGGTACAAGAACTTCTGGGTCATACCGATATAGGCACCACCCAGATTTATACTCACCTTGACTTTCAGCATTTAGCTAAAGCCTATGACAAGGCACACCCACGTGCTCGCAAAAAGCCCGACCAATCAGGATAACATGCTTCTCAACTACTTTTTTATCAGCTAGTTGTCAATTAGCTGCCAATATGATTTTGATTATTTGGGCATATTTTTAGGAGCTTCATAGAAAATATATGAGGTCGAGTAATCACTAAATTCAAAATAAACTCTGGATTCATCCGCATCTGCTTGACCATTTAAATTAGCATCCAGATAACCGTAACCATAACGGTAGGGTCGCTCAACGCCGTTTTGCGTACCACTGGCTGTACTGAGCTTGTCGATTTTTACAAAGCGTTTGGCGAGCTTATCACCCGCATATATTTCTAATATACCATTAGTACCTGTCCAGTTATTAATGGCACGACCAATTTGATTTTGGGTTTCTTGGGTACAGGAGCCTAATAAGACACCTGCACTGGCGATGATTAGCGCCGCTGTTAATTTTTTCATTTTCACCTGCCTATTGCTGAAGGTTTAATTTAACATGGGCTAGTTTGTGGTGCTTGGTTATCTGTGTCAATATCCGAGGAGTCTTGCCATACGCATATCATTACGATCCAGAGCTATATCAATCGGTGTTTTTCTAGCCCGATCCGTGGTAGGGTGATTTGGATTTGCCCCCGCTCTTAGCAAATAATTAGCTACATGGGCATGTCCAAAACGAGCAGCATGATGTAATGGAGTCCAACCATTGGAGGTGCGTGCGTGTATATTGGCACCATTTTTTATCAAATAGATGACCGCTTGTAAATGACCACGTGCAGCCGCAGCATGCAGCGCTGTTTCGCGGTGAGGTGTTGCTGTTCTGGGATTACCGCCTTGACTGATCATGTCTCTTAATACGTGCATATTGCCAGACAGCGCCGCCAGCCAAAGACGTTCGTCTATATCACGCTGAGTCATCCGTGGGGCACGGTTGGGTTCTGCAGCAACGGTAGGTGCACTACTGACGCCTGAGTTATATCGAAGTGGTGCGGCGGCAGGTACTGCTGAGTGAACTTCAGCAATGCCGCTGAGCGTGGTAACTAATAGCGCCGTTACCAGTAAGCGCACGATTGGGGTTTTCATCATTTTCTTACAAATACATTTGATAGTGATTGAAAAAGTGACGCGCTGTGCGGCCACTGTGACCACTTCGCTTGGCCGCGAAGTGCATTGCTTCTTCATGAAGCATCTTCCTGTCAATGTTTTTGCCTTGAAAAAGACGATCAACGATGGCCAGGTAGGTCTCCCTTTCCATAGGATTGAATGCGAGCGAAAGCCCGAAACGATCGACCAGTAACTGACACTCACTAAAGTTACTGGTTCTAGGTTGCATTGGGGGCATGGCCTCACTAACGTTGACATTATCAGCCATGCTTTCTGGAATTAGGTCTTGGCGATTAGAAGTGGCATAAATAAGGACGTTCTTGGGTAACTTTTCTAAAGTACCTTCGAGCGCGCTTTTTAAAACGTGGTATCCGCATTCACTTTGTTTGAAGCCAATATCGTCGCAATAAATAATAAAGTGTTGGCTGTAATCCTGAACTTCGTCCATCAAATCCAACAATATATTCAAGTCTTCCCGAGGAATTTGGACGAGGCGCAAACCATAAGTATGATAACGGGTAATCAATGTTTTGATGAGCGATGACTTGCCAACACCTTGAGCACCCCACAGTAGAGCATGACTGGCAGGTTTCCCGCGCAGGAAATTTTCGGTATTACGGTATAAAAGTGCTTTTTGCTCATCAATACCTAAAAGTGAATCCGGGTCGACCAAATCCACTTGAGTCACCGGTTTTAAGAAATGGCGGTTAGTACGCCAAACGGCAGCCAATGTTGAGTGCCAATCAATACCTGTTTTTCCGAATGCCATCAGTGCTCCTTAAGTAGGCACTAGCACTTGCCTACTGTGGTGGGGTTATTTATTATGCCGATCAGCATGTCAATAATTGATTTTATTAGCAAATAATCAGGATCTATTGAGTCGTGCTTTTTATAACACAGGGAAATAACTAATAGAACACTTAAAGTTATTCGCAAATGACGAATAAGCTATGATTAACTTTAGCTTAATACATAGTAGCATTATTGCAACTTTTTGTCTTTTCTGCAAAAGTTTAAAACAACTGTTTTAAACTTAAGGTGATCAAAGTGAGGAGATGCAAATGTCAGACAGGGATATAGAAAAAGACCGTTTACACAAACAGCGCATGCAGCGCAAAAAAGCAGTTATTGATGAGTCTATTGCTAAAGCTAATCAAGACAAGGGACTACTGTTGGTGCTGACGGGGAACGGTAAGGGGAAATCAAGCTCTGCATTTGGTATGGCGGCACGTGCTTTGGGGCATGGGATGCGAGTGGGTGTTGTGCAGTTTATCAAAAGCCGCACAGATACAGGTGAAGAAGCTTTTTTTAGCATTCATCCCAATATGGAGTGGCATGTATTAGGGGATGGCTTTACTTGGGATACTCAAGATCGTGCACAGGATATTGCGACTGCTGTAAAAGCTTGGTCAGTAGCACAAAGGATGTTAGAAGACGGGCGCTATGATTTGGTTATTCTGGATGAGCTAACCTACCTGCTAAATTATGCTTATTTGGAAAGTCAGGTTGTGTTGGATGCGATTAACGCTCGTCCATCTATGCAGCATGTCGTAGTGACCGGACGGGCTGCTTCGCCTGCTTTGCGGGAGTTAGCAGATACTGTCTCTGAAATTAGGGATGAGAAGCATGCTTATCGTGCAGGTATTCAAGCGCAAAAGGGTATTGATCTATAGCGGATTGGTAGCTGACTAATAGTAGTGTTCAAGTTGAGAATAATAGGAATGAAAAAAAGTAAAAAGGCTCCTGATGGAGCCTTTTTATTGTATGGTCTTTCAATGCTTGATTTTAGTGAGACTGTGCCACACCTGAACCACGAGGAATACGTACACTTTCAACGAGTTCTTGGATATGCTCTGGCGGCGGTGCAGTAGCACGTGATACCGCAAAGGCAACCGCAAAGTTCACCAATGCACCGATTGAGCCAAAGGCTCCAGGTGAAATACCGAACAACCAATTGTCAGACGTACTGGCCGCCATTGCTGTACCCGGTATGAAGAACCAGCCTTTAAACCAGAAAATGTAAACAAGCGTAACAATAATACCGGCCAACATACCCGATACAGCGCCTATTCCGTTTATACGCTTAGAGAAAATACCCATCATGAGTGCAGGGAAGATAGAGGATGCCGCCAAGCCGAAAGCTAATGCGACCACCTGCGCTGCGAATCCAGGAGGATTCATACCCATGTAGCCTGCCAAGACGATAGCAATCGACATAGTAATGCGTGAAGCCAATAGCTCATTTTTCTCTGAAATTTTCGGGTTGAGTACACCCTTAATAATATCGTGGGAGATTGCCGAAGAAATGGCTAGTAATAAACCGGCTGCTGTAGACAAGGCGGCTGCGATACCACCGGCTGCCACCAAAGCAATAACCCAGTTAGGTAGTTTAGCAATTTCAGGATTAGCCAAGACCATGATGTCGCGGTCAACCTTCGTTAATTCGTTACCCTTCCAACCATATTCAGTCGCTTTGTCACCCATACCTTTTTCATCATAATACTCAAGCCTACCATCGTCATTTTTGTCTTCAAATTGCAATAAGCCCGTTGTTTGCCAAGTAGTCATCCAGCGAGGCACATCTGCAATGAGTAAGTTACCTTCTGGAGAGCCGATTTCACCTATTTGTACAGTATTAATCAGATTCAAGCGAGCCATCGCACCAACCGCAGGTGCAGTTGTATACAGCAGTGCAATGAATACCAATGCCCAACCAGCGGAAGAACGAGCATCACGTACTTTAGGTACCGTGAAGAAACGAATAATAACGTGAGGTAAGCCAGCCGTACCAATCATTAGCGTTAGGGTAAACAGGAAAGTATTCAGTATGGATGAGTGTGCACCTGTATAGGATTTGAAGCCAAGTGCTTGAACAATTTCATCCAGACGATCCAATAAATAACCGCTGCCATCTGCCATTTGTGAGCCTAAACCAATTTGTGGAATAGGGTTGCCCGTTAGATTTATGGAGATAAATACCGCAGGAACGGTATACGCTGCAATCAGGACAACATACTGGGCGATTTGTGTATAGGTAATACCTTTCATACCGCCTAATACTGCATAGACGAATACCACGACCATACCAATGACCAAACCCACATTGACAGAAACTTCTAGGAAACGAGAGAAGGTTACACCGACGCCGCGCATCTGGCCGATAACGTAAGTAACCGAGATCACAATCAAGCAAATAACAGCAACAATACGTGCTGTCTTGGAAAAATAGCGATCACCGATAAATTCAGGAACGGTGAATTTGCCAAACTTACGTAGGTAGGGCGCCAGTAACATAGCCATTAAGACATAGCCGCCTGTCCAACCCATGAGATAAGCAGAGGCATCATAGCCACTAAATGCAATAATACCTGCCATTGAGATAAAGGATGCGGCTGACATCCAGTCCGCAGCAGTTGCCATGCCATTGGCTACAGGATGGACACCACCCCCTGCGACGTAGAATTCACCTGTTGAACCAGCACGTGCCCAGATCGCAATACCAAAGTAAAGGGCAAAACTGAGTCCAACAACAATATAAGTCCAAATTTGCAGTGAAGACATTTGGCCTCTCCCTTAATCTTCTTGAACATCAAATTTACGGTCTAGCTGTCCCATGCGCCAAGCATAGAAAAAGATCAAGACAATAAAAACATAAATAGATCCCTGTTGTGCAAACCAGAAGCCTAGTTTGTAACCGCCCAAGTGAATATTATTCAGGGGGCCTGCAAACAGAATGCCGAATCCAAATGAAACGACGAACCAAATGACCAAGCAAATAGTCAGCAAGCGAACATTCGCTGCCCAATAAGCCTGAGGGGATTGATCTGACGACATGTTACTCCTCCAGTTGTGCGAGTGGCACGAGTTTAACGTGAATATAAACTGGCAAGCAATTCCCCAAAAGTATTTTTTTCAGGGTATTTCGATATTTTGTTGAAATTTTCCCGTAAAAAGGACGATTTTTGGCCGAATTTTTAGGTTTGAACGAGGGATTGTCGACAATATGCTGGCTTTTTGTTGTCAATCGTGAGCATCATTGGGGCGTGTATTTAACAGAGCGCACAAACCAACAAAGTCGCTGCGAAAGCCAGTCCTAAAAATCAGCGCAAATCCAAATTAAGTAATCCTTGCTTCTGAGGCAGGATCAAACAACACCGCCTGCTGCATATTGAAGGTTACCGACACACGCTCACCTGCCTTGACAGCACAGTTGGCACGCATGCGGGAAATCACTTCCTTGCCACTCAATTCAATCAAGACAAATACATCAGCTCCAGTAGGCTCAGTTACTTCAATCAAGCAATTCGCTTCATGTAGCACACGACTATTTGCTTCAGCACTGCCCGGGTCAGTAATCGCTTCTGGACGAAGTCCCAAAATGACCTGTTTGCCGACCCAATCACGATAAGCAGCATTCTCAGCCAGCGGTAATAATAATGCCTCACCACGTTTATCCAATACTTGGGCAAACAGTTTGCCTTCTTGTTCAAGCAGCTCAGCAGGTAATTGATTCATAGAAGGTGATCCCATAAACCCTGCTACAAATAGATTTGCAGGTTGGTTATACACCTCATCAGGTGAACCCAGTTGCTGCAAGACACCACCTTTCATAATGGCAATCTTGGTTGCCAAAGTCATGGCTTCAATCTGGTCATGGGTGACATAGACAATGGTAGCGCCCAAACGCTGATGCAAGCGCTTGATTTCAGTGCGCATATCAACGCGCAGCTTTGCATCCAAATTGGATAATGGCTCATCAAATAGGAATATCTTTGGTTCACGCACCAAAGCACGCCCCATGGCTACCCGTTGACGCTGACCGCCCGATAACTGTGATGGTTTACGTTTAAGCAGTGGCTCGATTTGCAACATTTGTGACACCTCTGCCACGCGCTTTTTGCGTTCGGCCTTAGGCATCTTGCGCATTTCCAAACCAAACGCAATGTTCTTTTCCACGTTCATATTGGGATACAAAGCGTAAGACTGGAATACCATCGCAATATCGCGCTGCGACGGATGCACATCATTGACGACCTGCCCATCAATCAGAATTTCGCCAGCAGTAATGCTATCTAAACCGGCAATCATATTGAGCAACGTGGACTTGCCACAACCGGATGGACCCACCAATACTAAAAATTCACCACTATCAACATTAATTTCAATGCCCTTGAGTACGTGCGCTGCACCGTATGATTTGTGGACATCTTTAATTTCCAAAGAAGACATAATTTTATCCTCTAGCCGCAGCAAAAGCCTTCCGGTCGTTCCTGCAAAAACGCCCGCAAGTCTTTTTCCCAACGACTGTTATCCTTTTACCGACCCAGCCATTAGGCCACGCACGAAATAACGCCCTGCCACAATATACACCACCAAGGTCGGCAAAGCAGCGATCATGGCCGCAGCCATATCTACGTTGTATTCTTTAACGCCAGTTGAACTATTCACCAAGTTGTTCAAGGCCACTGTCATCGGCGCACCCTCACCCGCTGCAAAAGATGCCCCAAACAAGAAGTCATTCCACACATTGGTAAATTGCCAAATAATGCACACCACCAAAATTGGAGCAGAGCTAGGCAACAAGATCCGCCAGAAAATCCCGAAGAATCCCGCACCATCAATCATGGCTGCCTTGACCAGTTCGGAAGGGAAGGCTTCATAATAGTTACGGAAAAATAAGGTCGTAAAACCAATACCGTAAGTAACATGTACCAACACCAAACCCGCTGTTGTACCTGCTAAGCCCAGCGTTCCCAACACTTGAGACATAGGGATCAATACAATCTGGAACGGAATGAAACAGCCAAACAGCATTAAGCCAAACACCCATTTATGCCCAGGGAAACGCCATTTAGTTAGTACATAGCCATTCAAAGCACCCAGAATCGTAGAGATGAGTACCGCAGGAACAACCATTTTGATGGAATTTATGAAATAGCCATTAATCCCTTCGCAACTTAGCCCGATACAAGCACTGCCCCAAGCTTTAAGCCAAGGTTCAACTGTCCACTGAGTAGGCAAAGACAGCATATTGCCGCCGCGAATCTCATCCAGCGGCTTAAAGCTGGTGGTCAGCATGACAAACAGGGGCAATAAATAAAACACGGCAAATACAATCAAAGTGGTATACAAGACCACACGCCAAATACGGCTGTTGTCCATAGCAACAATATTAGCCATGAGGTTTCTCCCGTGTTTCAGCGTATAAATAAGGCACAATAATCGCCGCAATCGTCATCAACATAATCATGGCGGAGGCTGCACCAATGCCCATCTGATTACGGGTAAAAGTATAGGAATACATAAACGTTGCAGGCAATTCCGTCGCATTACCAGGGCCACCGCCGGTTAAAGCAACCACCAAGTCATACGCTTTAATCGCCATGTGTGCCAACACCACAAAAGCACTCAAAAATACGGCACGTAGCTGTGGAATAATAATGCGCCAATAGGTTTGGAAGGTAGACGCACCATCTAATTGAGCCGCCTTGAGTTGTTCCTCATCAACCCCGCGTAAGCCCGCTAAAAACATAGCCATGACAAAACCGGAGGTTTGCCAAACACCGGCAATTACAACAGTATAAATCGCCATTTTAGGATCAATTAGCCAGTCAAAATTAAAACTTGTCCAGCCCCAATCCTGCATGGACTTTTCCAACCCTAGACCTGGATTTAAAAACCATTTCCAAGCTGTTCCTGTAACGATAAAAGACAAGGCCATAGGGTATAGATAAACGGTACGTAAAAAGCCTTCTGTCCGAATTTTCTGATCCAGCAAAATCGCCAGAAACAAACCCAAAGCACCGCAAATCACAATATACAAAATGCCGAAAATAGCCAAATTGTCCAAGGCAATCTGCCAATTTAAGGTCTTCCACAAACGGGTATAATTATCCAGTCCGACAAATTCATAATTTGGCAACATCCTAGATCTACTTACAGACATATAAGCGGTGAACAGAATAAAGCCGTAAACAAAAAACAATGTAATCGCAAGCGACGGCGACAGCACCAGTTTGGGCAAATGTTCCCGCAACCAGTCGCCTCGACTTCGGTTTGTTTGCGTCATGGATAGCTCCTCTGGCGTGATAGTGAGTGAAAAAACAGAGCCCCCGCCCCCTTTACCTGTGGAAAAGGGGGCTGAATAGGTGAGGGTCTTTAATTTCACAACAGCCTCGTAACAGAGGAAAGATCACCGACAAAAAAGGATTAAGCAAGATTCTTTCAGCTAGTAGGCTGAGACAAGAGCAAGACCCAACAAACCTCTAGTCTTAGTCTTTTGCCCCTTCCACCGCATCGACTAATTGCTGTACCGCATCTTCTGTAGATGTTTCTGAGTTAAAGAAATTGGTAACGACATCGAAAACGGCGTTTTTAACCGCAGCAGGTGCGCCGTAGCCATGTGCCATAGAACCCAACAATGTATCGTTTTTCGCTGCTTCAGCAACGTCTTTCATACCTTTTTGGGCGCAAGCATCAAATTCAGCATCGTCACTCCCCATACGTGCAGGTACTGAACCTTTAACCTTATTGAATGCAATCTGGAAAGAAGGATCCATGACCGCCTTAGCCATTGCCAACTGCGCATCACGGCTAGCATCTGGTACTTTAAACATGACAAACTGGTCGGTATTGAATGGCACTGCGCCTTGAGTACCGGGGAAGCGGAAGCATAAGAACGCTTCATTAGGCTTTAAACCAGCATTAATAAACTCGCCCTTAGCCCAGTCGCCCATGATTTGCAAAGCAGCTTTACCTTCAATGACCATAGCGGAAGCCAAGTTCCAATCACGACCTGAGAAGTTTTCATCCACATAACCACGCAACTGACGTAGACGCTCAAAAGCTGTTTTCATGGTATCTGACCCCAGAGCGTCAGGGTCCAGATCCATAAAAGCTTTACGATAGAAGTCTGCACCACCAGTTGCTAGCACGATACCTTCAAACACGGTAGCATCTTGCCAAGCCTGACCGCCATGGGCTAGCGGTGTGTAACCTGCTTTTTTGGCTTTGTCCAAAACAGCAATGAATTCATCCCAATCTTTAGGTGGTTCGGTTACGCCCAGTCCATCCATGATTTTCTTATTCGCCCAAACCCAGTTGGTTGAGTGAATATTAACAGGAGCCGCAACCCAGTCGCCCTCATAACGCGAAAAATCCTGTACCGCACTTGGCACTAATTCAGCCCAGTTTTCTGCTTCAGCCAGCGCATTGAGATTGGCTGTTACCCCTTCAGAAGCCCAATCCCGAATATCAAAGCCCAACATTTGTACTGCTGTTGGCGCATTGCCGGCTTGTACACGTGAGCGCAGTACAGTCATGGCATTGTTACCACCTCCCCCTGCGACAGGCATATCAATCCATTTAATACCTTGCTTTTCCAGGTTTTCTTTCAAAACGCCCAAAGCCTTAGCCTCACCACCGGATGTCCACCAGTGTAATACTTCCACTTCGGCTGCTTGAGTCGTAGTGACCAAGCCCACAGCAAGGACACTAGCCAATAGACTTTTTTTCAATACACCCATGGTCATTTATATCTCTCCTCAGTTTTAAACAGTCTGCGACGCAGATGCACGGAACCACATGGCACTCGCTAGGAACGCGCTGATCCCGCATATAAGTTTGTAATAACTCCAAAGCAACACTGGCAAAATCATCGGCTTTAACACGAACTGATGTCCATGCTGGATTAGGTCAAATGCGCAAATGTTGGGTTGCTTGCTTTATAAATACCACGCAAAATACGCTCACGAATTTTAAGGCTAACATGGGGACTCCCTTGAAGCACAAGAGAAACAGTGGATTTGGAAACACCGACATGCCATGCCACATCATGTAGTGTGACGCGCTTAGCTCCGATTACATTTGGAACGTTCCACCCTTTGGAGTCAGGCATGGACACTACTCCTTTATCTAAACTAAACACTTAAATAATGCTTTAGATTACAGCTTGGTACAAAATTAGATGCAAAATTAATCTGTTTTACAGATTATGCGCACTCCCCTGCGACGGAAATATAACAAAAAGAATGGAACGTTCCAATACCTATAAAAATTTTACACGAGGTGCAGTTTATCTTAAGCAAGGCAACGGTGAACTATTATACTTTTGACTCAGTCTTATTTATACCGAACAAGGGCAGTATTCACTGATAGAAGGAAACTAAAGATGAAATCAAGTTCATTATGGCGGACTTGCTTATTAAGCAGCCTCACTCTACTGACATTCTCAGCAGCACAAGCGGATGAACCCTACCTTATTAAACTAGATGCCAAAATCAATAGTGCTGATACACCTATTCCTTTATATTTGAAGGCCGGTACTTATAGCGTTCGTCCCATTGGAAAAAGTCAAGGTGGCCTACATGAGGCTTGGAGTGTATGGAGTCATACAAATTGTGAAAACACTCAGGGTTGTGAACGCACTACTCCCACTCGTTTTGTGGGTATGCACAATAACTATTATGTTAGCTCGCCCCATCTGAGCCGTGTTTTGGTCGATCAACAACCCTTACCCATTGTTGATGAAATCCCCAAAGAGCGCACCGAGAGCTATTTTCTACAAAACGCAGATACCCGTGCTTACGAGGTTACCGAGAAAAAAGTTTACCCCGATGAAGCCAGCGCACTTGCAGCGGCGCGCGCTTCTGTGTTTACGGTTGATGCAGCAGGGCGTGTTTATTTTGCTTTACTAGATAATAGTCGCCTGACTGACAATCGAGGTGGCATGAGCCTAGAAATTCGCAAAATCACAAACTAACTGAATCAAGGGCAGTTTTAACTGCCCTTGATTTTCCCACCTCATTCCTGACTTGCCACATAATGGGGGCAAACATCGCATCCGCATGGCTAAACGCACCATTGCTCTACCTAAATGAGCGGCAATTAGCGGCTTTTTTAGAAGTGGTTCAGGCATAAGCGAATAAGCGCTCAGCTCCTATTCACCTGAAAAACGGTAAAACCCTAAAGTTCTACCTAAGAAGACAGCTAAACGTCGACGTGTTAACTTAAATTACTGACACAACATTAATTTATTAATGCTAAAGTGTTATTTGAAAACACTGAAGCATTTTTACTGAGTACCATCTCAATGGCTAACATCAACAAAAAATTGAATATCTGGGAAGAAGAAGGTCTGATCAGCGAAGAGCAGACGCAAGCTATTTTAGCCTTTGAAAACCAAGATAATAAAGGACAAAGCAACTGGTGGCTTTATAGCTTGCTGATTTTGGGTGTAGCCATTATTGGTTTGGGTATTATCTCCATCATTGCGGCTAATTGGGCTCTGATCAGCGATGAAGTCAAACTTGGCAGTGCTTTCCTGCTTTTAGGCGTTATGGCAGCAGCTATTGTCTGGCTGCAATCTCGTCCAGTAACGCCTTGGTTTGATACACTGATTGCTGCCTTTATGCTCATGTGTTTAGCTACCATAGGGCTGATTGCACAGATTTACCATGTACAAGGCAAATGGTATCAAGCCTTATTGCTCTGGGGTGTTATTAGCTTTCCGTTGGCGACTTTTGCACGCCATTTATTGATTCCTTTCTTCTGGGTAAGTTTGTTCTTGCACGGTTTGGTATGGAGTAGCATAGATTTAACTACAGTACGCCACTCGCGTGATTTATATCAGGAACTACCAGCAATCTTATTACTAGCGCCTTTACTTGCCGCTGTTTTTTATCTGCTAGGGCAACGGCTAAGTATGCTGGCAAAGTTTCGTAGCAGCTTCTATTTCTGGTTTCAGATCAGCCTCTTGGTTGCCCTAGTCGCCATTGACTTAATTCGCTCGGGTGGAGAGAGCCAAAACTTTGTCACCGCTTGGTATATTCCTGCCTGGATTGCAGCCACAGCCTTAGCTGCATTGATTCTAAGCAACCCTGCTTACCGAATTTTAAACAAAGCCTTATTACTTGCCGCCCTAAGCTTGCTATTATTGTATTACATACCTGATTGGTTCTTTACCGGCACAACCCGTTATACCTTTAGCGCGATTGAGGCTAACCAACAAGCGAGTTTGTTCTTTGCTGATGATTTGCGCGCTCCTGTACTCACTATAATGATCTTATTTCTGTATGCGATTCATACCGCCAACAGTGGGCGTCATCGCACTTTTAACCTAATCACTTTTTTAATCGGCTTGCGCTTTGTCGTGCTTTATTTTCAAGCAATGGGAGGCTTGGCAGCAACTGGTCTGGGGCTGATTATCTCCGGCTTGCTCATTATTGGCATTGCTTGGTTCTGGTATCGCAGCCGTGATTACTTGCAACGCTGGAGCAAGGAGTTAAGCAAATGAATAAAGTACGTTTAAAACTCATTGCTGTCCTATTATTCCCAATAGTGGTCTTGGCCGCTAATGCTTGGATGAATCAACAACAGCGTGATTCGGGTAAAGAAATGACTTTTCCGATTCAAGGCTTTGATCCACGCGATATGCTCTCAGGGCATTATTTGGTGTTTGAGATTGATTATGGTATTGATGCTGGCAATGGCTGCCCTGCATCGGATATTGTCGCAACCCTTTGTCTACAGCCAGAAAAACGTGTTTATCCCAGCGATGAGCTACCACCGAAATGCTCGCTGTATCTACAGGGTCATTGCAATAATCAAGGTCAGTTCAGCGCCGGACTGGAGCGCTTTTATATCCCTCAAGAAATCGCCAGCGCACTAGAAGAAAAAATACGTGATGGTAAAGCTGAAGTCATATTGTCCATTGATAACAACGGCCATGCAGTAATTCGAGACTTGCTGATTGAGAAACAAAGCTGGAAAAAAATGCTTCAAGAATAACAAATTACTTGGAGCATAACATAAGTGCAGCAGAATAAAGCTTTACCTTGGTAAATTGATGGTCGGTATGATGAACCCGTACTTGATAGCTCATTCAGCAAATTGATAATAAGCCGCATTTAAAAAAGCAGCCACTTGAGCCACTTCATTAGCACTCAGCGGTTCAGCTAGATTTGCATTGCAACGTGACACTTGATTGCCCAATTGCTCACGGTTTTTTATTTTACGCTCGACACGCTGATAAACTTGAGCATCATGGCAACTGATACAGTTTGCTTTATACAAACGCTTGCCCCATTTAGTCTCCGCGTTTAAAACAATGGGTGTGACCTCGCCGCTACGCGACTTAATCAGCTCAATTTCCGGTTCATTGTACTGATCAAGGTTCGTGTTTGTTGCTGTGGATGATGCTGGTGTCACTTGTTCGCCGCAAGCAGTCAATATTAACCCCATCAGCAAGCAGCCGCTCAAGATCCATTCATTCTTGTCACTCATGGTGATCTCTCAGAGTTTGATATATAACAACATCTTATTGTTTATCATTTAAATGATGACGCATTAAGCCCTTCTCTATTCATTATCCATTATAGATCGAATCGTCTGCATGAGCCGCCCCACGACTCCTTGGTGTTGCATTAAAAATTGCTGAGCAGCCTTGCCTGCTGCTTGACGCTTTTCATTATTACTCAACCAGTCTAGCAAATGATGAGACAAATCACTCGCAGATTCAACCTGAATGGCTCCCCCAACGGCAATCAAGGCAGGATAAATATCACGGGTATTATGCGTATAAGGCCCGGTCAACACTGGCACTCCCCAAATAGCGGCCTCTAGTGGATTGTGCCCCCCCACATCGACCAAGCTGCCGCCAATAAAAGCCATATCCGCGAGTGCATACCAAAAGACCAATTCACCCATGCTATCCCCTAGCAACACAGCCGTTGTAGGCTCAGGCTGGCGTGCTTCACTGCGGCGCACCGCGCTTAAATGCTGCGCACGACACAACTCAGCTACACTATCAAAACGTTCAGGATGGCGCGGTACTAAAATCAATAATACATCAGGCCAGTGTTGGCGCAATTGCTGCTGGACTTGTAGCAAACAAGTTTCTTCTCCCGCATGGGTGCTACCAGCTACCCAAACCCGTCGTTGTCCCCACTGAGCGCGTAAAGCCTGAGCTGTTTCAGTTATAGCCGAATTAATTCTCAAATCAAATTTAATATTACCGCTCACCTGCACCTTGGACGAGGGTGCACCTAGCTGCTGAAAACGCCTAGCATCTTCATTTTCTCGTGCTGCGATTACTGTAATCGCTTGCAAAGTTTCCCGCACCAAAGCTGCTAAATGCTGATAGCCCCGCATAGAGCGTTCCGACAAACGCGCATTAAGTAATAGCAATGGAATGTGGCGCTGCGCACAAGCAGCATATAAATTAGGCCATAACTCTGTTTCCATAACTAGAAATAAGCGGGGTTGCACCTGATTTAAAAAACGCTGCACTGCATCAGGTAAATCATACGGCAAATAACTATGAGCGACTCGCTCACCCAATAAACGCCGCACAGTATCGGAGCCTGTGGGCGTAATAGAGGTTAGCCACAAAGTGTGCTCGGGAAACTCAAGCAATAATTGCTCAGCCAAAGGAAGCGCCGCCATGGTTTCGCCCACTGAGACGACATGTAAGACAATGACGGGACACCCCGTTTTAGGAAAGCGCGTTAAAGCGAGTCGTTCCGACCAGCGTTGTCGATAGGCTGGATTAGCACGCCCCCGCCACCATAGGCGCAGAAAAACAAACGGTAAGATTAAATAAAGCACGAGGGAATACACTAAACGCCTAATACTCATAAACGTAACCGTATTCCCCGCCACTGAGCTTATGTAAAGATATTTTTATAAGCGCTATACGCAGCGCCCATGACGACTGGGAACAGTATTAAGAATCCTAAGCCAAACGGAATGGCAGCAATAAAAGACAACACCAAGTAAATCAACATAAACAGCAAAAAAGCCCCCATATTTTGCAAGCTACCCACAAAGCTGTTTTTGACGGCTTCGATCGGCGGCATGTTTTTAAACAGAACCAAGGCTGGTGCAAAAAAGAACAGCATGTTCATAAATACAAAAATCAACATGCCGATTATAAGATTGCCAGAACCTAAAGTTGACAGGTCAGAATAACTACCCGGGGTACTGGTCGTCACGGTAGATAAGCTACTTGTTCCCATGACAAGGCCAACAATAACACTCAATACTAGTAACACTAGACCTAAAATCAATAAAGGCGTGCGCTTTTCCGCATGATTCATGGCAAAAAACAAATCGCCTATCTCAACCATTACGCCCTTGTCTGCTTTACGGGCAGCATGCAGCAAACCAGCCTGAAAAATTGGCAATAGCAAACTGATAAGCAACATACCCAACCAAGGAATAAAGGCAAGCGCTAGGATAATCAATCCTAAAATCAGCGTCATGACTACCCAGTCCATTTTATCAATGGCAAAGGTTTTCCAGCCGTCCTTAAACCACTCAAGGGCTTGCCCTGCGTCCACTTTTCTGATGCTAGACATAAGCATTACTCCTGTCATTTGTTCTTTTAAAACAGTGCCAGACGTTTCAAAGCGCACAGCATAACATGCCACCTTGCCTGAACAAGCAAATTGACTCAGCAATCAACGCTTGACCAAAACACTTGACCAAGAAAACAGACTGGTTTTCATACAAGTGCCAATGGTATGCTTTCACCTTCCAAGGGCATAATTTCACCTGTTGTAATTTAGGTTAATCCAAGAGCATGACAAAGCCGGTCAACATTATCTGTATGAAATGGGGCAATAAATACGGCGCCAATTATGTAAACCGTTTATATGCCATGATTGACCGACATATCACCTTACCTTTTCAGCTAACTTGTTTTACCGATGATGCCAATGGTATTTGCACCGAAGTGCGTGTTTGTGCCTTACCTCCTTTGGATTTGCCACCCGGTACTCCCGAACGTGGCTGGAACAAATTAACCACTTTACAAGAAAACCTAGGTGGACTAGAGGGTGAAGCACTCTTTCTCGACCTTGATGTTGTTATTGTTGCCAATATTGATGAATTTTTCACTTATCCCGCGCAATTTGCCATTATCCGCGATGCCAAGTTAGGTAAACGCTTGATTGGCAACTCGTCAGTATATCGCTTCAAAATTGGCCGCTACGCTGATATTTTGCGACACTTTCGCACGCATTTCGCCCGAATACAGCAAACTTATCGCAATGAACAAGCTTACCTGTCTGCTGAAATACACAAACGCGGTGAGTTGAGTTTTTGGCCAGAAAGTTGGTGTTCCAGCTTTAAATACCACTGTATGTCTGCTTGGCCCTTAGCTTATTGGCAAAATGCCAGTATTCCGGCAGCGGCCAAAATCATTATTTTTCACGGTCACCCAGAACCGCACGAAGCCATCGCGGGCATTACTCACAAATGGTATCGTCCGGTGCGTCCTACCGCTTGGGTTGCCGAGTATTGGCGTGAATAAGGACGATTAAACGACATGCTTTATCCACAATCCGCACCTCCTTCAATCCAACACTGCCTAGTGGTAATAACAACATGAATGTACTCATAATAAATCTCGCCACGGCCACAGAAAGGCTAGAATTTCAACAAGAACAAATGGCACGGCTAAATTTGTCCTATCAAGTCATGCAAGCTGTCACAGTCGAGCAGATCAAGCCGCAAGCTTACCGTGATCTGGGGCACGGTTGGGAGCGCCCTTTGCGTAAAACCGAACTGGCTTGCTTTCTCAGCCATCATAATGCTTGGCAAACTGTCAAAAAATGCCAAGCGCCTATGTTGATTATTGAAGACGATGCTGTCTTAGTGCGCCAAACCCCATTAATTCTGGCAAGCTTGGAAATTCAAACCGAATGTGATCTAGTTAATTTGGAAGTACGCAGTCGCAAAAAAATCGTTGGCAAAGCCCTGCCTTTACTGCCACATTTCAAGCTATTACCGCTGTATCAAGATAGAACAGGCGCAGCGGCTTATGTACTTTGGCCGAGTGGGGCAGAAATACTGACTCAAAAAGCCCAAAATGAATGTCCTGCTCTAGCAGATAATTTTATTGCCAGCACCTACCCATTACGTCGTTATCAAATAGAACCGGCTGCCGCGATTCAATTAGATCAGTGTGAATATTATGGTATAAAGCCTGCTTTAATTACTCAATCGTTTATTGAAGCAGAAATAAAACCTTATCATGACAGTGAAGGTTTGTGGGAAGGTTTAACTTACAAAGGACGGCAAATCAGATCAAAATTACAAAGCAGCTATCAGCATATTTCAACATTTTGGCGTAGTGAAGAAAGGCATATTGATCTTAACCCCAAAAACTTTCAATAACACCTTAGCAATAAATACAGCAGGAAAGCACTTAATGACCAAGGATTATCAACAGGATGTGATCTGGTTACAAGGCGAACAGTCTTATATAGTTTGTGCCTACTTCACAGCGAATTATATTGAAGAAATTAAAAGCCTGCATCAATCTCTGCAAGCATTACAAATTAATTACTTCTTACACCCTCACCCTGACTTAGGTTACTGGGAAAAGAACACACGCGCCAAACCTGATTTTATACTCCAATGTTTGGAGCAATTTCCTGAGTATAATATTGCCTATACTGATGCAGACTCTGTATTTCGACAAAATCCTGTTTTGTTTGATTCTATTAATAAAGATATAGCTATTTTCAAAAGTCCTACTGACTCTGATTACTTTACACATAATTACCTCACTAGCACGATTTACTTTAAAAACAATGCAAATAGCCGAGCTTTACTAAAACAATGGATTAATGAGCAGCATGCTGGTGCATTACAAGTTGATCAAGATAGCTTTGATATAGCTATTAAAAAGATAGCTGACTTGAGTGTTTATCACCTGCCTTTTAGCTATGTTAAAGTCTTTGATCAAAGCCAAGATATAGAACCTGTCATTGAACACTTTCAAGCTAGTCGTAAGCAAGTCAAGCTAAAAAACCACTTGCGACGTAATCGTAATCGCTTATTGGGTTCATTACTGCTAATTATACTCATTTGGGGCACTTACCACGTTATTGCTTAAATACTATTTATTTTATTTTAACCTGAATAAACACACAGATCATGAGCGGCTCAATTCATTTTACCCTGATTACACCGACTTTTAACCGACCCGAAGCTTTGGTCAACTGTTTGAAGTCTGTTTTCAAGCAAACTTACCCACACTGGGATATGATTGTTATCAATGATGGATCCAGCCAAAGCTACGCGCTAGCCGCTGATTACCTTAATCATTCGCGTCTTACTTATTTAGAACAAGATAGCAATCACGGTGTCAATGCAGCTCGTAATCGAGCCTTAAATTGGGTAAAAAACCAAGCTAATCATTATGTCTGCTTCTTGGATGACGATGAAACCTTAAAGCTCGATGCGCTAGAAACAGCATGCCGACTTATTATTGCAAAAAAAGTTCCTTGGTTAGTTTTACAATGTTATCTAAATAATGATCGGCTAACCCACATGGCTCATGCTGGCAAAATGGATTACATCAATGATTATTTATATGGTAATAAACTAAAAAAAGATGCCACTCATTTTATTCAGGCTCCTTTAGCTTTGAGCTTTCGCTTCAATGACTGGGTTAAAAATGGTGAAGAGTGGACTTATTTTTCTGATCTCGCCAGCAAGTCGACACTTTGGGCTGAACCTGTTCCAGTTAAATACAACTTACACCAACCTACTGGGTTATTCTTAGGTAATATGTACAGCAAAAATTTATTAAAGCCGTTTATTATGAAGCTGTACCGCCCTTACAAGGCCGTTAGCTTGCGCCCCTTGAATTTAAAAGCTTGGCTTGCTCTACTACAGCAAGTCTTAAAACTACCTTTTCGCTTACCACAGATTGTAGTAAGAAGCTTGTTGCTGCGCTATAAAAGCTCAAGCGCATGAAGCTTAAAACCTTGCTTTATAAATTCACACACTCACCAGCTACTTGGCATTATCTGGACTATGAGCCTGATATAAAACTTGACTGTGCCCAAGCAGCAGCACCTAGTATTATTTATCGCCAGCAGCAACGTATAGTAACTCGTCCGCTAGCTGAACTCAGCCAGCTCTTTACAGGACAAACTGTTTTTTTGATAGGCACAGGCCCTTCCTTAAAAGAACAGGCTATAGAACGCTTGCAAGGACAAAAATTATTATTCCTCAACGGCGCACTTACACTCAGCCAATCAGCAGGCCTACAAGCAACAGCCTTAATGATTGTTGATAAAGGTTTTATACAGCGCCATCCTCAATTTTTACCGCTGATTCCACTACAAACACCTTGCTTATTCACCTTAGGTGTCGTGCGTCAGTTATTAAACCAAGATATTCACTTTTTTGAGCATCGCCCCTTGTATCTATTAGAAAAAGCCAGTAAGCCTTATGACCAAGCTGCCAAAAAAATACATCAGCTTGATCCTAAGGTTTTTATAAGAAAAGAAAATAGCGTTTTTAGCACAGATATTAGCAAGGGTTTTGCAGAAGCTGGTACAGTTATGTATGTTGCTGCTCAATTAATGTATTACTACCAAGTCGCCCACATGACTTTAGTGGGCTTTGATCTTGGTAATGCAGATCAACCGCGCTTTTATGAAACCAAAGCGAATCAAGACAAAAGCGGCCTGCAAAAAGCACTATACCAAAGAATCATACCTGCTTTTTCCTTGCTAGCCGAAATGTGCAAACAAAAAAACATTGATATTAGCAATGCCTCTCACCTTAGCCAAATGCCTTACAGTATTATTCCTTTTAATGATTGTTTAAAGCGCGCATAAAGCTGTGCTGAATTGATCGCAAGTAGAAAACTCCCTTACTTCCCCGGGCACTGGAAGCATCCTTTATGTTTATGATGACGCCCCAAGGTTTCATCATCGTGGGCATGTGTTATAAGCAACGGTTTGTCAGCACATTCTGCCAAAGTAACACGATGAGTATGGGATTTACCGGAAGTATTCATGATCCAACCACCATCGTCAATCATGCCGGGGATTTCAGAGAGTGGACGGCCAGGCGCATTGCTGCAAGCACTGAGTGATAGCATAACAACCACAAACAAGTTCACCGCAAACCATTTGATTAAATAGACGGATTTCAACATAAGAGATTCCTGTTTATAAAAAGCGAATGTCCGAATTAGCAGATTTTGCCCTAGATAAGTTCCAAAAGTAAGCCCTGTGCTTATTTAGTTTTGTCCAGCTCACCAGACAAACCAGTAAAAAAATGAACAACACTAGTCAACAAGAGCAGAAGCATGTTATAGATACAGTCGCAACAACCTTAATCATTGGAGGAAAAAACATGCATTTATTAAGCTATCATAAGACGCTACTGACATTATTGGCGGTACTGTTGATATGGCCGCTGGCTGGTCAAGCTGCTGACGCTTTCCCTGCCAAACAACACTTTGCGGGTAATGATTTGTTACTAAATGGCAAAGGCACTCGCACCAAACTTTTTTTTAATTTGTATAATGCTGGTCTGTACCTAAGCGCCAAGAATAACGATGCCAACAGCATTTTGGCCGATAACCAACCACAGGCCTTACGCTTGCAAATTACTTCCGGGCAAATTACCAGTCAAAAAATGGAAGCCGCCGTGCGTGAAGGCTTCCAAAAATCAGCCGGTGCGAATCTAGCCAATCTACAAGCGCGTATTGAACAATTGATTGCTGTTTTTAAAGAATCGGTTCAACAAGGCGATATTTATGACTTTGTCTATCGCCCACAAACCTTAGTGATTATTAAAAATGGACGCCAAGCTGCTGCGATTCCGGGTGTTGATTTCAAGCAGGCTTTTCTGGGCATTTGGTTGGGTAACCATCCAACACAGAGCAGCTTAAAAGCAGCTTTACTGGGGCAAGGCCGTTAATTCTTGACACACAACACGCTCTTTTTATTCGTACTATTGTAATGAGTAATCAGCCGCCACACACACCATCCGCTGTACGCTGCCGTGTCAAAATTTGCGGCATTACCTCTATCGAAGATGCGCTCATGGTGAGTGAGGCGGGTGTCGATGCCATTGGCTTGGTGTTTTACCCCAAAAGTCCACACAATGTCACCGTGAAACAAGCGGTGGCGATTAGTCAAATCATTAAGTACGAATGGCAGGCCATGACCAGTTACCCATTATTGCTTTAACAGCACACGCGATTAACAGTGAGCGAGAGCGCTGCTTTGACATGGGTATGAATGACTTTTTTACCAAACCCTTCAAACTACAGGAGTTGGAAAAAGTCATTCTCAAGTGGATTAATCATTCCAAATCATAGGGCAAACGTGTTGTCTCTATGGGTTTATCGAGAACTTCAGGTGTTTTCATTAACTCCAAATCACAGACTCCGGGATGTTGCTTAGGTACTTCGCCTTGAAAAATACTGACAGGAATGAGTACTAAGTGTTCCGTAGGTAAGTCCAGCACTTCTTTAAACCACTGCCGCCGCTCATTTTCTGGTTTTACGCATAATAAAGCTTCCGTATTATGAAAAACGACACTGCCTTGCTGAGACTGCTCCGCCATTGTTACTAACAGGCTTGATAAAGGAATATGTTCTGCTTGTTCACGGTAGTTTTCCATAACTTGCTGTTGATAATTAAAAAAGCTAAAACCCAAGTGCTGAGCCAATTCCTTTACCAGTTCAGGCTGATAATGAGCAAACAATACTAGGCTAACGCCTGACTGTTTGCGGTTTTGGATATAGGCTTGTACAGCATCCAGCCATGCTTGCCGATGTTGGTGGGTCGTGTTTTTTGTAACAGGCTGATAAGCCGCCACGTCAATAACAGGTTTGGGTTTAAGGGGAGCAAATTGTGCCACCGCCGCCATTTGTTCGCTTGTCAATAAATCTGGCAATGCAGGAAACAACTGCCCCTCCTCAACCAAGGTATGCTCCCGCAACACTCGGGCAAAATCCGCAATATCTTTTGCAGCACTCACCTCACAGACATTCTCAGCCAAGGTGCGCAATAAGCCATGTTCTTTACCTAAACGCATACATAAGGGCAAAAACTCTCGATGTTCCTGCACCAAAGGCATCAAAATGGTTTGTTCTTCATGCTGTAAATGCTGCTCCATTTCAGCCGTATTATACGCCTGAATTAAGCGTACCCCCTCAGCCAAAGCGGCACTATCACCGACTGTCAACAACTGTTCCAGACGATCTGCAAAACGCAAGCAATCCGCATGCTCCTGTGAGAGTTGTTGCAAGAATAAGGGTTCAGACATGATATTTCCTTCCAATCACTAGCGAGTACCATACTCAAACAACAAGGATAAACCTCTGAGTCAGTGATGCAATGATCTCAGTTGAGAAAACTTAAATAAAGCACAGCAAAACGGTAAACTGTGGACAGAAATATCAATCACTAAATACTGCATAACAGGTGTTAAAAATTGACTGTAACAATGCCGCGATCTGGAATTGCTTCCAGCAGGGCATAAGCTTGTCCAGCATGTTGCACCACTTGTGCAGTGCGCGGTATACCTGCTTGCTGCACATTCACAGTACGGCCATTCCACCCGCTAGGTAAACGGACTTTGATCGTCATGGGGTGATCAAACCACAGGTCATTCATGTCATCTTTTAACTCAAAACGCAATTGATTGCTGGCAGTTTGGATATTTTCCAAACGTGCGGTGGCGAATTGCTGGCCGTATTGAGCAACCGCCATAAACTTGCCAACCCAAACATCATTTTTGCGCGTATTAAGGTGTGCCAGTATTTTGCGCACATCCTCTTTTTGCTGCTCGGTGTACAAGCCATGATAGTGAATGACGTACCATGTACGAAAATTTCGACTGTTGGAATCCAAAATGGAGTCAAAATAAGCCCAAGTTCTATTGGGATCAAAAAAGCCATTACCCGCGCTAATAGAAGGCACTTTTAGATAATCAATCTTATCTACCGCACTTAGAGCACCATAAGCGTCACGTGCCGCTATATGTTGTCGGCTAGCTTCGAGGCGATTATTTTTAGTGCGATCGGTATTCAAACTGACACAGGGGGAACCAGTCTTATTGGTATTGAAACCGAAAGGGTAAGCCACCGTCAACATGCGCGCACCAGACAGATTTTGCTCAATCGTTGCTTTTGACTGCCGGTATTCACGGTAGGTATAAAACAGTGCGTCACATAAATGACTGTAGGTATGTGATTGCACGTCATGCCCCTTATCCAATACTTTCTGCCAGTGTCCCCAGTGATCAAACTCGCTCCAACCAATCTGATTCACAATCACGAACCATGTCCAATTCCAGCCATATTGATCCGCAACACTCAGCCAAAAGTCATGATCCTGCACATGATTATCGTCAATCGTTAAACTAAACGCCGCCAACTTATCTTGTGGCCACATCGTAATGCTCGGTGTTGCTGTACTGTCTGGCCATTGCCGATCGACAACTTTAAAGCGTGAATGGTTTGTAGCCGGTAGATTTAATAATTGACCGGGGCGACTGACCGGCAATCCTGCTGGCGGCACAAAGCTGTAATCCCCAGGCGAGCGGCTTGTGACGGGTGCCAGCGTACGTGCCATACGGGATGTGATAGGTACAGCAGCCGGAGAGGGAGCAGCAGATTCCAATGCAGCAGGAGCAGTAGGAGCAGCATAAGTCACTTCGCCTGTAGTAGCTCGCTCTTGATAGGCTTGCCGCTGCTGCTGTAAATACCAGAGACTCTCTGCTTCAGTTTGAATCGCTTGTTCTTCCGCAAGTGTCAGAGGATCTTTGGTCTGTGATGCTGTACTGGTGCTGCCCTCAGTACTAGCATCAGCTTGCGACTCAGTTTGTGTTTGCTCTGATGATTGCTCATTACAGGCTAATAATAGCCCCCCACACACTGCCAATAAGGCAATAAACTGAAAATATTTATTCATATACAAAATCCTTTTAATTCATTCGAGCTTATCGTTAACAGAACTGCGGCACATACGGTAGATAGCAGCCACTTATTGTAGCCTATGGAAAACGGTACGTGTTAACGGATGTAAACTAACTGCTTGGAGCATCTTGATTTAGCGGCGAATAGGGCGCTAAGGGTAGCTGATTCAATTCATCAACCAACTGACCATGCCAAGGCCATACCATATCCAGCTCAGAACTGCCCCAGAATCCGTAAAACTCATTAAAGGTAGAGTTAAATAAAAAGCGCAGACTGCCGCTACCATAACGGTCTGTCCAATCCGCCATTAAAGTATACTGGCCGTCCCAACGCAGATTGGACAATTGGCCAATGATTTCGCCTTTTTGGTCATCAAGCCGATAAGTTCCTTCAATCATGCCATCCGGTTCTTGATAAAATGCAGTAATGGCTAACACCATCTGATCACGAACAAACACACTACCACTGTAAGAACCAATAATAGGTACAAAGCGATGTTGATTATTTAGCCCCTGCCACTCTATTGCTACCGCAGGCAGCACTAAAAAAAGGAGTATTGGCCCGCTTAAACGTCGCATGACTTTAACCATCCTCCATTAAGCAATGACACAAACAACGCGAAATATCTCCCACTTCGACTACATTGATAGCATGCTCCATCGGATACGCCCCCAAGCCATGTAAGCAAACCACACTGGCATTAATAGGCTGACGGGTTTTCTTTTCCAAAGCAGGCAAATAATCTGACATAGGGCACACTCACTGTATTGAAATAATGAAGGGATTTAATTACTGAGTATAGGCGCTTTGTTATCCACATCAAGCAATGCCATAACCCACGAGGCTGTCAAGCCAAAATTACAAAAAGCCCAGCAGCTAAAATACGATGTATAGCCTTATTTTCACGACTAAACAAACACCTTATCCGTACTTTTCATCATAAAATTAAGGCTCAGTAAAAACATCCCAATAAAAAAATTAACGCCAATAGGTAATGACTCATGTCAAAACCAAACAAACACAAGCAAAAAACAATCTGTCTCAACCTCATCGTTAAAAACGAGCGGCATGTTATTCAACGGTGTTTAGATAGCGTCAAGCATCATATTGATTACTGGGTAATCAGTGATACTGGCTCAACAGATGGCACTCAGGATTTTATTCGAGATTACTTCGCCCAACACGGTATCCCTGGCGAACTGGTAGAACACGAATGGAAAAACTTTGGCCATAATCGCACCTTGGCGCTACAAGCCGCACGGGGTAAAGCCGACTATATACTATTTATGGATGCGGATGATCACTTGAGTTGGGACGGTGAGGCTGGCTTCAAAGACTTACAGGCTGATGCTTATTACCTATTAATACGTGATAACAACGTGAAATACGCCAATCTCAAATTAGTACGCGGTGATCTTCCTTGGAAGTGGGAAGGCGTACTTCATGAATATGTCACGATTGATGACTATAGGCCACAACTTGAAACCTATACAGCAACTAATTGCCTTATCCACTCCACTCGAGAGGGTGCACGTAATAATGATCCAGAGAAATACAAAAAAGATGCTGCCATTCTGGAGCAAGGACTTGTGGATGAGCCTGATAATGCTCGCTACCGCTTTTATCTAGCCCGCAGCTATCAGGATGCAGGCAAATTTGAACAAGCCATTGAACATTATGAAAAAAGAATAGCTATGGGCGGGTGGTACGAAGAAGTTTATTATGCCATGTTTAGCATAGGGGTGTGTAAAGAACGCTTGCGCCATAATGGCTTGAGCATTGTTAATGCTTATGTGCGTTCTTTTGATTATCGACCAGAACGTATTGAGGGTTTATGTGCAGCCATGCGTTGTTGTCGTGAGCAGGGTTATAACCACCTCGCGCTACAATTAGCCAAGCGCCTTAAAGCTATTCCCCAAACGCAAGACATCTTGTTTGTACATCACTTGGATTATATTTGGCGCTATGAGGATGAATATTCCATCGCCTTAATCAACTGCGGTTATTACCAAGAAGGTATAGCTATAATCAAGCATCTGCTTGCCTTAGAAACCACTCCGGCTGAGCAACGCTCACGCATGCAGTACAATATGAATTACGCTTACCAACAGTTAGCTCCTGAAGAACGCACATTGCTAAATAATGTAGCCGCCTAAGGTAAAAAAAGGGACACACACTCAAGTCTGTCCCTTCAAGCCTCAAAAAGTTGTACTAGCACCATAGTATTTAGTACAAGCACAGCATTCTTTCAATGCTTCTAACAAAAAAATAAATCAGTATCAGTACGCACATGCTCTACCGACCGAAGCGGCAGGATCAGCGAAGACGGCCAAAAACAAACATCATTAGACACCACCCTAATCAAGCATTAGCCACCTGTGGCATTCATGTGGCGGAATAAAACAGGTTTTGTCTGCAAATCAAAATCATGGCTTAGTGGTTTAATCTGCATGGCATTACGAATTGCCTGCAACAGTGGCTCATCATCCAAAGGATGAGCGCGCAATACACGGCGTAAATCAATCGAATGCTCTTGTCCCAGACACAGTAGTAAACGGCCTTCAGCCGTGACACGCACTCGGTTGCAATCACCGCAAAAATTGTGGCTGTGTGGTGAAATAAAGCCAATACGGCTAGGATGATCTGAACTACGGTAATATTTGGAAGGCCCACCTGTTTGTTCGGCGACAGCTTGTAAATCAAAACGGGTGCGTAAGTCGCGCAATATTTCATCGCTAGAATAATAAGCCTCCACACGATCATGCTCGCCAATTTCACCTAAGGGCATTTCTTCAATAAAACTAATATCTAGCCCCTTATTGCGTGCAAATTCAACCAGATCAATGATTTCATCATGATTGCGATTCTTTAAAATCACTGCATTCAGTTTAATACGCTCAAACCCTGCGGCAATTGCGGCATCAATACCTGCCAAGGTTTGCTCAATATTTCCAATACGGGTCAGCTTGTGAAACCGCTCAGCATTTAGGGTATCAAGACTAATATTGAGGCGGTTTAGTCCGGCGGCTTTTAGTGCGGCTGCATAACGTGGTAATTGGCTGCCATTGGTCGTCATAGTAAAATCACGTAAGCTATCCAACTGCCCCAAGGCTGCAACAAGGTGCATAATGCCACTACGTGTTAGCGGCTCGCCGCCCGTTAGACGGATTTTATGTACACCCAATTGCACAAAGGCTCGTCCTACCCGTTCCATTTCCTCCAGCGTCAATAATTGTTCGCGTGGCACAAATACCATTTTTTCTGACATACAATACACACACCGAAAGTCGCAACGATCTGTTACGGACAGACGCACATAATTAATACGTCGCCCAAAATGGTCGATCAATACATTATCAGTATTATTGGCTGGAACGGCTTGCCGGGTATTCAAATGTATATTCATGGGCGACCTGCTGGCATGAGTGGGACTTATTGCTCAAGCTAACTTTAACATAGCTTAAATGACAGCGGCTAGAAACGCTATTTTCTTTCAGATATAACGCTAATTTAAATCAAACTTCGCCTGCCAGCCAGTAGCGTCTCACTGTCAGCATCAACACTGAACGCCTCCGTATCATCCTGACTATAATCAACTGGCGCAAGTTTTCGGCCTATTGGCGTGGCAAAGCCACCAAAGAGGCTTCTTGCCGGACAGAACTAGCCGTAATCTAATTGTAATATGACCTATCGGGACTTGACACCTAATTCAAGCTTCTATGGGTGGTGTTGGTACTTGCTAGGGTAATACGGTGGTAGAACGATTTTTTGCTAGTCTAAAGTGTCAGGTTCTACTTGACTAATGCAATATACTATCCATACTTTCAAGAATAATGTAGATTATTTGATACATTTTAAAGATAACCGAACATAATACATTCTATATTAAACATGCAAATGCAAGAGGTAGGCAAAGCCATACGCAATGCCCGTAAGCAGTGCAAGCTCACACAAGCGGCACTCAGTGAACAATTAGGTATGAGTCGCGCTACCATTTCAGCGCTGGAAAATGGTACGGTACAGGAAATTGGGATTCGCAAGGTGATGGCTATTTGTTCCCTGCTTGGCCTGGAGCTATTAGTACAGCCAAGGCAGCGTAATCGACCGACCCTACATACTCTGATGAATGAAGCCGAGCAGCGTAAGCGTGGAGGAAAAAAACCATGAGCATGGAAGAGCAACAACAATTGGCTATTTTTTCCGGGCAACAACGTGCTGGTATGTTAGGCCGCAGCCGCTTGCAGCCAAGAACTTATTTGTTCCATTACCTGCCAGACACCCGTGACACAGAGGCTGTTTCGCTGACTATGCCAGTGATGCCGGATCAATACACTTATCAGCAAGGTGTGCACCCTATTTTCCAGATGAATTTACCGGAAGGTGAATTGCGGGAAATGCTGCGCAATACCTTCCAAAAAACGGTGCAAAACTTTGATGATCTGAGTCTGCTAAGCATCGTCGGCTATTCGCAAATTGGTCGTATTCGTATCGCTTCGCCCGAAGGTGAACCTGCGGTCATTCCTGAGCAAAGCCTACAAGAGTTGCAGACTTATGCTGGAACAGAGGATTTGTTTAGCGACCTCATGCAGCGTTTTGGGCGTTATTCCGGCATTTCAGGTGTGCAGCCCAAAGTATTAGTGCGCGACAGTGAAACAGTAGCGAAAGCCGCCACCGAGCTGGAGCAAATGACCTACCGCGATGCCACACATATTGTTAAAGCTTGGAACCCGGAACGTTTTCCACACCTTGCCGCTAATGAGTATTTCTGCATGCGCGCGGCAGAGCGTGCGGGTTTGGAAATTCCTGAAGTGAAACTGGCTGCACAAGGACGTTTACTCATTGTTAAACGCTTTGACCTAGACAGTAAAGGTGGGTATTTGGGCTTCGAGGATTTTTGTGTTTTAAATGGTCTGGCCACTGACGACAAATATGTGGGCAGTTACCAAGATATTGCTGAGCGCATTCGCCAATTTGTTTCACCACACAAGGTTTATGATGCACTGGAACAGTTTTTCCTGTCCTTAGCTTTGACCTGTGCGGTACGTAATGGTGATGGTCACTTGAAAAATTTTGGCGTATTGTACGACGATCCTGAAGGTGAAGTGCGGCTTGCACCTGCTTTTGATATTGTATCGACCACGCCTTATATCCCCAATGACAGTTTGGCCTTGCTGTTTGGCGGCAGCAAGTTTTTCCCACAGCGTAAGGGCTTGATTAATTTTGGGCGGCGCTTTTGTAGCCTGACTGAACGCCGTATAGGTCAATTGTTAGATTGGGTGGTACATGGTCTGGATGCTACCTTACCAGAGCTAGTTGCTTATCAAAAAGAGCAAGCTGACTTTGCCGACATCGGTGAACGCATGCAGCATATCTGGCAGCAGGGTATCAGTGATTTGCAGGAAGATTAAGCCGACTTAATTTAATAGCCTGTTCACATCTGTTTTATCAATTCCTTTTTTGAGTGTTAAAGCCATGAACATGCGCAATACCCTTAGCATAGCCGCGATAGTCACCCTATTACTAGTTATGACAGTCTTGGGTGCTTACTGGTGGTGGCATAATCGGGAAGCAGCCCCTAGTCAGGCGGGTTTAATGCAGGTAGATTGCTGGTTTAAAGCTGGTGAAGACTGGCCTAGCAGTGAATGTTACCGTATGTATGTGCCCGAAAATCATCAGCAGGCAGACAGTCGCCTGATTTATTTTCCAGTGGTAGTTTTTCGTAATCCTCATGTGAACCCCAATAAAGCGCCCATATTACACCTTGGTGCAGGCGGCCCAGGCGCGCCTATGTATCTCAACTCAGAGTATGCTGTTCAATACACTTGGAAGGACATACGCACAGTCTGGTTGGATCAAGGACGGGATTTATATCTTATCGACCCGCGTGGCTCTGGTTTAGCCCATCCACTACTCACTTGCGATACTTTTGTGTACGAGATTATTGGACTGTTGCAGCAAAACTTGAGCAATGAACAAGTGCTGCGTGCCAATGATAAAATCTATGCGGACTGTATTACCCGTTTTAAAAAAGAAGGTATTGATCTAGGCGCTTATAATAGCCTCAGTGTGGCAGAGGATATAAATCTACTGCGTGAAGCTTTAGGCATAGAACAATGGGTTTTATACGGTGTATCGCATGGGGCTATTTATGCGCAAGTGATTGTAAATGAATTTCCGAAGTCGGTGGCTGCAATGATTTTGGATAGCCCCGCTTTCTTAAATCTAAAGCCACACCATAACTACCTTGCTGTCACTATGGCGCCTTATGAAGCCTTATATCATTATTGTGAAAAGGCCACGCAGTGCGATGCTCCCTTAGATAATTTTAAAGAACGCTTCTGGACTTTATACGAGCAATTCACGGCAAACCCTGTCGAGATTAAAGTACCACATCCTGATAAGCTGGGAAAATCCATTACGGTTTTACTCAATGGCAATTTATTTGTTGAGACCATCATCTATGGTTTATACGACAAAGAAATTTTTGACCATTTGCCCACTCTGATTACAGAGTTAGAAAAAGGCCATACCGCTGTGATTGCAGGCGATGTGTCTTGGTATCTAGCTTATTTACTGGATAACACCTATGGCGATGTCAGTGGCATGAGTCATCATTGTTATGAAACCATTCCTTTTACTGATAAAGAGCTCATTAAGCAATTGGCGCAGCAACTGCCCGAAGGCTATATCCGCGATGTCGGTGTATTGGCCGCCCACTGGCCAGACCAGTGCAAACTCATGGGAATAAAACCAGGCGATGAACGTTCTAATAAAGCCACCCAAACGGATATTCCCACTCTATTTTTAGTTGGTAAATTCGATACCATTACGCCCTTGCGTGATGTGCTGGAACAACAGCCTAACTTCAGTAATAGCCAAGTCCTTAGCTATCCCTTATCACATGGTATTTTAGGAGTGGATGAATGCGCAGATGATGCGACCGCTGCTTTTTTGGAAAATCCTCAAGCTGACTTGAGCCAAGTAGAGTGTGTCACAGCGGAATAGCCTGCTACAATACACAGCTTTTTGCACGCCCCTTGTTCAAAATTGTAATCAAGAAGACTAGCTGCTTATGAATATTCGTCAAATGCTCGATGATCGTATTAGTGCCGCCTTACAGGCTGCTGGTGCACCGGCAACTGTCACTGCCATCGTCAAGCCTTCCGCACGACCTGAATTTGGCGACTACCAAGCCAATGGCGTCATGGCTGCGGCCAAACAACTCAAAATGAATCCACGGGAGCTGGCGACTCAATTGCTTGAGCAACTTGAGCTGACTGATGTGGCCGATAAGGTGGAAGTGGCAGGACCTGGTTTTTTGAATATTCACTTAAAAGACACTTGGTTAGCAGAACAAGTACAAAACGTCCAAGCCTCCTCCGCTCTCCATGAGGAGAAGCAAGCTAAACAAACAATAGTCATTGACTACTCAGCACCCAATCTTGCCAAGGAAATGCACGTTGGACATTTGCGTTCAACCATTATTGGTGACGCAATGGCGCGTGTCCTTGAATACCTAGGACATAAAGTTATTCGGCAAAATCATGTCGGTGATTGGGGCACACAGTTTGGTATGCTGCTAGCTCACATGGCTGATCTTAAAACACAAGGTCAATCGCTTTCTACTGAATTATCAGATTTGGAAGGTTTTTATCGTGAAGCCAAAAAACGTTTTGATCATGAAGCGGATTTTGCTGATCGAGCAAGGGCTATGGTGGTTAAGCTGCAATCAGGTAATGCAGCCTGCTTACAATTGTGGCAACAATTTATTGAAATTTCTCTCAGTCATAGTGAGGAACTGTACCAACGACTTGGCGTTACATTAAAGCGCGCAGATGTTAAGGCAGAAAGCAGTTATAACGCTGAGCTACCGAGTATTATTAGCGAACTGCAAGCGCAAGGTCTGCTGCGTGAAGACCAAGGTGCACAATGTGCCTTTATGGATGAATTCAAAAACCGTAATGGCGAAATCATGGGTTTGATTGTACAAAAGTCAGGTGGTGGTTATTTGTACTCTACGACAGATTTAGCGGCCTTACGCTACCGTAATCAAGTTCTACAGGCTGACCGCATTTTATACTTTGTCGATGCACGCCAAGCCATGCATTTCCAACAAGTGTTTACCTTGGCGCGTAAAGCTGGCTTTGTGGATGAGCACACCACATTGGAGCACATGACCTTTGGCACCATGCTAGGCGAGGACGGTACACCGTTTAAAACGCGGACAGGTGGTACGGTCAAACTAGCTGATTTATTAGACGAGGCCGAAGCGCGTGCTTACCAATTAGTCACAAACTTGAATCCAGAACTGGAAGCCAGTGAACGGCGCGAGATTGCCCGCAAGGTTGGTATAGGTGCAGTAAAATATGCTGATTTATCCAAAAATCGTAACTCAGATTATGTCTTTGACATCAATGCCATGCTGAGCTTACAAGGTAATACTGCACCTTATTTGCAATATGCCTATGCACGGATACGCAGTATTTTCCGCAAGCTAGGTCGAGAAATGAATCCAGCAGCACCTATCCAGCTCAATGCCCCTACAGAACGCACGCTGGCAGTTAAACTATTACAGTTGCCTGAGGTGCTGCAAAGTGTGGCACAAGATGGTTTGCCGAATCAGCTAGCCACGTATCTATATGAGCTAGCAGGCAATTTTATGAGCTTTTACGAAGCTTGCCCCATTTTAAAAGATGAAGTGGTCGAAGATGTGCGTGAAAGCCGCTTATTATTAGCTCACCAAACAGCGCAAACCTTAAAGACCGGCTTAGATTTGTTAGGGATTGAAGTTATGGAACGTATGTAAAACGGCGCGCTTGCTATATCTTTTCCAAGTTTGCATAGTTTAATACCAACCATTTACGCCCTGCGGATTGGAAATTGACTTCTACTCTGGCACTACTGCCCGAACCTTCCGCATTAACAATCACGCCTTCACCAAACTTGGCGTGGTTTACCCTTTGACCGATGGCAAAACCGCTTTCAGTTTTTGTTCCACGTTTGAGGGAAGTACGCTTAGTGCCTATTTTAGGCTGGTAGCTGGTCTGATAGGTTTTGACCTTAGCACGAACTTCATTAATGAGTTCTTCCGGTAATTCATCTAAAAAGCGCGAGGGGCGATTAAAGCGTGTTTGGCCGTGTAATTGGCGTTGCTCGGCATAGCTTATCACTAATGCCTGTTCTGCACGGGTAATGCCGACATAGCACAGACGGCGCTCTTCCTCTAGGCGACCAGGTTCATCCAGTGACATTTGATGGGGAAATAAACCTTCTTCCAAACCTGCCAGAAATACGAGTGGAAACTCAAGTCCTTTGGCTGAGTGTAAGGTCATCATTTGCACGCAGTCTTCACCCGCATCGCCTTGGCCTTCACCGGCTTCCAGTGTGGCATAGGCAAGGAAAGCAGATAGCTCATCCATTTCAAGTGCCTCATCTTGCTTTACTTGAAGGTAGCCATGTGCAGCACTGATTAATTCATTGAGGTTATCAACACGGGCTTGCCCTACTTCGCCTTTTTCTTTGGAAAGGTAATGGTTTTTCAGTTTAGATAGATCAATAACGGTATCTACCTGTTCATGCAAAGGCAAACTGATGATTTCTTCAGCCATGCGTTCAATCAATGCAATAAAACGCGCTAAAGCTGACGCTGCCCGCGCTGTCAATTCACCCGAAGTTACAGCTTCTACCGCCACCTCCCAAAGTGAGCGACTTTCCGCCCGAGCTATCTGGCGCAAACTATCTACGGTACGCTCACCAATGCCGCGTGTGGGATGGTTCACAATACGCTCAAAAGAAGGATCGTCGGCATGATTGCTCGTTAGGCGTAAATAAGCCAATGCATCTTTAATTTCAGCACGCTCAAAAAAGCGCAAGCCGCCATATACCCGATAGGGAATGCGCTGCTCATTAAAGACTGTTTCAAATACACGCGACTGGGCATTGGAACGATACAGCACCACAACTTCATCGCGGCGATTGCCTTGATCCACCCATTGCTGAATACGTCCGGCAATATAGCGTGCTTCGTCAAGTTCATTGAAAGCTGCATACAAGTCAATGCTGGCGCCCGCGCCATCTGCCGTCCAGAGTTTTTTACCCAAACGACCGCGATTATTATCAATCAGCGCATTGGCTGCTTTCAGTATATTGCCGGTAGAACGGTAATTTTGCTCTAGGCGAATGGTTTCGCATTGGGGAAAGTCATGGGTAAAATGGCGAATATTTTCAATCTTTGCACCCCGCCAGCCGTAAATAGACTGATCATCATCACCAACGGCAAAGATAGGGTTTTTATTGCCCGCAATAAGGCGCAACCATGCGTATTGTAAAGTATTGGTATCTTGAAACTCATCAACGAGGATATGACGGAAGCGATTACGGTAATGGCTTTGCAGTTCGTGATGATCGCGCAATAATTCCAGCGAGCGCAGCAGTAACTCCGCAAAGTCGACCAAACCATTCCGTTGGCATTGCTCTTCATACATCATATAGATGCGGATAAGCTGCATCTGTACTGGATCACCGCGATCGTCCAAATGGCCTGAGCGAGAGCCTTCATCCTTGCGAGCGTTGATAAAACTAGCCATCTGGCGAGGTGGCCAACGGGTTTCATCCAGATCCAGCGCTTTAAGAATACGCTTGATCATGCGCAATTGATCTTCCGAGTCCAGAATTTGGAAGGTCTGTGGCAAAGCAGCTTCGCGCCAGTGTATGCGTAACAAACGATGTGCTAGGCCATGAAACGTCCCCACCCACAAACCACCCACTGGCATTTGTAACAGTTCTTGAATCCGTCCGCGCATTTCAGAGGCTGCTTTATTGGTAAATGTGACCGCCAAAATGCTCATAGGTGAGACACCTTCTACCTGTAATAGCCAAGCAATACGGTGTACCAAGACGCGCGTTTTACCACTGCCTGCACCTGCCAAAACCAAGATGGGGGAGGGTGGTGCGGAGACGGCATCACGTTGTGGCTTATTGAGGTTTTCCAGAATCGGGGATATGTCCATGCGGGCATTGTAGCGGATGTATTTGCCAATGCCCACCGAACAATTGCCAGCAAATTATCTTACGGCAAGAATGGATTCAACTCACCTAAATCACGACCATCCCGACGCAGACGAAAATTTCCAATGGCTATATCCGGCAATATGGGCGCAATGCCCGTCATTTTACCGGCTTTTAAAGCGGCTTTTAATTCCTGGGCTTGCTGTTCGGTTAAGCTACGGAGACTTTCCTCTTGCTGATGGTTCAGACTATGTAGAGTTAGCTTTGCTCATAAACTTCGCTTTGTCGATATTTCGATCGCTGGGATAAACTTGTAATTGTTCAGCTTGCAGGGTTTGCCGTTCTCGATAACTGAGAGAGCTGAATTTTCTTTCATTGCGTTTTTGTTGGATGAGAGCATATTCAGGATGATCAGTCCAAGTTTGTATATCGGCCAATGCGGTTCTGCCGGGCTTGCCAAAGTCTTCAAATAAGCCAAGGCGTAAATCCATAATAGCCCCCCTAGAAGCAGCCCAAGTGTTCGGGTTGGCGTGAGTCCATACTGACTAACACGTACTGCTAAGGCATAGAGTGCTAAGGCGCTCAGCAATGGTTGCAAGACTATTTGAATGCGAAAAATCCAGTTAGCCCAAACAAAATGCCTGTAATAATGCCGAATATAGCAAATAACGTGGGCGTGGAGAGTTTAGTTAAACTGAGTGATTTGTGTTGAGTTTCCATAGGCTTGTCTTTTTAGTCATTTCTTATGCGTAATACCGTTAAGCTATTAGGGTACTACGGTGATGTGTATTTGCTTGATTGTAGGTGCTATTCATGCAGTTTGTGTGCAAATGGCGCAGAAATCCATGTAATGCTTGCGATTGCTGCGATTGGAATCTAACAATGTTAAAGTAGCGCCCTTTGCAGTGAGCTGCACAGTTAAGCATCACATTTCAGTCAGAATTTTTTGTAAGGATACGCCATGCTCGTCGCCGCCAATATCACTATGCAGTTTGGCTCCAAGCCACTTTTTGAAAATGTCTCCGTCAAGTTTGGTGAAGGCAATCGCTATGGTCTGATTGGAGCCAATGGGGCAGGTAAATCCACTTTTATGAAAATACTCTGTGGGCAGCTCGAACCCACTGCGGGCAATGTTACCAAGGAGACTGAAGAGCGCATGGCCTATTTGCGTCAGGATCAGTTTGCCTATGAAACTGTGCGTGTACTAGATGTTGTTATGATGGGACACGCAGAAATGTGGGCTTGTATGTCCGAACGTGATGCCATTTATGCCAACTTGGAAGCTACTGAAGATGATTATATGCGTGCAGCCGACTTGGAAGGGCAATTTGCTGAGTATGACGGCTACACGGCTGAAGCACGTGCGGGTGAATTATTATTGGCGGTTGGCATTCCGACTGAGCAGCATCAAGGTCTTATGAGCGAAGTAGCACCTGGCTGGAAATTGCGTGTTCTGCTATGTCAGGCTTTGTTTGCTAACCCTGATATTCTGCTGTTGGACGAACCAACCAATAATCTGGACATTAATACGATTCGCTGGCTGGAAGATACGCTGAATGAACGCAATTCCACCATGATCATTATTTCGCACGATCGTCATTTTCTGAACCAAGTTTGTACGCATATTGCTGATTTAGACTACGGCAAAATTCAAGTATATCCGGGTACTTATGATGACTTTATGGAAGCCTCTACCTTGGCACGTGAACGTCAGTCACAGGCTAATGCTAAAGCTAAAGAACGTATTGCTGAGCTACAAGACTTTATCCGCCGTTTTTCAGCAAATAAGGCTAAAGCCAAACAAGCGACGAGCCGTCGCAAACTGATTGAAAAGCTCAAACCTGAAGATGTGAAACCGTCCAGTCGGCAATACCCTTGGATTCGTTTTGGCTATGATGAAAAGGAAAAGCTGCACCGTTTTGCATTAGAAGTAGAAAATTTAAGCTTTGCTTACCCAAGCATGGAAAAACCATTGATTAAAGACTTCAAACTGACGGTGGATGCAGGCGATAAGATTGCCGTTATCGGTGAAAACGGTGTTGGTAAAACGACTTTGGTCAAGCTGTTATTGGGACAGTTAGAACCGCAAAAAGGTACGGTGAAGTGGGCAGAAAAAGCGCGCTTTGCTTCTTATGATCAAGACCATGAGGACGAGTTTGCTAGTGACAAAACACTGGCGGATTGGGTCAGTGACTATGTGCGTGAGGGCGGCTATGAAGGTGAAGAGGTTGAAACCCTGATACGTGGTACTTTGGGGCGCTTGTTATTCTCAGGCGACAATGTAAAAAAGCCGGTACGAGTGCTGTCGGGCGGAGAAAAAGGACGCATGCTATTTGGCAAACTGATGTTATTACGTACTAATGTACTGGTGATGGATGAGCCTACTAACCACTTGGATATGGAGTCGATTGAATCTTTGAATACAGCTTTGATGAAATACGACGGCACTTTGCTGTTTGTTTCACACGATCGTGAGTTTGTAAGCTCGGTGGCTACTCGTATTTTGGATGTAAAAGGCAATGGTGATATTGTTGATTATCGCGGGACTTACGATGAGTATCTACATAGTTTAGGCGTAGAGTAAATAGAGCAGTAAAGCTCGGCAAGTAGTAAAATGGCATAGTCAACTAGTAAAAAGGGGGAGAGATGGATGAATATCAAAATCGATATTGATATGACACCAGAAGAAGTGCGTCGCTTGATGGGTTTGCCCGATGTGCAAGAGTTTAATCAAAAAGTCATGGCCGACATGATGCAGCGCATGTCAGAGGGAATGGAGGGTTATGATCCCGTGAACTTTTTCCAATCCTCTGTTGTAACGAATAATGAAATGACCAAGCAGTGGCTGAATATGTTGACACAGTTCGCTAGTAGCACTAGCAAATAGCTCGCCGAATTAAAGAAAGGGGCATCAGTGTAGGCCCCTTTTTACGAATTAAGCACTCGTTTTAGCGTGGACGAATAGCCTGCAAGCCCCGCGCCATACCTTTCAATGAAACGGGACGAAAAACAGGATCTTTTTGCCCACGTACCCGATAAGCAACAATGGCTTGTTTGCCTTTCTGGAATTGTTGGGTTAATGGGTTATCCAAGGTGAAGCCGGCTCGACAGCCTTTTGCATCACAAGCCCCTTTAAAGCTAACAGCAGGGTAACGGTCTACTTTTAGCTGTACGCCGCGCTGAATGTCTACTGTTTTGGGCAAATCAAAAATAGCTGTGGGGAATTTTTTACCTTTGCCATAGCCCACTGCCGTGACCATGATGAGCTCATTGTTACGCTTGTCGGACAGTGTTTGCAACAGGTAGCACACTTGTTCCTGTTCGGGTGTTGTCTCGCACTCACCTCCCCAATCACCAAATTTTTTTCCTTTAATATTGCCTGCCGCTGAAACACTACCAACTACCAATCCTAATGTTACCAATAATGCAATTCGCTTGAATGTCATGCGCTTTTCTCCATTGCTCGAAAATTTTCACAATTGCCCCTAATGAACGCTAAAGTATAGCATCGCTTAAGGCTTGATATTGATCAATACACCTGTTTATGCGAAGGCTTATGATGGAATGTGACATATTAACTGAATACGGAGTTCAATCGTGGATCAAAAGCAAACTAAACCAGAAGAAGTCTCCAAAGAACAAGACAATAAGATCCGTGATGAAGCCGTAGAGACGTTTAGCGTATTACAAGCCATGTCGGGTGCTCAGAATGCTAAAGTGAGCGCAGCGGAAAATATTCTTGCTAAGGCTGATGTGACGCCTGTAGACGCGGCAGCCGTTGTGCGGACGCTGGATGCCATTTTAGCCGGTGCATCGCCAGATGATGCTGAAGCCTTGAAAGTTGCCTTATCGCGCTGGAATGATCCTAATATCGCCAAACGCACCGTCAATAAAGATGAGGAGCTGGTTGATAACTGGCGGTCGGCCGTTTACCCCTATAAAAACCGTCTGTCTCGTAAGAGTTATGAGAAACAAAAATATTTCTTGCAGGTTGAGTTATTAAAGCTTCAAGCGTGGGTGCGTGAAACCGGACAGCGAGTTGTTATTTTATTCGAAGGTCGTGATGCCGCTGGTAAAGGGGGTACGATTAAGCGCTTTATGGAACATATCAATCCTCGTGGGGCGCGCGTGGTAGCGTTGGAAAAACCAACAGAAACCGAGCGTGGTCAATGGTATTTCCAACGTTATATTGCGAATTTGCCAACCTCGGGAGAAATCGTACTCTTTGACCGTTCTTGGTATAACCGCGCAGGGGTAGAACGTGTTATGGGCTTCTGTTCTGATAAAGAGTATGACGACTTTATGCGCCAAGTACCTGAGTTTGAGCGCCACTTGGTCGGTAGCGGTATTCATTTGGTGAAATTCTGGTTCTCAGTTAGCCGCCAAGAGCAGCGTCGTCGTTTTGAAGAGCGCAAGATTCACCCGCTAAAGCAGTGGAAACTCAGCCCTATCGACTTAGCCTCACTGGATAAATGGGATGAGTATACCTCTGCTAAAGAAACCATGTTCTTCCACACGGATACTGCGGAGGCGCCTTGGACGATTATTAAGTCGGACTGTAAAAAACGTGCGCGTTTGAATGCCATGCGTTATGTGCTTCATAAGCTGCATTATACAGGCAAAGAGGCAAATAATATTGGTGCAGTAGATCCTTTGATCGTAGGTCGCGCGAATATTATGGCGGATATTTAATTATTCTCTCCCCCTTTGGGGTTATACATGAACCTTCACTTGCAAAAGTGGAGGTTTTTTTTCGTCTGATGTTTCCCACCATTAAACCCTGCCACTCTCTACTGCTAGCTGGACTAGCGTTACTGTATAGCTGGACAGATAGTTTTAATACTGGATAAAGGAGTTAAAGAACGATGGATGTTCCGAATAATAATCGTGTATTGCCACGTACACCTGATACGCAAATACAAACACAGAATGCCAGTGATACCTTGAATCAATACGCTGCTATGAATGGCAGAGGTGGTAATACCTCTATTTGGGGTGGTGGTAACAACTGGTTGCAACAACTGTTATTCCAACTGATTGCTATGTTACTTGCTCAACTAAAACCACAACCTAAACCCGAGCCGCCACCGATACAAGCGTTATACGGTGTTGTTCAGCCACCTGAAATTCAACCACTGTATGGTGTTGTTGTTCAAACACCAACACTGGATGAAACAAATAATACCTAAGCTGATGTTATAACTCTAACAATAAAGGAATAAGCTCATGTCAGCTCAACTGTCATCAGTAAAAAAGACTGGCTCATTAAGGCAATCCTATGCCGTTTGGGAAATCACCCTGAAATGTAATCTGGCCTGTAGTCATTGTGGTTCACGTGCAGGCGACGCACGCCACAATGAGCTATCAACAGCAGAAGCATTTGATTTGGTGCATCAGATGGCCGAGGTGGGTATTACTGAAGTCAGCTTGATTGGCGGTGAAGCTTTTTTGCGGGCAGATTGGTTGGATATTGCCCGCGAAGTCGTGCAATGTGGCATGATTTGCTCTATGACCACAGGTGGTTATGGCATTAGTCAAACAACGGCTGAGCGCATGAAAGAAACGGGCATTAACCAAGTATCGGTGTCTCTTGATGGTATGCAGGCCACGCATGATAAACTGCGTGGTCGCGCGGATTCTTGGCATTATGCTCTGCAAACCATGCGACATTTACACAATGCCGGCGTTTATTTTGGTGCTAATTCGCAAGTAAATCGCTTGTCAGCGCCCGAATTTGCGCTGATGTATCAAACCTTGCTAGAGGCTGGTGCTAAAGCATGGCAGGTGCAGCTTACCGTGCCGATGGGTAATGCTGTTGAAAACGCAGCTATTTTAATGCAGCCCAGCGAATTACTACACTTTTATCCTCTGTTAGCTTTACTGGCACAACGAGGCCATCGTGAAGGTCTGATTGTTCAGCCTGGAAACAATATTGGCTATTATGGACCTTATGAACGTTTATTGCGTAGTATGGGACGACAAGCCCAAGAGTGGATGTTTTGGCGTGGTTGTTCAGCAGGTTTAGCAACCATTGGCATTGAAGCCGATGGCACGATTAAAGCTTGCCCTTCATTGCCCACCGCAGTTTATTCAGGTGGAAATATTCGGCAAAATACATTGATACATATACTCACGGAGCGTGACGCGCTTACCTTTAATCTCACGGCAGGCACACCCCAAGCAACAGATCACTTGTGGGGCTTTTGCAAAACCTGTGATTATGCCGAATTATGTCGAGCCGGTTGCAGTTGGACGGCGCATGTTTTCTTCGACAAGCGAGGCAATAATCCTTATTGCCATCACCGTGCGTTAGTTAATGCAGCTAACGGTCAACGCGAGTACTTGAGCCTAAAACGTGCTGCTGACGGTGTGCCATTCGATAATGGCGAGTTTGCTATGGCGTATTTACCACTGGAGGCTGATTGGGGAGATGATCCACTGCATTTCACCCTAGACAAAGTGCAATGGCCTGAAAGCTGGCAAGCTGATACAGCAGCTTTACAAGAGCGTCTGCAAGCTGAGGTGAGGCACGCTATTCGCAATACGCAGCAGGCAATACAACAACGTAGCGCTAATTTATCCTCGCTCCCAGCCTGAAATACCGCTACCCTTATCAGTCACTATTCTGACTTTCACAAGCCACCAAAAATATGACTGATCAGCAAAAACCTTTTATTCTGGTGGATGGCTCATCTTATTTATTTCGAGCCTTCCATGCTTTACCGCCACTGACTAATTCCCAAGGCGAAGCAACTGGTGCGATGCATGGCGTGCTAAACATGCTGGATAAATTGCGCAAGGATTATCAGCCTGAGCACATGGCGGTTATTTTTGATGCCCCCGGTAAAACGTTTCGTGATGATTTATACCCTGAATACAAAGCGAACCGTCCCCCCATGCCTGATGAATTACGTCATCAGATAGAACCTTTGTACGCGATTATTAAGGCGCAAGGTTATCCTTTGTTAATTATTGAAGGTGTAGAAGCCGATGATGTGATCGGCACACTCGCCAATCAGTATACCGACCAAGTGCTGATTTCCACCGGCGATAAAGACATGGCGCAGCTAGTCAATGAGCGAGTGCATTTAATTAATACCATGAGTGACACTTATTCTGATATAGCTGGAGTGCAGGAAAAGTTTGGTGTATTGCCGGAGCGGATTCGGGATTATTTAGCCTTAATCGGTGACACAGTGGACAATGTGCCAGGGGTAAATAAGGTAGGTCCTAAAACAGCAGTAAAATGGTTAAATGAATACGGTTCGCTAGACAATATTATGGCGAATGCAGATCAGTTCAAAGGCAAGATTGGTGAGAACTTGCGCAAAGCCCTGCCGCAGTTACCGCTGTCTTATAAGTTGGTAACGATTAAGTGTGATGTGGATTTGGATTGCAGCCCGGAAGCTTTGAGCTTTTTGCCAGAAGATACGGAAAAATTGCGGGATTTATATGAGCGCTACGAATTTCGCACGCGGCTAAAAGCTTTGGAAAATCAAAGTCGAAAAGAATCTTCCCCCGCTTCCTCCTTAACCGCCCACCCTAATAAGGAGAGCGTGGAAGGGGTTTCCTACACTTCCATCCTTACTCAAGCCGACTTAGATGCCTGGCTTGCTCGTCTGCGTGCCGCAGGTATGTTTGCATTCGATACCGAAACCACTAGTTTGAATTATATGGAGGCGCGTATTGTTGGGGTGTCGTTTGCTGTGCAAGCGGGTGAGGCAGCTTATATACCGTTAACACATGATTATTTAGGTGCACCATCACAGTTAGATCTCAAGACTGTATTGGCACAATTAAAGCCTTTGTTAGAAGACGAAACGCTGTTCAAGATTGGGCAAAATCTGAAATATGATCGTAGTGTTCTGCTGAATCATGGTATTAACTTGCGTGGGATCAAGCATGACACCATGCTAGAGTCTTATGTTATCGATTCGACCGCGAGTCGACACGATATGGATTCTTTGTGTGAAAAGCATTTAGGACATGCCACCATTACATTTGCGGATATTGCGGGTAAGGGCAAAAAGCAGCTTAGCTTTAACCAGATTGCTTTGGAGCAAGCGACACCTTATGCCTGTGAAGATGCGGATATGACACTACGTTTGCATGATTACTTTTGGCCACAATTACAAGCTTTGGCTGCACAAAGCCAGTTGTATAAAACGGTGGAAATACCCCTAGTGACCGTGTTGTCACGCATGGAACGCAATGGTGTGCGGGTGGATGCAAACATGTTGGCACAACAAAGCCGTGAGTTGGAAAAGCGTATGCAGGCTGTGACGGAGCAGGCTTTTAGTGCCGCTGGACAAGCATTTAATCTATCTTCACCTAAGCAGATTCAGGAAATCTTTTTTGACAAGTTGGGCTTGCCTGTTGTGCGTAAAACGCCTAAAGGCCAGCCGTCTACCGCTGAAGATGTGCTGGAAGAATTGTCTGCATTAGGACACGAATTACCCACTTTGATTCTGGAATATCGTGGCTTAAGCAAGTTGAAATCGACTTACACTGACAAACTGCCTGAGCAGATTAATCCTGTGACTGGACGAGTGCATACGTCCTATCATCAAGCAGTCACTGCTACTGGACGCTTATCGTCTACCGATCCCAATTTGCAAAATATTCCGGTGCGTACAGAAGCAGGACGGCGCATTCGCCAAGCGTTTGTTGCCTCACCAGGGCATCAGCTGCTTGCAGCGGATTATTCCCAAATTGAGCTACGCATTATGGCGCATTTGTCGGCTGATCAAGGTTTGTTGGAAGCCTTTTCCAAAGGGCAAGATATCCATCGTGCTACCGCTGCCGAAGTTTTTAGCGTGCCATTGACTGAGGTGACGGCTGATCAGCGACGTGCTGCTAAGGCGATTAACTTTGGCTTGATTTATGGTATGTCAGCTTTTGGTTTGGCACGACAATTGGGTGTTGATCGAGGTGATGCACAGGCGTATGTGAATTTATACTTTGCGCGTTATCCGAGTGTAAAGGAGTACATGGATCATACTCGTGAAAGAGCACGGGCGCAGGGCTATGTGGAAACCCTATTTGGGCGGCGCTTATTTTTGCCCGATATTAAATCGCGTAATGCAAATACACGCCAATACGCTGAACGCACGGCGATTAATGCCCCCATGCAGGGCACAGCCGCTGATATTATAAAAATGGCAATGATTGCGGTGGATCGTTGGCTACAAGCGGAACAATTAGCAACACGCATGATTATGCAGGTACACGATGAATTGGTGTTTGAAGTACCTGATACTGAGCTAGAGCGTGTTAAAAACAAAGTCACTGAGCTGATGACTGGAGCAGCAGCTTTACATGTGCCTTTATTAATTGAGTTGGGTGTGGGGAATAATTGGGATGAAGCGCATTAAATTTATCTGTACTAGCTAACACCAAAAGCTTGCTCCACCTCCTGCACGCTCAGCTCACGCCATTCACCGACTTCTATTGCAGGGTCTAAATGCAGATGTCCAATGCTTTCGCGGTGTAGGGCATTAACATGATTACCCACAGCGGCAAACATGCGTTTGATTTGATGGTATTTGCCTTCGCGTATGCCAACTCGCACCTGTTGCTTAGCAAGAATCTCCAGTCTGACAGCTTTTACTGCTTGCTTTTCACCGTGAAGCAGTACACCTTGTTGTAGTTGCTGTGCAGCCTCTGCGCTTAAAGGTTCTGCTAAATCTGCTAGATACACCTTGTCGACTTGGTGGCGGGGAGTACTAATACGATGTGACCAATCACCATCATTGCTAAGCAGCAATAAGCCTGTTGTGTCTTTGTCCAGCCGTCCAACAATGTGTAGTGTGGATACGTGTGGATGATCAATTAAATCCATAACAATCGGTTGATGCGCATCTTCGGTCGCACTGAGGTAGCCTGCGGGTTTATGCAGCATGATATACAACTTGCCAGGTAGTTGAATGACTGCATTGTCCAGTGTGATTTCAAGTGCAGGATCAATGTGTATAGCAGGTTTAACAATACGTTTACCATTGACATTTATGCGTGCCGCACGAATCAGTTTTTGTGCTTCTTTGCGTGATAAGCCTGTGGCCTGACTCAGATAATGATCCAAACGCATGCTTTGTTTCGTCCTTAAAAATCCCGCCCAATTTGCATAAAAAAGCTTGCTTGATGGCCTTCCGTTTTGCCTATCCCAATAAAGGCGGAACCAATACGACTATCAATCCCGACAAATAGACTACTACCCCATAATAATTCCCCCCAACTAATGGCTTTTGTTTCTTGCCAAGTATTGCCCACTTCTAGGGAAGCACCGGCGTAGGCTTTGGCTGATCCGGGCAGTTGGGTCAGCTCATATAAATAGGTTCCGCCTGCCATGAGCAGATGATTGCCACGTAGTTGATTCTCTGCCAAGCCTGACATGCGCCCGTGTCCACCTAAAGTAAACTGTTCGAGACCGAAAGCACGATTGCTAAACGTGCTACCGAGTTCGGCGCGTGCCAATACACGATGTTTATCTTTAAGCCAAGCTTTGCCGCCTTCAATTTTGAAGCGTTGAAAATTCAAATCAGCTCCCAAAATTTCAAAGCCTTTGGTATAACTGGCCTTCAACCAACCACCTTGTCCCGGAAAGTCCACATCGTCTAGGGTATCTAGGTTGTAAGTGAGTTGTAAACCTGTCAGCTCAAACGGTTCCTCAGGTACATTAGATAATTGCCCGGTTTTAGTATCGGGTTTGAGAAAACGGTAAAATAAGCCGGTGCGCCATTCACCATTCTGCTGAATATCCCGTCCCCAGTCGACTTGTACACCTGTATCAGCCAGACGTACTTCAGCATTACGTTGGTCGCCGTCATATTCAATGACATCCCTGCGCTCATGCCAAGCACGCGCATTAACAAAATGACGCAAATCACTACCAATGGGCTGATATAGCTCGGTGCCAAAATAAACATTATCTCCCAGCACTAAACTATTACGCCATTCCCCAGCGTTTTGGGTCACCCCTTTGCGGATATATTTAGTACCTAATTGGTAGCGCGTATCGCCATTTAGGTCATCTTTGACAGAGAAACCAAAACGTAAACGATTATCACCAGTAGAACGATTGCGTGCCATAATTTTCAGTGTATAAGCACCTTGTCCATCAGGATTCAGTTCATAATCCACCAAATCAAAATAGCCTAAACTATAAACATTATCCAGACTACGCTGTAAGGCGACCAAATCAAGCGTATCCCCTTCTTTAAAGCCCAAGCGACTTAAAATAACCTCATTTTCTAAATTACTGTCATTTTCCAAGATAAGGCGACTAATCTTGCCACGAATATTCTTGAGACGAGCCATACGGGCGGCTTTGCCCCGCAAACGTGCGGGCTGTTGTGCTCCGGCTAAGCGTGCCAGCTTGTTTAAAGCAGCCAAGTGTTGCCTTGCAGCGGCTTCGCCAATGGGAATCGTATCTTTGACACGGTCAAAATCCAGTGAGCCAATATCTTTAACATCAGGTTCTATGACAACATTCGGTGCACGTAAACCTTGCAATTGCGGTAAGCTATTTTTGGCAGTCAAAAACCGCATGGCTTGCACGCTCACGGCGAGGGCTGAATTCAATTTATTACGTTTTTCAAAATAATAGGGAATGCTGACCACAATCACAATGTCTGCACCCATTGAACGAGCGACTTCGACGGGTACATTGTTCGAGACAAAACCATCTACCAGTAAGCGATTGTCGATGGTAACTGGAGCAAACAAACCGGGAATAGACATACTCGCTCGCACGGCTGTTGCCAGATTGCCCCTATCCAGCACAACCGCTGCACCCGTTTCAATATCGGTCGCTACTGCACGAAAAGGAATTGGCAAACGGTCAAAATTGCGCACTTCGGCCACTGGACTGAGCAAGCGCCGCAGCTCAAAAATCAAACTTTGACCACTAATCAAGCCTTCCGGCAGCTTGATACCACGGCCTTCCACACCGACTTCAAAGGTATTAAAAAAACCATCATTTTCACGTTTTTGCTGGAAGCTTTGTTCCGTTCGCGCAGAGCCGTCACGAAACATGCCTTTCCAATCGAGAGTTTTGACGATCTCTTCCATTTCGGTCGTACTGTAACCTGCGGCATAGAGACTACCTACAATGGCTCCCATGCTCGTGCCTGCAATCATGTCAATGGGCACGCCTTGCGCTTCCAGCACTTTGATAACACCGACATGAGCGACTCCCGCTGCGCCACCACCACCCAGTACGAGACCGATTTTGGGGCGCTCTAGGGCGGTGTCAGCCGCCCAAACAGGTAGCATCAATAGGCTTAATGTAACAAATAATAGGAGTAACAGATTCATTCGGCTGGTTTTTTTCATGACGGCCTCTATTTCAGAAGGAACTTAATTGAAAGTATGGATATCCTGACGAACTGAACTTAACAGTCTTGCTTTTGCTGTTATAATCGGCAGTCTGCACCACTCATAATGACAAAAATAATCAGGATATTACTACGATGAGTATCAAAAACTACCTGCGTATTCTGGCAGGCAAAGATGGTTCTGACTTATACCTGACCGTTGATGCGCCTCCCGCTGCCAAATTCCAAGGCTCGCTCAAACCACTGGCACGTGAGCGTTTGACCCCTGAAACATTACACGAAATGGCCTACTCACTGATGGATGAAGAGCAACAACGTCAGTTTGAAACCAAACCAGAAATGAACCTCGCAATTAGTGAGGAAGGTATTGGCCGTTTCCGGGTTAATATTTTTAAACAGCGCAATAAAATTGCGATGGTCATTCGTAATATCAAAACCGAAATTCCTGATGTCGATAAATTGGGTTTACCCAAGGTACTTAAAGATACCATCATGGCTAAACGGGGTTTAATCTTGTTTGTTGGTGGTACGGGTTCGGGTAAATCAACCTCATTGGCAGCACTGATTGATTACCGCAATCGTAATGCAGATGGTCATATTATTACTATCGAAGACCCCATTGAATACGTTCACCCACACAGAAAGTGTATTGTTAACCAGCGTGAAGTTGGGGTGGATACCGACAGTTATGAGGATGCACTAAAAAACACGCTGCGCCAAGCACCTGATGTTATCTTAATCGGTGAAATTCGCTCGCAAGACACGATGGAGCATGCACTGGCATTTGCGGAAACAGGCCACTTGTGTCTGTCTACTTTACACGCCAATAACGCAAATCAAGCATTGGATCGGATTATTAATTTCTTCCCGGAAGAGCGGCGTCATCAACTGTTAATGGATTTGTCTCTCAACCTGCAAGCTTTTGTGTCACAACGACTCATTCCTACGATTGATGGCAAACGGGTTGCTGCCATTGAAATTCTACTGGGTACACCCATGATTCGTGATTTGATTCATAAAGGGGATATCGGTGGGATTAAAGAGATTATGGAAAAATCTGAAGAGCAAGGCATGCAGACTTTTGACAGTCATCTGTATCAGCTCTATATGAATAAAAAAATTTCTTTAGTAGAAGCTCTGCGTAATGCGGACTCTCCCAATAACCTAAAGTTAAAAATTAACCTTAGCGCAGGACGTGCACCAGGAGCAGCTAAAGCTGATCCTGAACTTTCAACACTGGCACCACCAATGCCTGAGTTATCCTTGGAACCTAAAATGGAAGAAGAAGAGGAGGAGGTTTAATATTTAAACCTCCTTTAACCTCCTTTAGTATATCTTGATTTCAGGTGTAGCTGCCTTCAATCAAACCTGCTAACTATCTGTTTTTTTAATGAAAATATTACAGATTGACTTTAAACGAATACATTCTTTTTTAGTCAGCGCTGTTTGGCTGGCCAAAACACTCTGTCTTCAATTCAGGTAGAGGTTCCATTTCTATTTTACCCCCCAAACATCGTATCTCTTGACACAAAGTATCCATACGCGCTTCCATTAAGTGGATATGATCCAACATGTGATTAACCGCATTAGCGACTGGATCAGGCATATCGCGGGTTGCACCATAGGCATCAAACCCCATTTTTTCGGCTAATTGTTCACGGCGTTTTTCATCAGCCTTACGTGCAGTAACCTGCTTACCCGGAATCCCTACTACCGTCATATGCTCTGGCACATCTTTAACCACCACCGCATTAGAACCGACCCGCGCACCATCATGCAATATTATAGGCCCCAATACTTTTGCGCCTGCACCTACAACAACATTATTTTTCAAAGTAGGGTGGCGCTTGCCTTGCTGCCAACTCGTTCCACCCAAGGTTACGCCTTGATATAAAGTACAATCATCGCCAATCTCCGTCGTCGCGCCAATCACCACACCCATACCATGATCAATAAAGAAACGTCGCCCAATGTTTGCACCCGGGTGAATTTCAATGCCGGTATACCAGCGGGGAATATTGGAGAGAAAGCGTGCTAACCACTTCAAACCTTTAAGCCATAACCAATGATTCATACGGTGAAACAGGACGGCATGCACACCCGGATAAGTAGTCAGAATTTCAAACACATTCCTCGCAGCCGGATCGCGTTCGAATATGCAGTTCACATCTTCCCAAATACGCTCAAACATAGGTTTTGCCTTTGATCTGGAAATAAAAGAAAGGCAAATATGGTAGTGCAATCAGGTAATGGGGTCTATAAGCATACTAAGAGCAAGTTTATGCTGCTATTTTTATTAAGCTAGCAGTCTCGGTTAAACTACTCGTCCGCGACGATCGGAGGAGAAGCTCACATGCCCAAAATGCAGATCATTAGTAACTGGTTTCCAAAACAAGAGTTACCTTAATTCGTAAAGAACCTGCCAAATAAGTCAACACCACTCAGCACCTAAAAGTATTGCATTATGCTACCTTGTACTTAAACCATTGGCAGTACCGCAAAAAAAACGTACTTTACCTTCATCAACCATCACCGTACTAAAAGGAGACACCCTATGTGGGACGTGTTACGCACAAAGGGTTTTATAGCCTTCATCACTATGGCATTTTTAAATGCCTTTGTGGACTTAGGTCACAAGATTATTATTCAGAATACCATCTTCAAAATTTATGACGGTAAAACACAAATCATCCTGACCGCCATTGTTAATGCGCTGATTCTGCTGCCCTTTATTATGATGTTTACCCCTACCGGTTTTCTGGCAGATAAATTCCCCAAAGTACGCATTATGCGTTATAGCGCTTGGGCAGCCTTAGCTTTAACTTTATTGATTACCCTAAGCTACTACATGGGCTGGTTCTGGTTTGGTTTTAGCATGACTTTTTTACTGGCTTTGCAAAGCGCTTTTTACTCCCCCGCCAAGCTCGGTTACATCCGCGAACTGATTGGCGAAACGCGCCTAGCTCAAGGTAATGCACTAGCGCAGTCTACCGTCATGATTGCCATTTTATTGGGTACTTTCTTTTTCTCCGTTTTATTTGAAATCAGCTTAAGCCAACAAAGTTTCACTTCTAAGCATGAAATCATGCAATTGATTGCTCCGCTAGGCTGGGTGCTTGTGATTCTGACCGCGACTGAATTATGGAGTGCTTATCGTTTACCCCATACCCGTGACACCGACCCTAAAATGCGCTTTGATTGGACAAAATACCTGAAAGGCCGCACCGGCCTCGATAATATCAAAGTGGTCAAAGATCATAAAATCATTTGGCTATCCATTATGGCGCTGTCAGTTTTTTGGTCAATCTCACAAGTCGTACTAGCCACTTACCCGGCTTTCAGTAAAGAACATTTAAACCTAAACAATACAGCGCTGGTACAAGGTCTCATGGCCTGTGCAGGCATAGGGATTATGCTAGGTTCACTACTCGCAGGTCGTTTGTCTCGCTACCATATTGAAACTGGACTTATACCGATTGGCGCAATCGGTATTATGATCACAGTCAGCATGCTGACTTCACTGCATTCTACACTGTTGCAAGCTGCTAACTTCTTAATGTTGGGCATTATGGGCGGCTTGTTTATTGTGCCACTAAATGCACTCATGCAATATCATGCCCCCAAAAATCAATTAGGTCGGGTATTAGCCTGTTTTAATTTAATCGATAACTTAATGATGCTGGGTTTTTTGGGTTTAACCATTGTACTGGCTTGGTATGGCATTAGCAGTTTGCACTTATTTACCTTCCTATCACTCGTGGTCATCGGCGGAGCTATTTATACGGTTTCTCAAATGCCACAATCCTTGCTGCGCTTTGTGATCAGCCGCTTGTTTCATGCGCGTTATCGCTTAAAAGTATTAGGGTTTGAAAATCTACCTACAACGGGTGGTGTTTTGCTGCTAGGCAATCATATTAGCTGGATCGACTGGGCGCTTGTACAAATGGCCAGTCCACGTCAAATTCGCTTTGTCATGGAAAAAGGTTATTACGAACGTTGGTATTTAAAAGGTGTATTAAAACTATTTGGTGCAATTCCCATTCAAAGTGGTGCGAGTGAGTTCGCTATTAATGAAGTACGTAAATCATTACAAGCAGGCGAAGTTGTCTGTTTATTCCCGGAAGGTACGCTCAGTCGCACCGGCCAGTTGACAGAATTCAAACGTGGCTTTGAAAAAGCAGCAAAAGGCACAGGCGCGACGATTATCCCTTTTTACCTCTACGGTCTATGGGGTAGTCGCTTTTCACGCTCTAGTGGCTTTTTGCGTGAAACCCGTCAATCTGGTTTCAAACGCGATATTATTGTCTCTTTTGGCAAAGCGATGCCGGATACAGCGGAAGCTTGGCAGATTAAGCACAAAGTCTTTGAACTGTCTTTCAATTCTTGGCGAGAATACTCCTATCTCATTGATCCAATACCGATTAATTGGCTACGTTGTGCACGTCGCCTCAGTTTTCGTATGGCCGCAACAGATGTGCTGGGTGAACCGATCAGTAATCACCGTTTTATGATTGCTGTTTTCAGTTTTGCAGCCATGATTAAACAGCGCAGTCCTGAACAAAATATCGGCTTACTCCTACCGACCAGTATCGCAAGTGCTATTGCTAATATGGCGGTTATGACTTTAGGCAAAACAGTGGTTAACCTCAATTATACAGCCAGCAGCGATGCTCTCCGCAGTGCCATTGCACAGGCTGAGATTCCTCACCTTTATACTTCCAAAAAATTCTTGCAAAAACTGTTGGAACGCGGCATAGACATTAAAGCTATCTTGCCTGATACGCCGCTCATTTTTATGGAAGACATTAAAGAAAACATTCCTAAAAGTCGCTTATTAATCAGCTTGTTAAGCGTTATTCTACTGCCCACTTCACTCTTACAAGCTTTATATATCAAGCGTGTAAAATTGGATGATACAGCCGCCATTCTGTTTTCCAGCGGTAGTGAAGGCGCGCCTAAAGGTGTGGAATTAACTCATCGCAACCTTGCCAGTAATGCACGGCAAGTTGCCGATATGCTCAATATCCGTGAGAATGATGTACTCATGGGAACGCTGCCTGCTTTTCACGCCTTTGGCTTACTAACAGGTATTTTTATGCCCCTGTCAGAAGGCATTCCTCTTGTCTGTCATCCTGACCCTACCGATAGTTTGACCATTGCCAAAGGCATTGCGCGTTACGATGCGACTATTTTATTTGGCACTGCCACTTTCTTCCGCTTTTATGCCCGCAATCAACGTATTCACCCCATGATGCTACAAAGTTTGCGTTATGTAGTCGCTGGCGCTGAAAAGCTAAGCCTAGATGTGAGACAACTGTTCACTCAACGTTTCAATAAACCTATCCTAGAAGGTTATGGCACAACAGAAACCTCACCCGTTGCGAGTGTTAATATTCCCGATCAGATAGACCCTATGACTGGACGTGTTTACCCAGGTAGCAAAGAAGGCACAGTCGGTATGCCCTTACCGGGTACGAGCTTCCGCATTGTTGATCCAGATACGCTACAAGAACAAAAGCTAGGTGAAAATGGCCTGATTCTGATCGGTGGCCCACAAATCATGAAGGCTTACCTGCATAATCCTGAAAAAACAGCTCAAGCAATAATCGAGCTAGACGGTTATCGCTGGTATAAATCAGGCGATAAAGGTCATTTGGATGAAGACGGCTTTTTGACTATCGTGGATCGTTACTCACGTTTTGCCAAAATCGGTGGCGAAATGATCAGTCTGACCGCTGTTGAACACAATATTCGTCAAGTCGTCGCGTATACCGAGCTGGATATTATGGCGGTTAACCTACCCGATGCTAAAAAAGGTGAAAAGATTGTTTTATTACTCGGTGGCGAAGAAAATCCACAAATATTACGCAAAAAATTATTGGCAAGTGACATCAACCCGCTCATGCTACCTCAGCAAATTTATGCCGTCGATGAAGTCCCCAAACTCGGCAGTGGCAAAGCTGATTTTGCTCGCGGTCGACAGTTAGCCAGTAAGCTTCAGAAAAAAACCTGAAATAACTAATCATTACTAGTCAATATTACGGTGCTGGATTTAGTTCAGCACCAAGACTAATTCATAACAAATGCTGTACTGAATTGCACTTGTAGTACTGTTTGCAAGGCTTTTAGCAATAACTTATGCACAACTTGCCATTGTGGTGCAGGCACATAACTTAGGTAAAAATCCGTATGTAATGGTGCTGTCCAAGCTTGCAACACTGTCTGTAATTCACCTCGCTGTACCGCCCCCACTACAACAAAGTCAACCAGCAAAGCCAATCCTAAGCCAGCTTTTGCACCCTGCTCCAAAGCAAAACTATTTCCCAAAACTTGGTTTTGCCAAGTGCTGGGTAAAACCAATTGAGCTTCGGCTAACAATTGATTCCAGCTCATTGTTAACTGCTCGCTACGGATTAATAAAATATGCTGGGCTAAGTCCGTCAAGTTTTCAGGTACACCATAAGCAGCTAGATATGCAGCACTAGCTACCACAGATTTTCGTGCTTTGCCAAAGCCTTGCTAGCTTTCTTATGTGTTGGATTTTACGATTGCATCAAAAAGATGATGACTCCGATAGCCATTGCTTTCTGCTGGGCATATAAGAGTTAGATTCACTGGTGCTATACAGCGATAACCCACAATACTATCCCGGCAAACCATCTACCCGCCGATGCCATAAGAATGCAGCAAACTGCCATAGATAAATCGCAAAGGCACTTGCCCATAACAAGGCTGACCCTAAATAGGCTGCTTGTATCCAAGTGGGATAAAAAGGAATGAAACTACGCAAGGCCGTAGCCGTAATGAGTAGTATTGCAGCTAGTAGTACACCGTAATTAGGCTGTAAATCCCTGCCTGTATGTACGACCGCTACAATGGACATAATTGCCAAATAAGCCAAACCTAAAGCACCGCTCGTTAAAACGTGACGAAAATGATTGAGTGCATATCCATCTTTATTAAGATGGTCTATACCTAACAAGCCATAACCGAGAGCCATTAAGATAATGGTTAGCCACAATAACCAAGCAGGGTATAAACAAAGTACTGGAACTTCTTTTTCAAAATAATCATTTAATAAATTGAGCACAGCCGCTGCTGCTGCCAATGCCAGCCAAGCCAGGCTGGGATGTTGAGGTGTGATATACTCTACCACCCCATAAAGGGCAATAATAAAAATGGCAAAATTATAACGTGGTGGTCGTGCCAGAAAGACCGCATCAATACCTTTATGTTCTAGTTGCTCACTCAAGGCAGCCGTTCCAACACGACGTAAGACCAATAGCACCAGAATCATAAAAGCATGAATAGAGAATTGCAGAATACTCAAGGTGGCGGTCTCAAGCCAGCCCAATCTTGCTGCAAAAAACCAAACCTGCAAGCCTACCAACAAGCTTAAAGCCACCAGCAGACCCCATTGACGACGTAAGGGATCTGTTAGGATAGGTTTAGCCACCAAAGCGATCATCACAACATAAAAACCTACATTGAGTAAAGCTGTCAGATAAATGCCAGTAAAATCAATCAACCAAAAACTAATGCGTCCGCCCAACCATAATAAAACCAATGCCAATAAAGGCTTACCCACCAGTGGCGCATGTTGCTCAAAAAACTCAGGAATAGCCGTTAGTAAAAAACCTGCAATCCCAGCACCTGCCAGACCAAACAGCATTTCATACTGATGCCAATCCATCGGGTTTTGAGTCAGTTGAAGCGGTAATACACCACCCCATAGCAGCCCCCACAACACGATAGAAAGGATTAGATACAGCGGTAATAAAAGAAAAAATGGCCGAAAACCATAAGCCAGCAATATTGGGTAAGTACCTGTTGGGTAATTGCCATAATGACTCGTTTTAGTAACCGTACTGACTTTAGCCATGCCTAGCTCCCAACTGTAACTCAAAGGTTTGCATCACTAGAGGCTCAGCCAACAGTGTTGCCGTTTTTTGATAAACAAACGTATCGCTACGTTGTTGGAGAGGTAAGTCAATTGCAAATTGCGCCACTATGCGACCAGGTTTACTGTCTAGTAATAAAATACGATGACTTAAGCGCACAGCCTCCATTAAATCGTGGGTAATGAATAAAACACCACTATTTTGCTGCTCAACCCAATCTATCAAAATACTTTGGAGCTCTTGCTTTAAGCCAATATCCAAGGCGGAAAAAGGCTCATCTAAAAATAATAAAGCGGGTTGAATAACTAAAGCGCGTGCAAAAGCAACTCGCTGGCGCATACCACCACTTAAATCCTTAGGATATTTCGCTAAATCAGCTGTATCCAACCCGAAACGCTCAGCAATGGCTTGGGCTTGTTGTTGACGTTGTGCTTTGGGAATACCACGTGCTTTTAGGCCAAATGCCACATTATCCAAAGCCGTTTGCCAAGGCAATAAACGCGCATCCTGAAAAGCACAAGCAAAACTAGCGAAAGTATTTATCACTTTGCCTTGTGTCACTTCTAATAAACCAGCACATATATGCAATAAAGTGGTCTTACCACCACCGCTAGGGCCAACCAGCGCAACGACCTCACCTGCGTCAAGCCTAAAATCAATCTGGCGCAAAATTTCGGTGGGTCCAAAACTATGGCTCAGCCTGTCGACTTCTAAATAGCCTAGCTGCGCCATTGCTCTACTTCACGCTTAATCGGTTCCATCAACAGGTATTCCACCAATAGCAATGAACCGACCATCATAACCACAAGCGCTAAGGCTGAGGCTGTATCCAATTGACTACGAGCTACCGCCAAAGCAGCGCCAATACCGTCAGGTGTTGACAATAACTCGGCCATCACCACAATTTTCCAGCTCATGCCCAAGGCAGCGATCCAAGCGGGAAATACATAAGAGAATACATGCGGTAATAAAACATCCGTAAACTGCATCCAAGCAGGTGTTTGAAAACTCTCACTCATAATTTTGAGATCATTTTCCAAGGTACGTGTACCTTGTAATGCCCCAAGAAACACTATAGGAAAAGCAGCAACAACGACGGTAAAAATAACGGTCTGATCGCTCATACCAAACCAAATCATGGCTAATACAATCCAAGCAATCGGCGGCATGCCCATCAAAATGGTCATCAGTGGACGGCTCATCAATGCAGCGGTAACAAACTGTCCTGCCAATAAACCTAAAGCCGTACCCAACCCGACTGATAGCACAAAGCCCCACAGTGCCCGTTTTAAGGTAATCCATACATTGGCCTGCATCTCCGGGTCTTGTAACAGATGCCACAAACTCGTAAAAGTTTGCACAGGCGCAGGCAACACTAAAGCGCCATAGTGTTGATAGCCCCACTCCCACAAAGCGATTAATAATAAGATACTGGCCAAAGTCCCCCAACCACTCCAAAGATAGCGTGGGAACTCAGCCAATAACTTCAGCATTATCTTCAAGGGTAATAAAAGCCATCGTCAGGTAATTTACCACCCATTACAGCGGGCGTATTATCCAACAACATCTGAAAAAACTGTTCTAGTTCAGGACGAGCTTCTGGCGCTGTAACCGTTTTAAATTGAGCCGTTTTGATCGAATCTGCCACTGCTTCAGGAATTAATAAGCTAATCCGTTCAGCAACCATATCTCCTGCTGCTTCAGGGTTATCTAACACCCATTGAGTAGCTTTGGCATACTCCTCTATAAAACGTTGAATGACCCTATCAGATAACTGCGAATTAATGACTGCCATACCTGCTTGGGGAATACGTGCTTCCTGTTTTAACACCCGCCCCCACTCCTGTTGCAAATCAACACTGCGATATAAATCTGGCGCGACGATACTGATGGGGAAAGATTGCGTCTTACGCAGAGCCATTGAAACCGCAGGTTCTGCCAATAACGCATGTTCAGCGCGCCGCATAATCAGCATTTGCATAGCATCTAGCGGATTAGCCACATAGGTCAGTTTCAAGTCTTGCTTAATATCCAGACCTTCCTGTTCCGCTAAATACTGAAAAATAATATCAGGCATATCGCCACGAAATGGCATAATGACTTCCTTACCCTTGAAATCAGCCAATGTCTTGAGTGAGTTGTCACGAGAGACCATCCATAAAACACCCCACACGGATACATTCAACAAACGAATATCGACCCCTTTATTATATAGGTTGGCGGCTGCATTAGTCGGTACTGCAATAAAATCTACCTCACCATTTAAAGCAAGTGCTCGCATTTGATCAGGATCTTGCCAAGTCAAAAACTCTACCTGCTTAGCTACATCGTTCAGTGCACCGCTATTTACCATTTTTACCAATGGATTGGATACTGAAGCAAAGGGACCTGCTAGTGTCAGTTTATCTAGCTTTTCTTCAGCCATGCCGCCCGTTGGGCTAAACAGACTTAAAACGAGTACCCACAAAATCATTAACTTATACATTAGAAACTCCCTCGCACACCCATATGAACCATACGCCCTGGATCAGAACCTAGACGCTTTTCCACGGATTCATCCGTTATATTGCGTACCCCGCCAAACACCTCCCAGCGACCTTGTTGATCCAAGGCATACTGTGTATTGAAATGCAGCATAGCTTGGCTGTCGGTATAATGCCCATGCCCCTGTTCGGTATAGAATTGTTTGCCCAAATATTCTGCACTCAAGCCAAGATTCAAGCGTGGCGTTGCCTGCCAATCCAGCTTCGCATTGAGGGTGCGTTCTGGTGTATATTCTAAAGGCTTAGCTGTTTCCTTATTTTCAGTATCCAACTCATACCAACTCAATTTACCGTGCCAATCGGCATTAAAGGCATATTCGAGGCGAGCTTCCAAACCCTTAGTGGTGGCTTCGCTGATATTTTTGAAAGTAAAGTAACTGGTTTGCCCTGTGCCTTCCCGAATTTGTTCAATACGGTTAGTAATGTCATTAAAGAAGACTGCAAAATCATATTTAAGCTTACCATTCTGCCCTCCTAAACCAAGCTCATAGGCATTGGTACTTTCTGGCTTTAAGTCATAAGGTGTTTTGCCACGAGCAGGGTCAGTGGTATAAGCACCCAACTGTACGCCTGTAGGTGTCTGTTTTTGGATGTATAGCTCACGAATATCAGGGACGCGATAACCTTGTCCCGCACTAGCACGTAAATTCAAACCTTTACCGAGCGCTTGATTAATACCGATACGCGCAGTGGTTTTACTATTATTTTGTTCAGCACGGTGTTGGCCATTCGCATCTACATACGCGTCTTGAGTATATCGGTCATAGCGCCCACCGATAGTTAGGCGTAAGCTAGGCGTAATTTGCCACTCATCTTGTGCATACACTGCCTTACTATTAACCCCACGCGCACTGAGTTTACTGGTTTGTGTAAATACAGTTGCTTCACGGTCTTCATCGCGCCATTCAGCGCCTGCGGTCACAAAATGCTTCTCATCGGGGCTATACCAAGTAGCGGTGCTTTCAAAAGCCTTGATTTTTACATTGGCATTCATACCACTAGCTGATGAGGCAACTTCGTTAGGGTAGCCAAAATCAGCAAAGTACTTGAGCATAGAAGCTTCACGATAAGTTACATCAACTGGATAATTTTCTTGCACATTGGCTTGTACCTGTTCACGGAATTGATCAAACGAAGCCTGTACCGCTGCACGATCTGTTGTTAGTTTGCTTGGATCAAGTGGCTTAGGCTTAACCGTACCGTCTGCTTGCAGATAAAAAGGATTACCCTTAGTGATAGGATGATTAGGATTAAGAAAACCCGGTGTTGTAGGTATTGCAGCAATGGGATGTTGGCCTCGGCCAATTCGCGTATTGGTATATTCACGCTCACTATAAGGATCGGTCTGTAAACGCGACACATTCAGACTATAACGTATCTTACCCTTCCCACCACGTAGATGGGCACTGACATTATCACTGTCCGCCTCCCCGTGGGTATTACTACCATGACTGAGACTAACTTCACCTCGCCATTCGCCACTTTGTGGTTGTTTAGTAATAATATTAATGACCCCGCCCAACGCATCCGCACCATACAAAGCTGACATGGGACCTTTAACAATTTCGATACGCGCAATACTGGAAGCTGGAATCCGCTCCATGTCGTAGGGATTTTTGACCTCGCCCGCCAAACGCCGTCCATCTATTAGCCAAAGCGTTCCTGTCGCTCCTAACCCTCTGAGGCTGACCGAACTTTTAGAAGCCGCGCTGGCTGCTGGAAAAGTACCGTATTGCAAAGTTAAGCCTGGCGTATTATCAAAAATATCTTTTAAAGTTTGAGCACCCATGCTTTCTATAGCCTGTTGACTAATGACTTGTACGCTGGAACTCACCCCTTCAATAGGTTGAGGTGTACGAGTAGCCGTCGATGAGCAAAAATCCCTGTGGCTAAATAAATGGCATGGCTGAGGGAGAACTGAAAATAACGATCCCTAGCAAAAACTAGGGTGACTAGCACACTAATCCGCAGCTAATCTAATACAGACTCCTTCAAATGATAATGATTACTCTCAACAAATTTAGCAGCCTTTTCCGGCCGGGTCACTAGCCAGACAGCAGCAGTACCCATGATTAGGTAAGTCAACGTCAAAACCCACCAAGGAGTCATACTAAACCATGCTAGACTGAAAGCACTTATGCACATGACACTAATCGCCAAAACTTTAGCTCTACGTGGCACAATTCCATGTTGTTTCCAGTTGCGCACTAACACACCAAAACGTGGGTGATGCCAAAGATAATGTTGTAAACGTTTAGAGCTTCGTGAAAACAGCCATAAAGCCAATAACATAAATGGGGTGGTAGGTAATACGGGAAGAAATACGCCCGCAACTCCTAAACCAAAAAATAGCATACCCAATGTGATAAAAATCAAACGCTTAAGCATGAATATAAACTTTCTCCAAATGTAAACGAATACATACCCAACCCATCTTGCACTGCTTCATAGTGTTGATTATCTCGCATTACTGGCTTCTTACGCTATATTCGCTAGCGACCAAATACTAATTAATGTATATTAAATACATCTTAAAGAAAAGAGATACCTTGTCAAAAGTTTCTAATTTATAAAACCTAATATTATTTTTGAATTTTCAAAAATCAGGATAGACACCAACCGTTATGCGCATCACCACTTACAGTGATTACTCACTCAGGGTACTCATCTACCTAGCCACCCAAACAGAAAATAGGGTCACTATCGAGCAAATTGCTGTTGCTTATGGCATCTCACATAATCATTTGACGAAAGTGGTACATCAATTAAGTCGGCTGGGCTACGTGGATAGTGTACGCGGCAAACAAGGCGGATTACGCCTACGCTGTACACCGGATGCCATCAACCTAGGTGTATTGCTGCGTGAGACCGAAACGGACATGGCCTTAGTGGAGTGTATGGGGGATGACAACCGCTGTATGATTAACCCTGTGTGCAATTTGAAAGCCGTTTTTACGCAAGCATTACAGGCTTTTTTACAAGTAATGGATCAATATAGCCTTGCTGATATCCTACCTAAACACCAACAAACACAGTTACGCCGTTTATTACAGATGGCTTAAGGGAAGCCCTACTATGAGTTTATTACGCCTTGAATCCTCTCCAAAGACAAACAGCCGTTGGGCTTTGTCGCAGTTGGGTTTTCGACCTTTTTTCCTATTGGCAAGTCTGTTTGCCTTATTCGGTATGATGGTTTGGATGGCGCTTTATTTATGGGCTTGGCAAGGTTTACCCGGTCGCTACCCACCTATGAGCTGGCATGCTCATGAAATGATTTTTGGTTATACTGTCGCAGTCGTAGCAGGCTTTCTATTAACAGCCGTGCGCAACTGGACAGGTGTGCAAACCTTACATGGCTGGCCACTCTTATTGCTGGCAAGTTTATGGCTGATAGCACGCCTACTCCCCTTTACCACATTGCCTTTCGCCCTATTAGCTCTGATTGATTTGAGCTTTATGTTGCTGTTACTGCTCAGTGTCGTTTGGCCGATTATTCAAGTACGGCAATGGACACAAATCGGCATTATCAGCAAACTAGCCTTATTATGTTTGGCAAATACCGTGTTTTATCTAGGATTGTTGGGCATCTGGCCGCTGGGTTTGTCACTTGGTATTTATGCGGGATTTTATTTGATTATTGCTTTGATCCTGACGATAGGACGGCGAATCATTCCGTTTTTTATTGAGCGTGGCATTGGCGTACCGTTTCAAGCACGTAATCATGTCTGGGTAGATCACGGTAGCTTGGTATTATTGCTACTCTTTTTGCTAGCTGAGTTATTCTTTATTGCCACAAGACATCCAAGCGCTCTATGGCTAGTGACTGTATTAGCTGCGCTACAAGTGCTTTTACATAGCTGGCGACTCTGGGCTTGGTATCATCCAGCTATTTGGAAAAAACCTTTACTATGGGTATTGTATGTGGCTTACACGTGGCTAGTGTTGGGCTTTTTACTAAAAGCTCTCACGCCTTTCTTAGGGCTATCGCCTTGGCTTGCTTTACATGCTTTTGCTTATGGCGGCATGGGCATGATAACTGCTGGTATGATGGCACGAGTGAGTTTGGGTCATACTGGACGTAATGTATTTGCGCCACCTATACTGCTGACACCGATGTTCTTACTCTTATTATTAGGTGCTGTGATTCGAGTTTTGGTGGATGCTTTATTTCCAGCATCGCATTGGACATGGGTAATGCTATCGCAATTATTATGGATAGCTGCTTTTATTTTATTTGTTGCCATCTATTTACCCATGCTCAGCCAAGCGCGAATCGATGGTCAATATGGTTGATGAATAAAACATAGCCCTCTCATGCCCTCATGGTATTAACCTAGCACGAACAGCGCGTAAAATGCTATGTTTAAGGCTTTACAGCCACTCTATTAAGCGTGTTGTATTTTCTCAAGAACTTTGATTGTGAAGAATGTACTTATCCTGAGCAAATGTTGGGTGAAAATATTGCTTCCGATTACGGCAAGATCATGGGCTTATTCAGTATTGGTGAACGCGATACTAATTTTGCAGTACTCGATGAAATCATTAACAACGGTGAGATCCGCGCTACCCAACGGCGCAAGTTTGATTTTTCGGTCGTGCCTCACTTTAGTTGAAAGCTAACTTTGTTACACTACAGCTTTTATCTATGGATGAATCCCGATGGCTACAGTCGAAGTTGAATGCAGAGCCTGCCAGAGTCACGCCATATACCGTCATGGCAGAGCCAGTAGTGGTGAGCGGCGTTACCGGTGTAAAGATTGTGGTCACTGTTTTCAGCTCACCTACCGCTACCCTGGTAACGAACCGGGCATGGCAGAGCGAATCATCGAGATGGCCATGAATGGCTCAGGTGTCCGGGATACCAGCCGGGTATTAGGCATCAGCCAGAATACCGTGATTCGCACTTTAAAAAACTCGATCCGCCGTCATTAACGCC
>PDPH01000046.1 GCA_002747435.1 Pseudomonadota bacterium
AAACACATCCGGCTGAGAAAAGGCTTTTTTAAAAATGACCCCGTAACGGAGTGAAGCAACGGCTTGCATGACTGTGTCCTTGCTGTTTTTTTAGGTTAGTGGCCTTGTGTACAGAGTATAGCAGAACGCTTGGGAGCAAGTGAGCAGTGGCTACGATACGGGCAAGTTAGCATGCTTTTAACCAGCGGCTTAGCTCAGCCAGTTTTGCTGAAAGCAATTCAGTATCCCCGCGCGTTTCTAGGTTAAGTCTCACTACGGGCTCAGTATTAGAAGACCGTAAGTTAAAGCGCCAATGCTCAAACTCCATACTAATACCATCCGTTTCATCTTGTTTGAGGGCGAGTGGCGCGTAATAGCCTTTGAGACGCGCGATGGTTGCCAACGGTTGGGGCAGCTTAAAGTTAAGCTCGCCTGGGGAAGGGTAGGCTGCTATTGGTTTATTGACCAAGGCAGATAACGCTTGTTGCTTCACGGACATCTGTTCAGCAATTAATAACCAAGGAATCATGCCACTGTCACAATAAGCAAAATCACGAAAATAATGGTGGGCGCTCATTTCACCACCGTAGATGGCATCCTCAGCGCGCATACGTTCCTTGATGAACGCATGGCCTGTTTTGCTTTGAATTGGTACACCCCCATTTTGTTGCACCACTTCAATGGTATTCCATGTTAGGCGTGGATCATGAATAATTTTTGCGCCGGTTTCTTTTTGTAAAAAGGACGCTGCTAATAAACCAACAATATAATAACCCTCGATAAATCGGCCTGTTTCATCAAATAAAAAACAACGATCAAAATCGCCATCCCAAGCAATCCCCATATCGGCTTTATGTCGAACCACTGCCTGACGGGTATCTTCTCTGCATTCAGGTAATAGCGGATTAGGGATGCCATGTGGGAAAGTTCCATCAGGCTCATGATGAATCTTAATAAATTCAATGGGCAGGTGGCGTTGCTCGAAACGCGCTTCGAGTGCATCAATGACATGTCCTGCTACGCCATTACCGGCATTGACCACAAGCTTCAAGGGTTTGATGTGCGTTAGGTTTATGTAGCTTAGCAAATGATCAATATACGCCTGTAAGATGGATTCAGTGCGATAGCTACCACGCTGCTCACCGGGGAGAAAGTCATTTGCTTCAGCTAAACCTTGAATTGCTTTTAAGCCGCTATCACCGCTAATGGGACGAGCACCGCTACGTACAAGCTTCATGCCATTGTAATCCAATGGATTATGGCTTGCGGTGACTTCGATACCGCCATCGACATCTAAATGAAAGGTAGCGAAGTAGATTTCTTCCGTTCCGGTCATACCTAAGTCAATCACATTGACACCGGCATCCATTAAACCTTCAGCTAAGGCTTGTTTAAGTCCTTCTGAAGTGAGACGTACATCGCCACCGATGACCACTTGTTTATCTGTTTGTTTATCAGTACTACCTAGCCAAGCCCCAAATGCCCGCCCGATACGATAGGCTATCGCTTCGTTGAGTTCTTCGCCTAATTGACCGCGAATATCATAGGCTTTGAAACAAGTCAGTGTGGTCATGATTTAAACCGCTGAACGTCCGTATTGATCTTCAAGTCGCACAATATCGTCCTCGCCTAAGTAGCTCCCTGATTGAACTTCAATCAGTTCCAAGGGTACTTTACCTGGATTGGCAAGTCGGTGTACTGAACCCAATGGAATGTAAGTTGATTGATTTTCAGTCAGCAAGAAAACCTTATCGTCGCAAGTCACTTCTGCCGTCCCTCTTACGACGATCCAATGTTCCGCACGGTGATGATGTTTTTGCAAAGACAGTTTAGCGCCCGGCTTGACTATAATCCGCTTGACTTGGAAGCGCTCGCCCTGATCAATTGAATCATAGCTGCCCCAAGGGCGATTGACTTCACGGTGAGTCACCGCTTCAGAACGGTGCTGTGCTTTCAAATGATCCACCATTTTTTTTACATCTTGCACTTGGCTTTTGTGGGCGACCAAGGTGGCATCTTTAGTATCTACCACGACCAACTCTTCAACGCCGACTAAACTGACCAAGCGCTGCTCGCTATATACCAAGTTATTCCGGGCATGATGCAAACACACTTCACCTCGCAGGACATTACCTTGTTGATCTTTCTTACCCACCTCCCAAACGGCTGACCAAGCGCCCACATCGTTCCAGCCTGCATCCAGTGGTACAACCGCAGCGTGGGGTGTTTTTTCCATCACGGCGTAGTCAATGGAAATATCAGGACAGCGCGCAAAAGCAGCCTGATCCATCCGCATAAAATCACCATCCTTACGAAGGTTCTGTAGTGCAGCTTGGCAAGCCTTTAACACTTCGGGCGCATAGCTTTCCAGTGCTTGTAGGTAGCTATCAGCCCGAAATAAAAACATGCCGCTATTCCATAAATACTGATTGCTTTGGCAATACGTTTCAGCGGTCACTAGGTCTGGCTTTTCGGTGAAAGCGGCTACTTGCTTGATGCTGGGTTCTATAGCGAGTTCAGAACCTGTTTGAATATAACCATAACCTGTTTCGGCCTGGGTCGGTACAATACCGAAAGTCAGCAAATAACCAGCCTGTGCAGCTTTTTGCGCTAATGCAATGGCGCGATGAAAAGCAATGTTATCTTGAATCACATGATCGGCGGGTAACACTAACAGCAAAGCATCAGGTGTGTGCTGGCTAACCTGTAAAGCGGCTAGAGCAATAGCAGGGGCAGTATTACGTCCTATCGGCTCTAGCATAATGCCTTGGTTGGCTAAGCCCAACGCACGTAATTGTTCTGCTACCATAAAGCGGTGATCTTCATGGCAAACAACGAGTGGTGGTTGAATAGCCTCTAAGCCTGTTAAGCGAGTGCAAGTGGTTTGGAATAGGGTGAGCTGCTCGGTCACTGGGAGGAATTGTTTCGGGCGTTGTTGACGGGATAGCGGCCAAAGGCGGGAGCCGGTACCACCGGCGAGGATGACAGGGATCATGAGATGAGTAAACGTGTAGATAAAAACAGCTAAAAAATTAGCGACGGAATTGGCTTAGGTTAGCTTGAAACCATGCATAGGTTTGTTCTAGGCCGGTTTTTAAATCAATGTGAGCTTGCCAAGCTAACTGTTTGAGGCGGCTAACATCAAGTAATTTACGCGGTGTTCCATCGGGCTTAGTGGTATCAAACACCAAACGGCCTTCAAAACCCACCACTTGCTGCATTGTTTGTGCTAGTTCTTGAATGGTGCAATCTACCCCGGTGCCTACATTGATATGGGACAACATAGGCTGCGTATGGCGTTGATAGGTTTCACTCTCTAAATTCATCACATGGATGCTGGCGGCTGCCATATCATCCACGTGCAAAAATTCGCGTCTAGGCCGCCCACTTCCCCAGATCACCACTTCTTGTGCTCCATGTTGCTTCGCTTCATGAAAACGGCGCATCATCGCGGGAATCACATGGCTATTATCGGGGTGAAAATTATCATTAGGTCCGTATAAATTAGTCGGCATAACACTGCGGTAGTCGGTGCCATACTGACGATTATAGGATTCGCATAATTTAATCCCAGCAATTTTTGCTATGGCATACGGCTCATTGGTGCTTTCTAGTTGCCCGGTCAGCAAGGCTTCTTCTCGCATAGGTTGTTCAGCCAATTTAGGATAAATACAGCTAGAACCTAAGAATAATAATTTTTTGATACCGGCTTGAAAGGCTTGATGAATGAGATGACATTCGATCATGAGGTTGTCGTAGATAAAATCAGCAGGGTAGGTATTATTGGCCTGTATCCCCCCCACCCGCGCAGCCGCTAGGTAGACTTCATCAATCGGCGTTTGCTGAAAAAAATCACGCACGGCAGCTTGATGAGTGAGATCCAGTTCTGCATGGCTGCGTGTAATTATTTCAATATCAGCCTGTTGTGCTAACTGGCGTACCAGTGCTGAACCCACCATACCGCGATGTCCGGCAACGTAAACAGTTTTTGGCATGATGCTATAAATCCATTATACCGTTTCAGGCCAGAATTGATTATCCATGAATGTTTCAAAAGTCCACGGGCAGCTTTCCGGGAAGGTTTTGGGTGTTAAACCCGTCTCACGTACAGCACCCGTTATGGCATAATCGTAAGCTGACTCAATGATTTCTGATAATTTGCTTTTTAATCTTGGGTTTTCTTTGAGATGTTGATGAATACGTAAGTGCTTATTCGCGTGCTTGGCTGACCGCGAAGCCGTGGTCTTTGAGCAGCTTCATGCGTTTGGCTTGATCAAGATCATGGGTGACCATTTCAGCGATCATCTCGGTTAAGCTAATTTTAGGTGTCCAGCCTAATTTTTCTTTGGCTTTGCTCGGATCACCCAATAATGTATCTACTTCAGTGGGGCGGAAATAGCGAGGATCAACCGCGACTATCGTCGAACCTACTTGGACAGCAGGTGCATGAGACCCTTCTAGCTGGCTGATAATGCCTTTTTCATGGATGCCAGTACCTTCCCAAACTAGGCGAATACCCAATTCTGCTGCGGCCAACTCCACAAACTGGCGTACTGAATATTGTTTGCCGGTGGCAATGACAAAGTCTTCCGGCTGTTCTTGTTGCAGCATAAGCCATTGCATTTCCACATAGTCTTTAGCATGCCCCCAGTCGCGTAAGGAATCCAGATTGCCAAGGTAGAGGCATTGATCTAAACCTTGAGCAATATTGGCAAGACCACGGGTGATTTTGCGCGTAACAAAGGTTTCCCCACGTCGTTCGGATTCGTGATTAAACAAGATGCCATTGCAGGCATAGATACCATAAGCTTCTCGGTAGTTGACGGTGATCCAATAGGCATAGAGCTTGGCGACTGCATAAGGCGAACGAGGGTAGAATGGGGTGCTTTCTTTTTGGGGGATTGCCTGCACTAAACCATACAGCTCTGAGGTGGAGGCTTGGTAAATACGGGTTTTGTTTTCCAAGCCACAGATACGAATAGCTTCTAATAAACGCAGTATGCCTAGTGCATCGCTATTGGCAGTGTATTCCGGGCTTTCAAACGAAACGGCAACATGGCTTTGTGCACCGAGGTTGTAAATTTCGTCGGGCTGAATTTGCTGGATGATACGGATGAGGTTGGTGGAGTCGGTGAGATCGCCATAGTGTAATATTAGGTCGCGGTTATTTATATGCGGATCTTGGTAAATGTGGTCGATGCGTTGGGTATTAAAGGAAGAAGCACGACGCTTGATGCCGTGGACTTCGTAAGCTTTGGAGAGCAGGAATTCGGCGAGGTAGGAGCCGTCTTGGCCAGTGATGCCGGTGATTAGGGCAGTTTTTTTCATACTTAATTCGTAGACAGGTTTCAACCAATGAGGCGCTTTCTCGCCGTAATTTTGGGGTTAATTTTACTGGAGCAGATTATAAAAATAGTTTGATTTTGACGCATTCGGGCGGGGTGCGAAATACACTGTCTGCTGATGGGGGCTAGTACTTTTGAGGTTGGTCGTGATTTAGATGCGTTGAAAACTCTATTGTTGTACACTTTCAAATTTTACACTTAATTGAGGTTTTCTAATGGCCAGCGTACTCGTCAGTTG
>PDPH01000005.1 GCA_002747435.1 Pseudomonadota bacterium
GAAAACTATTGGCTTTTCAAAATCAGAGGAAATCCATGATAAGGTCATCGGAGAGTTCATTAATCGAGAGTTCTTTCAACGCATCTGAATCACCACCCCTGATCGATCCCAAATGTAGTGTGGTGAGTGTAGCTAAATAACCAGAAAGGCAGCATGAGTAATAGAATTAGTATCAGTAGCAGAGTGGTTCTGTTCATATGGGCAAATACTTTATTCTCGCCTAAACTCCTAAAGCTTCATCCAACCCCAACATGATATTCATATTTTGAATCGCTGCACTGCTAGCGCCTTTACCTAAATTATCTAAGCGTGCGACCACTAATACTTGGCTTTGGTCGGAGGACTCATAGGCATAGATTTCACAATGATTGCTGCCGTTTAAGTTGGATAGGTTTAAAAACTTATCCTGCTCTAAATCGTGTTCTTTGAGATGGATAAAAGCTTCGTCTTGATATTTGTTTTGGTAAATCTGTTTAATGGCTTGTGTTGTGCTATTCAACTCGGTTTTATCAAAGGCAACTAATACAACCATGCCTTGGCGAGTGGGAACAACACTTGGAATAAAGCTGGGGCGACGGGCTAACTGACTGTATTTAATAATTTCTGGAATATGTTTATGTTTAAAGTCTAAGCCATATAAGGCTAAAGCGGGAGGTGTTTCATCTGACTCATAGCTATTGATCATTGCCGTACCACCACCAGAATAGCCCGAATAAGCATTAATATGGATGGCCGTGTTGGCAGGCAATAAGCCTTGCTCAGTCAGCGGATTCAGCAATAGAATTGCTCCCGTCGCATAGCAACCTGGATTAGAAACATACTGAGCCGTTTTAATCTGTTCGCGCTGAGTTTTGCTGAGTTCAGGTAAACCATAAACCCATTTCGGGTCAGTGCGATGTGCTGAGCTGGCATCAATCACACGACTGTCCATCTGATAAAGTTCTGTAGCAATTTCTTTAGAAGCGTCATCGGGCAAACATAAAAACACTATATCAGCTTCACGCATCAAGGCTTTACGCGCATCAATATCTTTGCGTCGCTCCGTAGCAATTTCAATCACTTGAACATGAGGGTGATGTTCTAATTTTTCCCTGATTTGTAAACCCGTTGTACCGTGTTGTCCGTCAATAAAGACTTTTAGTGTTTTGCTCATGGTGCATCTTGGCAAGGTAAAAGTGCTTATTATAAGGCAAGTTCAGCATTAGATTAAAACTAGCATGCGCTTTATAGTGTCACAACCGCCCATCGCATGATCAGCAAGTCTTGGCGAAAGCAGGATCACTGCTACAATATGGCTTTATAAGACAGACCATTCAAAGCATTCAAAGGAGTTAGCCATGTCTTCCAAGCCACTGGATGAAATGATGAAAAAATTTTCTGAGATGATGCCGGAAAATCTGCGCCAAGCGCAGTCTGATTTTGAAAAAAATGCCCGCAGTGTACTAGAAAGCGGTTTGCAAAAAATGAATTTAGTCACGCGGGAAGAATTTGATATACAAACGGCTGTGCTACAACGTACCCGTGAAAAGCTCGAAGCCCTAGAACAGCGCGTTAAAATATTGGAAGAACAATCAACAAACGAAACTACTACACAAGTTCAGGTTCAGGCACAATCGGGGCAGGATGAGGTGCAAAACGCATTGTAAACAGCTTAAACTTAGCATATGAGCTGACAGATAGTTTTTAAGGTATCTCTGTCAGCTTTCAATCCCTGCATCACAGACCTGAATCCAACCGGATAAACACGAAAACAGCAGCAACAATCTCAAAGCATTTCAGTAAGGCAATGCGTTCCTGTGTAAAACTCCATACACCACCAATAACATGCTGACAAAATCAGCCGGATTTTGCCCCAAGTCAGATGATCTTTAACTAGACAACTGACTCATCGTCATTTATGCTTTCCTCAAAATGACCACAAGTCAGTTAAACAATTGAGTAAGGAATTCTATGCCTCCTCCACGCGCCATTAATCCTGAAGATAAACAACGTAAACGAGATTCTATACTGGATGCAGCCTCTCATCTATGGAGTACACAAACCGACTGCATTAGCAGCATGGATGCCCTCGCACAAGCCAGTGGTGTTGCTAAGGGTACTTTGTATCTGTATTTCCGTAGCAAAGAAGAAGTATTGCTAGGCCTACATGAGCGAGATGTCACTAACTTTTTTAATCAAGTCATCGCACGCGCACAGCAACCCGAGCCTATGCAGCTAGAAGAACTAGGCGATATTGTGGTGGCCTCAATTCGGCGCTCCCCTACCTTTTTACCGCTGTCTAATCTATGCACTGGATTAATGGAAAGGCAGCTACCCATAGCGGTGTCTTTGGAATTCAAACAGCGCACATTTGCACATCTGGACGACGTTGTCAGCGCACTACAACAGCATTTCCCCACCATGACCTGCATGAAAATGATGCAAGGCTATGCCTTGATGCTGGGCTTATGGCAATTATTACAACAACACGGTCTATTGGCTCATGACGAACTACCCGAGGAGCTTCTCCGATTACCCTGCAATGCCGCAGTGGATAGCGAGCGTTTTTTGCAAATATTACACAATGCCCTTTGCAATCTGTTTACTGGACTCTTAGCCCAAAAGGATGATGCTGCATGAAACTCCATCTGCTTTATATAATACCAGCACTCATACTGACTGCCTGTCAAGACACTCAAAAAGCCGAAAACACGTCGCCCCCTATTCGTCCCGCCCAAATTTGGGAAACTCAGGCACAAATGGCTGAGCAGGTGGAAACCTATACCGGCGAAGTCAAACCCGGTCAGCAAATTAATCTGTCCTTCCGTGTACCAGGCAAACTGGTATCACGCCATGTGGATATGGGTGATGCCATCACCGTAGGCCAAGCCTTGGCACAACTGGATGACGAAGACTCACGCCTGTCGGTCAAACAAACTGAATCAGGTTTACAAGCCAGTTTAGGCAACCTATCTGCGGCACAAAGCAACTTGAATGGTGCTCAAGGCCGCTTGTCCAGTGCTCAGGCCAACCGAGTCGCTGCTCAAGCTAGCCTAGAAGCGACACAAACCGCTGTTGATACCGCACGCGCCAATGCCAATGCAGCACAAGCCGCTGTAGGAGTAGCACAAGCAGAATTACAAAACGCACAATTGGAATATAATCGCAGTATTAAACTGGTCGACCAAGGTTATGCCAGCAAAGCGGTTTTGGATCGGGATACACAACGCTTACACACTGCCCAATCCAATCTCAAGTCAGCGCAAGCCAATGCCCAAGCTGCGCAATCCCAAGTACAAGCTGCACAAGCTCGCATTAAAACCAGCCAAGCTCAACTTGAAGTCATTCAAGGTGAAATTACCGCAGCCACAGCCAATGTGGATGCACTCAGTGGCCAGGTTAAATCAGCGCAAGCACAAGTTGATAGCACACAAAATCAGCTTAAACTGGCAGAAAACCAATCCGCTTATACCGTTTTGACCAGCCCAGAAAGTGGCATTATTACCCAAGTTTTTGCTGAGCCTGGGCAGGTTGTCGCAGCCGGACAGACGATTATGAGCATGGCAAAAGCAGGCGATTATCAAGTGCATATCCGTGTGGGCGAACAAGCGATTAATCAGCTAAAAATTGGTACAGCAGCCAAACTTCGTTTGTGGGCAAACCGTCAAACTGCTAGTTTTGAAGGTAAAGTGCTTGAAATTGCGCCGAATGCGGATGCAACGCGTACCTGGTTAGTCAAAATTGGCATTAAACAGCCACCTGCTGACCTGCGTTTAGGCATGACGGCTGAAGTTGTTTTTCATCAAACACTGGACAAACCTGTCATCTGGCTACCAGCTACTGCACTATTTCAGCAAAAGGGGGGCAAACCAGCGGTCTGGGTGTTAACCGATCAAAACACCGTCAAGCTGCAAGCTGTTAATATCGAACGCTATTTACAGGATGGTCTGTTAATCTCAAACTTGAGTGCAGGCAAAAGCGTCATTGCGGCTGGCGTTAATCGCTTGTATGACGGGCAGCCAGTTAAGCCAGTGCCTTACGATGGTGAAGCTAGTCCGGTGATGAAGCCATGAATAATCATAATCTATCACGCTGGGCACTCACACATCAAAACCTCATGCTATACAGTTTTGTGCTGGTCTTGGCGATGGGGATATTTGGCTATTTCCAGCTTGGTCAGTCAGAAGACCCACCCTTTACCTTCAAAGTTATGCTGGTTCAAGCTGAATGGCCGGGTGCTTCAACACTTGAAGTCGAACAGCAAGTCGTAAATCGCATTGAGAAGGTGATTATGGAGTCACCTTATGTTGAAACACTACGCAGCTTTTCCCAACCCGGTCGTGGTGTCATTACAGTCATTGCACGTGATGATACGCCCTCGAAAAACATGCCAGAAATGTTCTACCAAGTGCGCAAGCGGGTAGAAGACATGGCGCATACCTTACCACAAGGTGTGCAAGGGCCTTTCTTTAACGATGAGTTTGGCGACACTTTCGGCAATATTTACGCCCTGACAGGCGACGGTTTTAGCATGGCGCAATTACGGGATGCTATCGATGAAATTCGTAAGGAATTATTGCGCGTTCCCAATGTAGCCAAAGTCTTGCTGATTGGGGAACAAAGTGAGCGTGTTTATATTGAGCTAAGCAATGAAAAAGCAAGCCAATTGGGCATGAGCTTACAAGCCTTACAAGCGACGTTGGCTAAGCAAAATGCAATGGTGGCTAATAGTGAGTACCACACTTTGCAAGATCGCATTCTGGTTTATCCCAATGGTCGCTTTGAAAATATGCAGGCTATCCGTGCTATGCCATTACGCATTGGCAATCAAACGCTAAAGCTGGAAGATGTGGCGGATATACATCGCGCTTATGCTGATCCAGTGAATGATTCTATTCGTTATATGGGCACGCCAGCCTTGGGTATTGGTATTTCTATGCGTAAAGGTGGTGACATTATTCAACTGGGCAAGGATCTCGATGCCGCCATGCAACGCATTCAGAATCAACTACCGCTAGGAATGGACTTGCATGCAGTCAATGATCAGCCCACCGCAGTGCAAAGCTCCATACAAGAATTCTTACAAGTCGTATTTGAAGCGGTGGTTATTGTACTGGGGGTGAGTTTTTTTAGTCTGGGGACACGTGCTGGTGCGGTTGTTGCACTCTCCATTCCACTGGTGTTAGCAGGTACTTTTTACAGCATGTCTTTATTTGATATTGGCTTGCACAAAATTTCACTGGGTTCGCTAATTCTCGCACTGGGCTTGCTGGTGGATGATGCGATTATTGCCATAGAAATGATGGCTTTAAAACTAGAAGAAGGCATGGATAGAATCAGCGCTGCTAGCTTTGCATACAGCACGACAGCCTTTCCCATGTTAAGCGGTACACTGGTCACCATTGCAGGCTTTTTGCCAATTGCTACCGCACAATCAGCCACAGGCGAATACACCCGTTCCATCTTTCAGGTGGTCGCCATTGCCTTGATATTATCGTGGTTTGCTGCGGTATTAATTGTGCCTTGGCTGGGCTATCACATTCTCAAAGCCGAACACCCTCACAGCGACAAGAAAGGCTTATTCAGCACACTAGGCCTTGCCAAACAAGCATTTGCAAATAACTTTAGTCAGTTATTCAAAGGCTTGATCAAACTGTGTGTGCGTTTTCCATTAACAGTTATTTTATTAACCATTTTGACTTTTGCCAGCTCGATTTATCTCTTCGGCTTAGTGCAACAACAGTTTTTCCCCAATGCGACTCGCTTGGAGTTAATGGTTGATCTGAAACTGCCAGAAGGTTCTACACATACAGCGACTGAACGCACAGTCAAAAAGGTGGAAGCCTATCTCAATACGCAGCAGCAATACATTGATAATTATGTTGCTTATGTGGGCAATGGTTCGCCTCGTTTTTATTTGCCTTTGGATCAGCAATTGCCTAACTCCAGCTTCGCCCAGTTTGTAATTACGACCAAAAGCATTCCAGACCGCGAAGCTTTACGTCTCAAGCTTATTGAGCTTATTGATAGTGCTGAGTTTACTGAATTGCGTGGACGGATTTTGCGCTTGGAAAACGGGCCTCCGGTCGGTTATCCAGTACAATTCCGCGTATCTGGTGAGGATTTGTGGAAACTACGTGAACTAGCTGAGCAGGTTGCGGGTTATATGCGCGGCAATCCACATTTGCGCAATGTACACTTAGATTGGAACGAGTTGCGCAAAACTGAAGTATTGGATGTGGATTACGCCAAGGCCATCGCACTAGGTATTACCCAAAGTGACTTAAACCAAGCATTGCATGGCATGCTACAAGGAAGCGTGGTGGGCGAGTTCCGCGAAGGTGATCAAAGCATTCCAATCTTGGTGCGCGGCTCAGAAGCTGACCGTCATTTACTAAGTAAATTAATGTCAACCAATATACCAACAGCGACAGGTGACTTTGTGCCCTTGAACCAAATTGCGCGTCTGAAAAATACTCAAGAAGAAAGTATTATCTGGCATCGTAATCGCGTACCTACGATTACTCTGCGCGGTGATATTTATAGCAGTATTCAAGCACCTACTGTCACAAGTGAAATCATGGCACGTATTCAAGCCGATCAGTTTATTGAAAAACTGCCTTTAGGCTATCGTTTTGAAATCGGTGGCGCCGTCGAAGAAAGCGCTAAAGGTTCTGCGTCTATTATAGCCGGGATGCCTTTATTCATTATTGCCGTACTAACCATACTGATGATTCAGCTACAAAGCTTCCAGCGTGTCATTATGGTGGTACTTACTGCACCGTTTGGTTTAATCGGTGTGGCAGCTTTTCTGCTGCTGTTTGACAAACCTTTTGGCTTTGTTGCCATGCTAGGAACGATTGCACTGTCAGGCATGATTATGCGTAATTCGGTTATTTTGGTTGATCAAATTGACCGTAATATTGAACAAGGTATAGTGCCTCGTACCGCTGTGATTGAAGCCGCTGTGCGCCGTTTCCGTCCTATTATGTTAACCGCCTTGGCTGCGATTCTGGCAATGATTCCACTGTCGCGTAGCGTCTTTTTTGGCCCTATGGCGGTCGCTATTATGGGCGGTTTACTGGTCGCAACCTTACTAACGCTGTTGTTCCTGCCTGCGGTTTATACTGTGTGGTACAAGCTAACCCAAGGGCGCAAAGCTTTTGAACAAGTGCCTAAAGCTTATACCAATCCGACATAAAAGATTTAAATCCCCAATTCTGGCAAGCCCGCTATAGTCAAAGGCGGGTATTGCCTGATGTTGGCAAACGCTTGAGCAGAAGCCCAACATACAGTCCGTCGTCTATACAGGTTCGGGTTGTACCGCAGAGACGGTGCAAACTGAAGTAATCAATGAGGGGACGCAATTGCGTTTACATATTCCCCCTAACACCGTCAGCTTGGGCAGAAGAACTTGCAATATTACGATTCCGGTAAGCGTGCCAGCAAGCTGTCAAGTTGCATTAATGCCTTTACGATTAAAGTGACTCCATTGAGTCACTGACACGACTGATTAACTATGATTTAATCAGTTTTGGGCATTAGCATTCAGTGTGTTGGGTGGATAGATTTTTTGAAGATGAGCGAACGGAAAAGGCGTGAAATAAAGAGCTTTGTGTTGCGGCAGGGGCGATTAACCAAAGGACAACAGTATGCTATGTCAGAATATTGGCCTGTCTATGGTTTGGAGAATACCGGACGTGTGTTGGATCTGTCCTTGGTGTTTGGCAACACTGCACCGGTCGTTCTGGAAATAGGCTTTGGTAATGGCGACTCACTCGCAGCGATGGCTATGGCAGAGCCGGAGAAGAACTTCATTGGCATCGAAGTTCATCGCCCGGGTGTAGGGCATTTATTGCACTTGCTAGTTGAGCGGCAAATTAGCAATGTGCGACTGATGAATAGTGACGCTGTGGCCATTTTACAGCACTGCATTGCACCGGCTGCACTCGACAGAGTACAGCTCTATTTTCCTGATCCTTGGCACAAAAAGCGTCACCATAAACGCCGCATTGTACAAAATCCCTTTATAAATTTGGTAGCCTCTCGCTTACGTGCTGGTGGTCTATTTCATTTGGCAACCGACTGGGAGGATTATGCTATACACATGTCAGAGCTAATGCAGCAAAGTGATGCGTTTCGTTCGATGGCAGCGGATGGCATGTCTTTTATTGAGCGGCCTGCATTTCGCCCGCAAACCAAATTTGAGCAACGTGGTTTAGGTTTGGGACATGGCGTATGGGATTTGTTATATGAACGCAAACTAATGACCAGTATTCGGTAATTTATAGCAGTTCAGACCGCTCACCATACACATTTAGCGCCAGCTTTTGCTATTCATAGCTTTGCATACCCCTATCAAGCAATGCTGAGAGTGTCTTTAAATGTCCAGATTAATACGCAGTTTGTTATTGATTCTGCTGTTTATTCCATTAACAGTCAGCGCATTCACACCTGTAGCAACTATTCAAGTCGATGAAGAGTGGCAAGGTGCTAGCCCCGAAGATGTTAAAGCCGTATTGGATTCTACCTTGCTTGCAGTAAGCCCTTATATAGGTAGTCGCAAACTAGGGGCTGTTATTGTAAAAAATGATGAGGAAGGACCTATTTCCCTGTATACCAAGGGTGATCAAGGCGAATACATTGTTAAGCTCAATGTAACAGGGCGCTATTGGGCACAAATGACTTATCAATTTTCTCACGAGCTTTGTCATCTCCTATCAAACTATGATTTAGCGCCTGCCAATATTACCCACCAACAATGGTTTGAAGAATCCTTATGTGAAGCATTTAGCCTGTTTGCTTTGGAGCGTATGGCTGAGCTTTGGGAAACCCATGCACCCTATGCTAGCTGGCAAAAATATGCGCCGGAGTTTCAAAAGTATGCTGATAATATGAAGCAAGAAAAACATCGTAGTTTTGCACCTCGTTTAAGTGAGTGGTATCACCAACAACGTAGCCTGCTTGAATCTAATCCATATGCCAAAGACCGGCAATTAAATGAAAAGATGGCATCCCATTTGCTTGCAATTTTTGAAAAAGAGCCACGGTATTGGGCTTCCATCAATTACATCAATTTGGGGGAAAATTCTGAGGCGATGAATCTAGAAAAGTATATGGCGGATTGGTATCAATACACCCCCCCTGACATGAAAAAACCTGTAGCCCAAATTGAAGAAATGTTGGGAATTAGCAACATTGCAACTAGGCAGTAAAAATCTTTCAGAAATTTGCTGATTATCGGCTGGATTTGGCGAAAACGAATCTTTTGTGGGATATTTACCACAGAAAAATATGAACTTTTTCGGCGCTTTCCGGCTCTCATTCTAAGTGGAGGCCAATATTATCGCATAGCAAAACCTTAGAGGTGCAGGGTATGAAAAAACCACTTTTGTTTCTGGTTATTATTACAATATTTATAATGGGTTACTGGATTCCAGAAGATCGTCACGTGCCCGTTGACGGTGCTAAACCTTATGGCTGGAATCCAACTGCTTACTGGCATACCGCAGGCCAAAGCCCACAAAAAGGTATTAATATCTTCGCTAGTAAAGGTACGCCTGTTGTAGCAACGACCAGTGGTTGGGTGGTTTATAAGGAAAATGATCCACGTGGTGACAATTCAGTGTGGGTATTGGGATCAAAATGGCGTTTACACCGCTATGCCAATCTGGAAACAGTTGATATTAGCCCGGGGAGTTGGGTTAAAACAGGTGAGAAAATCGGTACAGTAGGCATTGGAACTTCTCTTAACGGTCGTTTACGTCTTGCCAACCTTTACTATTCTATTCGTAGCTTGCCACCTCAAATGTCAGAATTAAAGCCTGATAAGCCTTTTTGGTTGGAGCAAGTTTTTTATGTAGACCCCCATAAATTCTTGACCGAATACCAGGCAACTGATCAGGCTTCTCAGCACTAATTTGGCGGTTTTCTATTGAGAAGTGCAGGGTGTATTCGTTTGGAAGATAACACCCTGTTATGCGTTTGGTGACTTTTTTACTACCTAAATTATAGGTGTAAGTGCGCTTCTTATCCTTTATGCTTCTAGCATGAAGACAGAGCTTTCCAATCACATAAATACCTTTGATTATTCAGTACGTGTCTATTACGAAGATACTGATGCAGGCGGCATTGTGTATCACAGTAATTACTTGAATTTTATGGAACGTGCACGTACAGAATGGTTACGTGAGTTGGGTTTTGAACATGACGTGCTCGCCAAAGAGTGGCAAGTGGCTTTGGTAGTCAAAAGTATACAGATCGATTACTGCAAGCCAGCACGTTTTAATGATTTGTTGCAAATTCATTCTATACTCAGTGAACAAGCACGGACGTATATGGTGTTTGAGCAAAGTATCTGGCGTACAGTAAATCGTGAGCCTGTAGAACTGGTGGTTAATGCTACTGTCAAGGTAGCCTGTATCCATCTTCAGCGTTTTCGTCCTATGGCTATTCCTGCGAATATTCGGAGCAAATTGAATCGTGTCGACTGATCTTTCCATTGTGCATCTTATCCGTGATGCTAGCTTAGTAGTACAAATTGTAATGGGGCTACTGGTATTGGCTTCACTGATTTCCTGGACGCTTATTTTAATTAAAGCTGGCAAAATCAAGCGAGCTTGTCGTGAAGCGGAACGTTTTGAGGAACGCTTTTGGAGTGGGGCTTCTTTATCTTCTTTATACGAAGATTTGGTGCAGAAAAAAGAACGCCAAGGTTTAGAGCGCGTTTTTTGCAGCGGTTTTCAAGAATACAAGCGAATCATGGGAACAAATACCAATGCTAATGTGCAAACGACTTTGGGGGTGGATTCAGTACAACGCATTATGCGCGTGGCAAGTTCCCGAGAAATAGACACGCTGGAGCAGAATTTAGCATTCTTGGCGACAGTAGGCTCAACCAGCCCTTATGTCGGCTTATTTGGTACGGTATGGGGCATTATGAACTCCTTTATGGCTTTAGGACAAATACAACAGGCTACATTGGCAGTGGTTGCTCCGGGTATTGCTGAGGCGCTGATTGCAACGGCCATCGGTCTGTTTGCCGCGATTCCAGCAGTTATTGCCTATAACCGTTTTACGGATAGTATTGATCGACTGGCTAATTATTACGATAACTTCCGTGAAGAATTTACCGCAGTCTTACAGCGTAATTTGGCTACTCGGCAGGTGCGTTCATGAGACGCTCACGCCGCAGTATGGCGCAAATGAATGTAGTACCCTATATTGATGTTATGCTGGTACTGCTGGTTATTTTTATGGTAACAGCTCCCATGCTGCAATCAGGTATTGATATTAATTTGCCGGATGCGGATGCGCCGGCGTTAACGACTGATAATCAGCAGGAACCTTTGATTATTAATATTGATCAAACAGGACATTACTTTTTGCAAGATGGTACTGAGCTTGATACAGCGGCGGTAACCGAATACGTATATGAAAATATGGATGAATCGCGTAGACGGCCAGTCTATGTCCGTGCTGATGAGCAGGTAGAAAACCATTACCTCATGACATTATTGGTCGCGGTGCAAAAAGCGGGAGCCAGACAAATTGGTCTAATGGCCGAACCACCTGGATTGGACTCTAAACCTTGAGTTTATTGGATACCACGGGAAGATGTTTAAAGAACTGCTGAAGAATCCTGTTGCCCTATTTTGGGCTATCATGCTGCATATTGTAGTCATTACATTGCTGATTTTAGGGTTTCAATTAAATAAAGAACCTGAATCCAGTGCGGCAGACCGTGGTGGCGTGCAATTAATGCTCTCAGAAGGTGTAGTGTCTGAAAAGTCTTCATCTTCAAGTGCTAAGCAGGCTGAAGCGACAGCAAAAGCGGAGCGCGAAAAGGCTACTAAAGCAGCGGCGGAAGCAAAAGCTAAACAGCAAGCTGAAGCACAAGCCGCAGCAGAACAAGCTCAACAGGAACAGGCGCGTCGCCTAGAAGAAGCGTCACGTAAACGTGCAGCGGCAGAAGCGGCACAACGTCAGGCTGAAACTGAGCGTAAATTGGCAGAAGAACGTCAAAAAGCAGAAGAAGCGCGGCGGCGTTTAGCCGAGGAGCGCCGCCGTCAGGAAGAAGCTGAGCGCAAGCTAGCAGAGGAGCGTCGCAAAGCAGAAGAGGCGCGTCGTCAGGCCGAAGAAGAGCGCAAACAACGAGAAGCGATGGAGCGTAAGTTGGCTGAACAAGAGCGCGCACGTATTGCCGCTGAGCAGCAACGTTTGCAGGCAGAACGTGAAGCTGAACAACAAGCACTCATCAGGCGTACTGAGATGCGACGTTTAGAGGAAGAACGCAAGCAGCGTGAAGCAGAAGAGAAAGCCCGCTTAGCTAAAGAGGAAGAAGAGCGCAAACGCGCTGAATATCAAGCACGCTGGAAAGAAGAACAAGAGCGTAAAAAACGTGAAGCAGAAGAGAAAGCTCGGCAAGAAGCGGAAAAAGCTCGCTTAGCCAAAGAGGAAAAAGAACGTAAGCGTAAGGAAGCAGAGGAAAAGGTACGCCGAGAAGCAGAACGTAAGCAACGTGAGGAAGCCGAAAAAGCCCGTTTAGCTAAAGAGGAAGAAGAACGTAAACGCGCTGAATATCAAGCACGCTGGAAAGAAGAACAAGAACGCAAAAAACGTGAAGCAGAAGAAAAAGCTCAGCAAGAAGCCGAGAAAGCCCGCTTAGCCAAAGAGGAAGAAGAACGCAAGCGTAAGGAAGCAGAAGAAAAAGCTCGTCTTGCTAAGGAGGAAGAAGCGCGCAAACGGGCTGAATACATAGCGCGTTGGCAGGAAGAACAAGAGCGCAAGAAGCGCGAAGCAGAAGAAGCCCGTCAAAAAGCGCGTCAACGTACTCAACAGGCCGCGCAAGGGCAAGGTGGCTCAGGTCAAGGCCGAAGGGGTACTTCGTCTGCTGAACTGGAGCGTGCGGCCATGGTGTGGGGGCAACAAATCAAGCGGCAAGTGAGTACCCACTGGATTCAACCGATTGATACGTTTGGTATGCGTGCTAGTGTCCAACTCTCCATTCGACCACCGGGCAAGATTCGTGAGTTGCGCGTCACTCAGTGCAATGGATCCCCGCAGTTTTGTGACTCCTTAATTGCCGCTTTGCGCCGCTCGGAACCTTATCCACGTCCTGATTTACCAGAACTTTATAACCAGAATTTAAGACTGATTTTTGAGCCATAACCATGAAAAAGACCTTAACCTACCTTGTATTGTTAATGGCAGGATTGCTGTTTTCACTGACAGCGCGCGCTGAGCTGGTCATTCGTATTACCGATGGCGTTAATGACGGCGTACCCTTAATGATCGTTCCTTTTCAAGGTAGTGATCTTGCCAGCATTATAGAAGCTGATCTAAAACGCAGTGGCCAATTTACCTTAGTACCCCATACCAAAGCAGGACAGGCGTTGGCTTTAGGGCAGCCTTTTCAGCAGGACAGGCTTAGAGCGAGCGGTGCAGACTATGCTGTTGTTGGACGTCAGCAAGCAGCCGATGGTTTGGAGTTTGAAATCATTAATGTCGCTACAGGACAGCGTGCAGCAGGCTTTCGTATTCCCCCTCATCCCAATCGCCGTCGCATGGCACATAAAGCCGCTGATCTTATTTTTGAGCGTTTGACTGGTTTGCAGGGTGCTTTTGATACTCGGATTGCTTATGTTGCCGCCTCTGGACCTGCGAGGCGGCAAACATATCGCCTGCTGGTTTCTGATGCTGACGGTTACAATCCCCAAACGGTCATGACTTCTGGCAAGCCGGTTATGTCACCTAGCTGGTCACCAGACGGTATGCAGTTGGCCTATGTTTCTTTTGAAACAGGGCAATCGGGTATTTATGTGCAGGATTTATTAACCGGCGGTAAGCGTTTGGTGTCCATGCGTGAAGGCATTAATGGTGCTCCTGCTTGGTCGCCTGATGGCCGTTATTTGGCAGTGAGTCTGTCTGAAGGGGGCAATCCAGACATTTATTTGATTGGTGTATTAGACGGCAGTGCGACGCAATTAACACGCTCACCTGCTATAGACACAGAACCTACTTGGGCGAATACTAACAGCATTATTTATACCTCTGATCGTGACGGGCAGCCGCAACTGTATCGGACGACGATCCGTGGGGGTGATGGTTATCGATTAACCAACGAAGGTAGGTATAACGCTGCTGCCAGTATTGTTGGTAATTCAGTAGCTATGGTGCGACAGATGAATGGCCGTTTCCGTATTGCGGTAATGAATGCATCAACGCGCGCTAGTACCGTTGTTTCAAAAGGGGATTTTGACGAATCGCCATCATTGGCTCCTAATGGTAGTATGGTGTTGTATGCTACTAAACTAGGTGGAAGGGGTGTTCTAGCCGTTTCTAGCGCTAATGGCAAGGCAAGACAGATTTTATCAGAACAGGCTGGTGATGTGCGTGATCCATCATGGTCGCCTTTTCTTGATTAATAATGGAGAGCAGATGTGAAGGCAACAACGAAGCCTCTGCTAAATGATAAATAGTTTTTTTTGAATTTTGAGGGGTATTTGCATGAATACAAAAGCACTACTTGGACTATTAATGGTGACTACGATGTTAGTGAGTGCCTGTTCGCAACAGCAGGTTGCTCAATCTGCTGGCGGTGATGGCATAGTCGGTGGCTCAGGTGATGTCTACAATGGTGGCAGTACTGGTAGTGGTCTAACGGGCGGTACAGGTGTTGATTTGGCTGGCAGTGGTAGTGCTAGCAGTAGTAGCAGTACCACTGGCGGTTCTGGTCTATCAGGAGGTGGGCTGGATGGACGTGAATATGTGGTTGAGCGTGGCAATGGTTTAGAAAGTACGTCAACAGGAAGTAGTACAGGCAACGTTGGTGGCACGGCTTATACAGATGCTGGTGGTAGTTTAGGCGGATTGTCTTCTAGTGGCGGTGGTATGTATCAAGGAGGGAGTGGTTCTGCTTCCAATAATGCTGGCAAGAGTGGTACTTATACACCGGCTGATCTACGTGATCCTTCCAGTATTTTGGCACAACGGCTTATTTTCTTTGATTATGACCAATCAACTATCAAACCACAGTACCAAGCTATTCTGAATGCCCATGCGACCTTATTGCGTGATTACCCTGAGCTAAGGGTACGTTTGGAAGGACATGCGGATGAACGCGGTTCACGTGAATACAATGTGGCACTGTCTGAGCGTCGCGGCAAGTCTGTGCGTAATTACCTGGCAGCGCGTGGCTCTAAGCGCGGCCAGATGAGTGTGGTGGGCTATGGTGAAGAAGTGCCTTTGGCTTTCGGTTCAAATGAAGCAGCTTGGAGCAAGAATCGCCGCGTTGAGATCATTTATCTAGGAGAATAATTACTTATGTCTGATCGAATCAAACAGAGCCTTTGGGGGGGACTGGTGGTAGTTAGCTTTATGCTAACACTAGTAGCACCACCAGCTGTGGCTCTGTCTGACGATTCAGCGGTACAACTGCTGGAGCGTCTGAACGAGCTAGAAGAGGAAGTCAACAACCTTAAAGGGGAAAATGAACGATTGCGCGATCGTTTGCAGGGGGTGCAAACGCGCCAAGAAGAACTGGAACAGGCTAATCGCCTGCCTCCTGAAGTGAGAACGAGTACGGATGCGACCATTCCCGAGCTGGACGTCAATGTTGATTCATTAATGCCAGCGGAGACTCAGCCAGATTATGTACCACCACCGACGGAGGCTGTGGTAACGCCTTTACCCCGAATTCTTGAGGAGCCTACGCGAGTCGAAAGGGTGAATACTGCAAATGTTCCTCCGGTGGTTGAGCCAGTGAGAGAAGCTGCTCCAGCTCCAGCAGCGGCGGTATCAAACCGCAATAGCGGATCAGAATCAGCCAGCACAGCTAATAATACATCTGCTAATCCTCGGCCTCGGGGTGCAGATAGTTATTATTACTATGGCTCTTCTGATCCGGGAAAGGCTGATCAGCAGCCTGCTAATGAGACGAGGGCAAATACTGGGACGGGGGCAAATACACAAAGGGCTAACCCACCAATAGCGCCTGTGTCTGCATCTGCTAATCAGCATTTACCCGCTAATCAGAAAATTAAAGCGGAATATAACGAAGCTTATAAACAACTGGTTAATAATCCTGCTGCTGCTGTTCCAGCTTTTCGTACTTTTCTCACTAGCTATCCTCAACATGAATTGGCCGGTAACGCCCAATATTGGTTAGGTGAAGCTTTGTATGCGCAAAAAGACTATGAGAATGCGACTAAGGAGTTTTTGAAAGTTTTGCGCGAATACAAAGATAGCTCCAAAGCGTCGGGAGCCGCACTCAAATTAGGCTATTCTTATTATGAATTAAAACAGTGGGAGTTTGCGCGACGTACTTTAGAAGATACTGTGCGTTTTTTTCCTGATAGTAATGCTGCGCAACTGGCAAAAGCACGATTACAACGTATGAAAGCAGAAAATCGTTAATTTTCGAGTGTTTTTTGACCATTAACTAAAAAAAGACGCAGTTCATGCGTCTTTTTTTGTAAAGTGTGGGTGATATGGGAGCTGAAATAACTAAACAGCCATTTTGATAATGAGCCTCCCCCCAATTTTATGGCTCAACCCTGTTTTAGGAGATGAAAACGTGTCAAGCATCGCCTTTCCTTGGAACGTAAACTTTTCCAGTGTTTGGAAAAATGTTACTGCCCGTCAATTTGCCGAATTCTGCCAGCATTCTGTTGAGTCCCATTTTTGCCTAGCTGATGAAGAGCAATTTATTACTCAACAGGCTATTTTATTAATCTTGCAACGTTTGGAGCAAATCGCTCAAGTCCCGGGTAATCATACCGAGCGAGGTGATGCAACATGGTAATCACAGGTTTGGCCGCTAAACATTTTCGTAAATATGAAAGTTTGCGACTAGCGTCTTTACCTGAACATGGTTTAATCATGGTCGTTGGTGGGCGTGAGTCGGGAAAAAGTACCATTGGGGATGCTATCTGTTTTGCCTTGTTTGGCCGCACCGCCGACTTGGAGAATGAACAGCTTGCCAAGTTAGTTCGATGGGGTTCAATGGAAGCATTAGTCGAGTTAACGTTTCGACAAGGGAAACAAAGCTACCGTATTCAACGAAAAATCAATACGCAAGGCGTGCAACAGGCCTCACTGTGGCAGATAGGCTCTCAAGGTGACACGGTACTGGCCAATTCGATCACGGCGGTGAATGAGCAAATAAAGCATATTATTGGTTTATCATATACCGCATTTTCACGAGCTTTTTTTTGGAGTCAGTTGTCTGTACAGGCGGACGCTGTGGATCAAGACAGTTTGGATACCATGACGGGCATCAAGACTTATCTGGCATTGGGAAAACGTCTTGAAACAGAACGTCTAATGGCGGAAGCCAATTTGCAAACAGCTCAAGCATCTATCGGCAAACTTGAAACAGAGCGTGATAGCTTGAGCTTTGAGCCTGAGCAGCTCAGTTCATTGGAAACGATCAATCAGGTTTTACAAGAGCGGCGACGAGCTGCACGTGCTTTGCAGGTGGATATCAAACAATCCAGTCAAGCTTATCCGACTTGGTATGAGACATGGCAAGGTTATAGCCAGTATAGCCTGTGGGCGAACCGCTTGGCTTTGTGGAGTGCTGTCTTGCTAACACCTATTTTGCTGCTATGGGCTTTATTATTTTTTGCACCCACGTGGGCACAGCCACTATGGCCTCTTGATGCTGCTTTACTGCCTGACAGTGATGCTGTGTTATGGTTGGCAACAAGCTTGGCAGTGTTGGCAGGGAGTGCTTTAGCGTTTGATTATTATGTGGAACAACGCTACCTTATCCCTCTGAAAGAGCGTGTTGCCTTATTTGCCAGCGGTTTACGCGATAGTTTATTGCAATTACGCAGTACCGTGGAAACTTTTTTTGATAGCCAGACACAAGCCTATCTGCACAGTCGGGCACTTACGGCAAACAGTGGGAGCACAAAATTAGCGGCTGTCTCGGAATACTTGCCTGAGCAGGTAAGAGATTATGCTATTAGCTCCACCGATGCCCAGCCTGCATTTGCTGCACTATCCAGTGGCTTAAAGGCTTACGCTGTACGTATGGATGCTTATATGGATGCGATTGATGCAGATATTAACCATAAAAAGCACGTAAAAAGTCAACATGATGCTTTGCAGGCTGAAATCCGGCAACAAGCTTGGGTTATTGCTAATAGCGAGCATCAAGCTAAAGTGTTGGGTAAGTCGATTTATTTATTGCATTTGGCTGCTCAGGCCTCAATGCGCACCTTTAATCAACAACTTGGCCAACGTTGTCAATCTTGGTTAAGTGAATTTACACAGCAGCCACTGGATAATTGGCAGATAGATCAGGATTTTGCCGCTCAGGTTTTGTCTCATGAAAAAGGTGGTTTTTTGGAATCAAAGAGCAGTAGTAAGCAAACACAGCAGCAAATTATATTGACGCTGCGGGCGAATTTGGCAAATATCTTGATTGATCATTTACGAACCGAGGAGCAATGCTTGTTTATGGATGAGCCTTTTGCTTGTTTTGACACAGAGCGTACTTTAGCAACGCTGCATAGCCTGAGTAAAATCAGTCATGGGCATTTGCGTCAAATCTGGCTGGTGGTGCGATCTATCCCTGCCAGTTTGTCTGCAACGGTGCTGATTCGACCTCAAATAGGGGAGAATCGTCTGCTATGGAAGCCGAATGACTCAGCCAAAAGAGCAGATTATCTAAAAGGAATGGATTTAATCGGAAAAAGTGCTTGAAACAAAGAGCTGCTTGTGTAGAATAGCACGCCTTGACGGGCCGTTAGCTCAGTCGGTAGAGCATCTGACTTTTAATCAGGTGGTCGTGCGTTCGAGTCGCACACGGCCCACCATACAAAAAAGCCTTGTAAGTGAATAGCTTGCAGGGCTTTTGTTTTTTGGGGTATAGCGTATTTTCAAGATGCTTTGCATTTTACGCTGTACTTTTTCTTTTTTGACTTTCGGAAAAATATACCCTATTCGGATGCGATATACTATGTCAGACAAAGATCGATTGCGTTTTAATAAAGCACGCCAAGCGCTGGAAGTGTAATAAAGAGTAAGTCACATGAATATCTTCCCACCTATACGTGAAAATTGGCACATTATGTTGGCTGTAGGCGATCGTCATACGCTTTATTTGGAAGAAAGTGGTAATCCTGAAGGTATCCCGGTCATTTTTTTACATGGTGGCCCTGGTTCGGGCTGTGAAAGTTGGCACCGGCAGTTTTTCAATCCCGAACGTTATCGCATCATTTTATTTGATCAACGGGGATGTGGACGTTCCACACCACATGCTTCGCTAGAGGCTAACACCACTTGGCATTTGGTCGAAGATATGGAGCACATTCGTCGTCATTTAAATATTGAGCGCTGGGTTGTTTTCGGCGGGTCGTGGGGATCTACGCTGGGGCTGGCTTATGCTGAAAAACATACCGATAAAGTACTTGGTTTAATTTTGCGGGGCATTTTTCTAGGGCGACCGCAGGATGTTTCTTGGTTTTATCAAGACGGAACTAGGCGTATTTTTCCTGATTATTGGGAAGACTTCGTTGCCCCCATACCTGAAGCAGAACGTGGCGACATGCTAAAAGCCTATCACAAACGACTTACGGGCAAAAACGAAATCGCCCGCATGCAGGCAGCCAAAGCTTGGTCAGCTTGGGAAGGGCGTACCATTAATCTATTACCCAAGGATAGCAGTGTCGAATATTTTTCTTCACCGCATACTGCATCTAGCGTAGCGCGTATTGAAGCACATTATTTTGTAAATAATTGCTTTCTTGAGCCTGATCAACTATTAAACGAAGCGGATCGCTTAAAAGAAATTCCAGGCATGATTATTCATGGTCGCTACGACATGATTTGTCCACTGGATCAAGCCACAGCCCTGCATGAGGCTTGGCCTGAGGCTGATTTGGCCATTATTCCTGCGTGTGGCCACGCGGCCAGCGAAACGGGTATTCAGTCTGCCTTAGTCAAAGCAACCGAATTTATGTTGGGGCAATTGAAATGATTGGTCTGATCCAGCGTGTTACCCAAGCAAAAGTTGAAATTGAAGGTGTAGAGGTCGCTGCAATCAACAAAGGCATCTTATTGCTTTTAGGCGTAGAAAAAGAGGATACCTCAGCTAAAGCGGATCGTTTGCTGGAGCGTATTATTCATTATCGTATCTTCTCTGATGAAAAAGGGCGTATGAATTGCTCACTGCAAGATATTCAGGGAGAATTATTGGTTGTTCCACAATTCACCCTGCCAGCCGACACGCGCAAAGGCAATCGTCCCGGCTTCTCAACCGCAGCAAGTCCCGAACAAGGAAAAGAATTATTTGACTACTTCTGCACAGCGGTAGAAAAACAGCTTGGACAGTGCCACTGTGGTCGCTTTGGTGCAGATATGCAGGTAAGCCTAACCAATGACGGTCCGGTTACTTTTTGGTTAACAGTATGAATTTATTGTGAATCGTCTTCTAAAAAGGACAAACGAGCTCGCAAAGATGTATTTTGCGCGCTCAAGTCACGTACTAATACATCTAAGCTACGAATAACAAACTCCAACAAATTAGTAGAAATATAAGGCTCTTCAATGCGCAACCGATTGTACATCAAACGACTCACTTCCAGTAAGCGCGCACCTTTTGAGTGAGCTTTCAGACGCAAAGTACGCGGTTGATGGTCGAAAAAAGACATTTCACCGACCAAACCACCTGCACTAATTTCACCTACCTCGAACTCTTCAACATCACGTATTTGATACAGTTTGATAGCACCGCCAATAATCATATAAAAGCTATCACCTACATCGCCTATATCTGCCAGAACTGCATCCGGCTCCAACTCCAACAAACGTGTATAGCGCACAAAAATGCTGACTTCGTCTTGAGTCAAAGCAACACAAAAGTCACTACAAGTCTGCTGCACCTTTTGAACCAACTGCTGATTTGCCATGATGCCCCACATGTCTAAAACGAAATTCTTAACATTATACGCGCATAAATACCGATTGTCGGCTGCACATCCACTATACTAACGCTTCTGGTAATTTTGCATACAACAGGGCTACAAAATTTATGAGTATTAGTAATGAAGCCGTCAGTGCGCTAATCCAAGCCGGTTTTACTGACGCGCAAGTCAATGTTAGTGGTGATGGTTATAAATACCATGCACGGGTAGTCAGCGCTGATTTCAAGGGTATGACTAAGATAAAGCGTCATCAAAAAGTCTATGCCACTTTGTCAGAAGCAATTGCTTCTGGTGAATTGCATGCTTTGACCATTGAAGCACTGACCCCCGAAGAAGCTAGCAAGCTAGAAAAAAAATGATTATTTATGGATGAAATTACACGCGCCAGCCATCCGGTTTTAAAGCCTATTGATGACAAAGAGCTAGCTCGAGAAAGCTGGAAAATATTTCAAATTATGGGTGAATTTGTAGAAGGCTTTGAGCGCCTTGCTCACATTCGCCCCTCAGTGAGCATCTTTGGATCAGCTCGCACTCCCGTTGAGCATCCTGTCTATGAATTAACGGTAGAGATAGCTCATAAATTATCCAATGCAGGTTTTGCTGTTGTTAGCGGTGGTGGGCCAGGTATTATGGAAGCTGCTAATAAAGGCGCACAAAAGGGAAAATCACCGAGTATTGGCCTGAATATCCAATTGCCGAATGAACAGCATGGCAATCCTTATCAAGACATTTCACTGTATTTTCGTCACTTTTTTTCGCGCAAAGTCATGTTTGTCAAGTACGCTTCAGCCTATGTGGTCATGCCAGGTGGTTTTGGTACACTGGATGAACTAGCAGAAATTTTGACCTTGGTACAAACTGGCAAAACCAGCCGTATCCCCATTATTTTGGTACATACACCTTTTTGGGAAGGTTTGATTGAGTGGCTACGCAATACGATGGTAAAAGAGGGAAGCATTTCCCCCAATGATATGGACTTATTCGTATTACTAGATAATGCTGATGCTATTGTTGACCATATATTCAGCTATTATGAGCGTACTATTGTTGGCCCTTCAGCCGAAGAACGTGCTAATTTTATGGAGTTGTGAGTATGAAATCATTTAAACCCTTGTTGCTAGCAAGCTTACTATGTAGCGGATGGACGGCAGCGACTGCTGAGGAAGGGATTGCTGTCGAAGAAGAGTTGGCTGGTAATGTCAAAATTGAAACCATTACCACCCAAGATCGCTTTGGCACGATTGAAGAAAAACGTGTCCAAGCCATGTACAGTGAGATTCGTTATATACCTGGCTCAGGAAGTGGGGGGTATAATCTGATTGGTTCAGATACCTCTGGCCAAATCCGTAATGCACACAGTGATAGTGATGAAATGCTGATTCCCAGTTGGCAACTATTTTCTTGGTAGTTTGGTAACTTGCAGCAGATACAGTACGCATGTCTGTTTACACACCTGTTAGCAACGAAGCTTTAGCCGAGTTGCTTGAGCGGTATGACATTGGTGATTTAGTCGCCTTAGAGGGTATTGCAGCGGGCGTAGAAAACAGCAATTTCAAGTTAAAAACAACACAAAAAACTTACATACTGACGCTTTTCGAACAACACACGATCGCCGAATTAAATTATTTTTTAGCGCTGATGGCTTTTTTTACCCAAGCCAAGTTTCCTACGGCCTCTCCCATTGCCGATAAAAAGGGTCAGGTTTTGCAACAAATCCACGCTAAGCCTTGTGCCATTATTGAGTTTTTATCAGGTACAACGCTACAACAACCTAATACAGCCCAATGTGCAGTGATAGGAAAAACTTTGGCACAATTACACCTTGCTGGCGAAGCCTTTCCACTATATCGCGCTTCTGATCGTGGTCATGATTGGCGTATGGCGACCGCACAAAGACTAAAATCCCATTTACCCCGACAAGAACAACAATTGCTGGCTCACGAAATGCAATGCCAACAAGCCATTCCTTTTGCACAACTTCCCCAAGGGGTTATCCATGCCGATTTATTCTGCGATAATGTTTTGTTTGCAGGGGATCAATTACAAGGCATTATTGATTGGTATTATGCTTGCACAGATAGCTGGCTTTACGATCTAGCTATAGTGGCTAATGATTGGTGCAGCCACCTCGAAGGATCGTTAGATGAAGCGCGTTTGCGTGCACTGTTAGCAGCTTATCATGAGCACCGCCCTTTGAATGTCATGGAATCTGATCATTGGGAAAGCATGTTGCGTGGTGCTGCATTACGGTTTTGGTTATCACGTCTGCAAGCTATACTAGAACCTCGTAAAGGGGCAATGATTTTACAAAAAGACCCGCAAGAATTCCGCGATCGCTTGTTGCAAAGGCAAAAAGAAAGCGCATTGATTCGCACTTGTTGGCCGGACTAAGGTATAATCCCGCGCATTGTATTCAAAATACCTCATTCATTATTCATTACTATGCCTGACTCCATTGTGGTTGACGCTCGGCGATTATTATGTCCTATGCCGGTTATCCGAGTACAACAAGCTATCGAAAATCAAGCAGAAGGAACGGTATTGACCGCTTATTGCACCGATCCTGGCGCTTTACATGATATTCCAGCTTGGGCGCGCATTCATGGTCATATTGTTTTAGAAACACGCAGCGAAGAACGCGAGTACATTATTGTGCTACAAACCGGCAACACCTCCTCAAGTCATTTGACCATAAACTAAAGCCATTGATTATGGGATTACACCACCCTCACGCGCCAATCGATAAAGCAGCACCCAGTGATCATGATGGACTCAAGCGACAAAAAGCCACTCAGAAAGTGACGCTTGTAGGTGCTATTGCCAATATCTTACTCAGTACAGCACAAATAATCGGTGGTTTTTTCGCCCAATCTCAAGCCTTAATTGCAGATGGCTTTCACACCTTAGCGGATCTATTGAGTGATTTCATTGTGATTATTGCGGCGCAACATGCACATAAAAATGCCGATGATAATCATCCCTATGGACATGGGCGTAGTACCAAAGAAGTGCGCAACAAGAGTTTTAATGCACCAAACTTGAATGTGATTATAATTCACTCGGCTGCGAACTTTAGTCACAAGGCTGTCTGATAATTGGCATAAGTATTGCCCCAATTATTTGCAGTATTAGTTTTTACTTTATTTTCTCGTTTCTCTAACTCAGGAGGCAACTGCATGTCTGCACACGATGTCATGAATCTTATTAAGGAAAGCGAAGCCAAATATGTCGATTTTCGCTTCACCGATACTAAGGGCAAAGAACAGCACGTCACTTTACCCATCGGGGAGTTCAATGAAGATGTCTTTGAAGATGGCAAAATGTTCGATGGCTCTTCGATTGCTGGCTGGAAAGGTATCAATGAATCAGACATGATCTTAATGCCTGACCCAAACACCGCTGTTGTCGATCCCTTCTTCCAAGATATAACCGTCAATATCCGTTGTGACATCGTTGAACCAGCCACTATGGAAGGCTATGAGCGCGATCCTCGTTCTATTGCTAAACGTGCTGAAGCATACTTGAAATCCACAGGTATTGGTGACACGGCATTTTTTGGACCAGAGCCTGAATTTTTTATTTTTGATGATGTACGCTGGGGTACTTCCATGAGCGGTACATTCGTTAAAATTGACTCTGAAGAAGCAGGCTGGAACTCAGAAAAAATTTATCCTGATGGCAATATGGGACACCGTCCGGGCGTAAAAGGTGGCTACTTCCCCGTTCCTCCGGTTGACTCGCTGCATGATATTCGCGCTACCATGTGTAATATTATGGAAGAAATGGGCGTACCTGTTGAAGTACACCATCACGAGGTTGCGACCGCAGGTCAATGTGAAATTGGTACACGTTTCTCCACACTCACTGAACGGGCGGACTGGGTACAAATTCAAAAGTATGTGACGCACAATGTTGCGCATCAATACGGTAAAACGGTCACTTTCATGCCGAAACCGATTGTGGGTGACAATGGATCTGGTATGCACGTCCACCAGTCTATTTCCAAAGGTGGCCAAAATCTATTTGCAGGCGATGGCTACGCTGGTTTATCTGAAACGGCCTTGTACTACATTGGTGGTATTATCAAGCATGCTAAAGCATTGAATGCTTTCTGTAATGCTTCCACCAACTCCTACAAGCGTTTGGTTCCAGGTTTTGAAGCGCCTGTTATGTTGGCTTACTCTGCCCGTAACCGCTCTGCTTCAATTCGTATTCCCTTCGTTCCTAGCCCTAAAGGTCGCCGTGTTGAAGTTCGTTTCCCTGATCCAACGGCTAACCCTTACCTCGCTTTTGCCGCTATGTTAATGGCCGGTCTGGATGGTATCCAGAACAAGCTGCACCCCGGCGAAGCAATGGATAAAGACCTATATGATCTACCTCCAGAAGAGGACAAACTAGTTCCTAAAGTGTGTCACTCTTTAGATATGGCATTGGAAGAGCTGGACAAGGATCGTGACTTCCTGACAGCAGGCGGCGTGTTCTCTAATGACATGATTGATACTTATATTGCATTGAAAATGGAAGAAGTGACCCGCATTCGCATGACGACTCATCCTGTTGAATTCGATATGTACTATAGTTGCTAATAGCCAGAATGACTATTACCTTGATAAAAAGGTCAGCTTAGCTGGCCTTGTTTTGGGCTTTTTAGTACAGCAAAGCCTAAGCAAAGACTGCTTAGCACTCGATTTTGGGAGAAGTAAATCATGTTAAAATGGGATGATGTCATCGGTTTTGCTCGCCAAGGCAACCCTGATCCCGATCGTCGCGTAGAAAAAAGTAATACAGAATGGCGCAAGGTGCTTAGCGATGAGCAATACCGTATCACTCGCCAGCATGGTACAGAAAAGGTTTTTAGCTCAGAGCTATGTAGCTTGTTTGAGCCAGGGGCGTATGTTTGTGTTTGCTGCAGCACTTTATTGTTTGATGCCACAGCAAAATTTGAGTCAGGCAGTGGTTGGCCGTCTTTCACACAGCCTGTCAAAGCAAATGTCATTGCTTATCACGAAGATAGCTCATTTGGTATGCAGCGGATTGAAGTGCTGTGCAATGTATGTGATGCCCACTTAGGGCATGTGTTCCCCGATGGGCCACCACCTAGTGGCTTACGCTATTGCATAAATGCAGTGGCCTTGGAAAAACGCTCTGGTAAGTAGTCTCCCCTGAACCACCACCAACTTACTGTAAAATAGCCCCTGTATTAGTCAACAAGACTTATTCCGCCGAAGCAATACAAATGCATGCACCACACGTCTTACTTTGCTCATTGTAGCAATGAACTATTTTGCCTTACCGTTCGTCAGATGCTGTAAGTGTTTAAATAATATACTAAACCAATGGTACAAAACAGATGAAGATTGGGTTAGCCACGAACCAGACCCGGATTCGCGTGAAGTGTTCAACGGATATTTTCTTTGCCATGTCAGCAACTAACCCTGCGGCTTACACCGCATCACGTTAGCTTACAATACAATCCGCCATATACCGAAAGTGTGGCGGACTTTTCTTAAAAAAGGAATTTAACATGAAAAAATACCAGACCTTTACCTTTTTATGGTTAGCAGTTACCGCAGCAATTTCACTGGTGATACAGGCAGGGTGTGCTAACAACGGATCCGTTGTGGGTGAGAGCCAAAATACAGCGACATCCGTTAAGAGTAATGACCCTTGTCGCCAAGGCCCGATAACACGCAAATCAGCAAAAGAGAATTTTTTTATTGTTAAGCCCCTGCCTAAATCACTTAGTGCGGCACAGTGCATTAGTATTTGCAAGCAAGAGTTTACAAAAAGAAAAACCAGAACCTGGAAATTCTCGCCACTGGTAACAATAGAGCGCATTAAAGTCAGCAACTGTAACGTTGAATACTACCCTCATTTACCACGGGAAGCCTCAAGCGACCCAAAAGGCGGCCTAAGGTGTGATGTCGATTATACGGCAACGTATTCGCCTTATACCTGTCCAAGAATCCTTCCTCCCAGACGGAGGCCGAACCAATAAGCAGGCTCATGCCACACATTAAAAGTGTGGCGGACTTTTCTCAAAAAAGGAATTTAACATGAAAAAATACCAGACCTTTTTATGGTTAGCAGTTACCGCAGCAATTCCACTGGTGATACAGGCAGGGTGTGCTAACAACGGATCTGTTGTGGGTGAGAGCCAAAATACAGCGACATCCGTTAAGAACAATGACCCTTGTCGCCAAGGCCCGATAACACGTAAATCAGCAAAAGAGAATTTCT
>PDPH01000006.1 GCA_002747435.1 Pseudomonadota bacterium
GCCATAGGGATTATCTTCGATAATCGGCAGATTACATTCGATAGCCGTTTCGATCAGCGCCTGACGATGTTCAAGGCTTAAAGTGCGCCCAGTTGGGTTTTGGTAATTGGGTAATAGATATAAAAATCGAGCGTCTTGGGCGTGTTGACGCAATTGCTCAAGGTCTAATCCTAATCCCTGATTACTGCTGTTGATCGAAATAAATTCCGGTTGCATAGGTGCAAACGCCTGTAATGCCCCCAAGTAGGTTGGGGATTCAACCAAAATTTTGCTGCCGGTATCTATCAGTACCTTGCCAACAATATCAAGAGCCTGCTGTGATCCTGTTGTGATAAGTACCTGACTAGCATCAACAGACCAGAGTATTGAAGTACAGATTTTTGATCTTCAGCTAAACAGTCGTACGCCGCTTTTTGCATGGCCTGCATCGGGAAGGTGGAAGCTGATGGCAAGCCCCCTGCAAAACTGATCACTTCGGGTTGCTGGGTAACTTTGAGAATTTCTCTAAGAACCGAAGGGTTCATGGATTGTGCACGTTCAGATAGGATCCACATACTCTGAATCCAATCAACTTAGGATATTATTATTTGATGAATTTTCCCATGACCAATCTAGTTCTAAAAATTCAACTTTTTTTCTCATTTCAGAAAAAACCATTTCGCTTCTAGTCGTTAGATGCTCATTACAAAATTTCATCTTATAGGGAAGGGATAAAGGCTAGTCAACATAAGTGATTCAGCCAGCCCTGAAGTCTTAAAGTTTCTTAAAAATCAAGGTGCCATTAGTACCACCAAAACCAAAAGAATTGCTCATGGCAATATCAACTTGGGCTTCACGGGCAATATTCGGCACATAATCCAAATCACACTCTGAATCCTGATGGTCAAGATTAATGGTGGGCGGTAATACTTGGTCACGAATAGCCAGTACACTAAAGACCGCTTCAATACCGCCTGCTGCACCTAATAAGTGACCTGTCATGGATTTGGTAGAACTAATAGCGACTTGATGTGCATAAGTACCTAAAGCTAGTTTGATCGCTTCAGTTTCAGCCTTATCTCCAGCCGGTGTTGAGGTTCCATGTGCATTAATATAACTGACTTGATCAGCGTTCAGACCTGCATCACGCAAAGCATGAGTCATACAGCACGCTGCACCTTCGCCTCCGCTAGAAGGTGATGTCATGTGATACGCATCACTGCTCATACCATAGCCAACGAGTTCGCAATAAATACGTGCTCCGCGTGCTTTAGCATATTCATATTCTTCCAGTACCAATACACCTGCGCCATCACCCAGTACAAAACCATCGCGGTCTACATCCCAAGGGCGGCTGGCTGCAATAGGATCATCATTACGTGTAGATAGCGCGCGAGCGGCGGCAAAACCACCAATGCCTAAAGGGGTTGTACCCATTTCAGCACCACCCGCCACCATAACATCGGCATCACCGTAGGCAATCATACGAGCCGCATCACCAATACTGTGTGTTGCTGTCGCGCATGCTGAAACAATCGACATATTTGGTCCTTTCAGACCGTATCTAATTGATAGATTTCCAGCAACCATATTAATAATACTGGCAGGCACAAAAAAAGGAGAAATCTTGCGAGCCCCCCCTTGCAAATAAGCTGTGTAGTTGCGTTCAATGGTTTCTAGGCCACCAATGCCCGATCCCATTAACACACCAATCCGTTCAGCATTGTCTTCGGTGACTTCAATACCAGCGTCACAAATGGCATCCACACCCGCACCAATACCATAGTGGATGAAAGCATCCATTTTTTTCTGGTCTTTGGGCTTGATATAGTCGGAAGTATTGAAGTCCCTAACATTGCCAGCGATGCGAACATTAAAATTGCTAGCATCAAATAAATCAGGGCTAATCATGCCAATACCACTATGACCTGATTTAATATTATCCCAAGCTGTTTCCAGTTTAGAGCCAACGGGCGACACAATACCCAGACCGGTTACTACTACACGTCTTCCAAACAAACTTGTACACCTTTACTTGTGCTTACTTGCGCTGGGCAAAATAAAACTGCACTCCTGGGATTAAACAGCAATGCAGTTGTTGAGCGGATACTTAGCCCTTTTGAGCCTTGATATAGTCAATCGCCGCCTGAACGGTGGTGATTTTTTCTGCTTCTTCATCAGGAATTTCAGCGTCAAATTCTTCTTCCAGAGCCATGACCAGCTCAACAGTATCCAGCGAATCCGCGCCCAGATCTTCAACAAAAGAAGAGTTATTATTCACTTCTTCCAGATCCACACCTAATTGCTCGGCAACGATGGCCTTGACGCGACTTTCGATATCACTCATGGTTTTTGATTCCTCTATATAAATATAACGCTTTGCATCGACAAGGTATTGTATTGAAAACCGCCGCCTCATGCTAGTTGCAAAGGCAGGGAAATCATCCCCCTTAAGCCATATACATGCCTCCATTGATATGGAGCGTCTCTCCAGTCATATAACTGCCCAGAGGAGAAGCCAGAAAAAGAACCGCTGCGGCGATTTCTTCGGCCTGTCCCAAACGTGCCAAAGGGATACTTTGCAATAGGCTATTGCGTTGTTCTTCCGATAGTTCGCGTGTCATGTCTGTATCAATAAAACCTGGCGCAACCACATTAACGGTAATATTACGTGAACCAACTTCCCGTGCCAGCGATTTGGAAAAACCTACCAGACCGGCCTTGGCCGCTGCATAATTAGTTTGGCCTGGATTACCTGTTGCACCCACCACTGAAGCAATCGAAATAATGCGCCCCTTGCGTGCTTTCATCATGCCACGTAAGCAAGCCTTACTCATGCGATAAACCGAGCTTAAATTGGTATTGATAATAGTGTCCCACTCGTCATCCTTCATGCGCATCAATAAATTATCGCGGGTAATACCGGCATTGTTGACCAGAATAGAAACCGCGCCCCATTCCTGGCTAACTGTTTTAAGCACATTATCCACAGAAGCAGACTCGGCCACATCCAGCACCATGCCCTTACCTTGTATCCCCGCTTCAGCCAGATAAGCCGAAATGCTTTCAGCACCTTTTTCACGGGTTGCCGTGCCAATCACTGTCGCACCTTGCTTACCCAATAGCTTCGCAATACTCCGACCAATACCACGACTAGCCCCACTAACCAGCGCAATTTCACCTTGTAAATCCATTAAATCATTCATGCTGACGAATTTCCTTCACACCATTTCAAGGCCGCTTCCAGACTGGCATTATCAGAAATGCACACAGACGCTAGACCACGCCCAATACGTTTATTCAAACTACTTAATACTTTTCCGGGGCCAAATTCAATCAATTGTTCGACCTGATAATCTGTTTGCAAATGACGAATAGTGCTAGCCCAACGCACAGGTTGGTACAGTTGTTGTGCTAAAGCCATCCGCATGGCCTCAAGGTTCGCTTGGGCAGTGCCCTCAATATTTTGTAAAACCGGCATGGTAGGCACTTGCAATACTACATCTTCCAAAGCACTGGATAATTGCTCAGCGGCTGGTTTCATCAAGCTACAGTGCGACGGCACACTAACTGGCAGCAATACGGCTCGCTTTGCACCCTTTGCTTTGGCAAGCGTTATCGCACGTTCTACCGCAGCTCGCTGGCCTGCGATTACCACTTGCCCCGGCGCATTGAAATTAACCGCTTCGACGACCTCGCCTAAGGCGGCCTCTGCACAGGCAGCGATAACCTGCTCATCATCCAAACCTAATAAGGCAGCCATCGCACCTTGCCCTGCTGGTACCGCATGCTGCATTAAATGCGCACGTTGGGCTACCAGTGATAATGCATCCGCTAAAGACAAAACATCAGCAGCAACCAAAGCGGCATACTCACCTAGGCTATGGCCTGCAACGGCTACTGGACGGCAACCCCCTTGTGACAACCATACGCGCCACACCGATATATCCGCCAATAACATTAAAGGCTGGGTATTTTCAGTGCTATTCAAGGCTGCTTCAGACCCTTGCTGGCTCATTTGCCAAAAGTCTTGGCCAAGAATATCAGCGGCTTCTGCAAATGTTTGCTGTATCAAAGCAAAAGAATCTGCCAGCTCGGACAGCATACCCAAAGACTGGGAACCCTGACCGGGAAATAGCCCTGCAATTGACATTAGTCGGTGACTCCAAACTGAAATAGATAAAAATAACTAAAAATAACGAACGGCTAGGAAAATGCTACCGTTTAACCAATAAATCCGAACCATCCTAATAGAAATTGATCTATAAATCACCCACTGCTAAGCGCGATTGCGAGAAAAAAGGACTTGTCATCTGATCTAATGCGGGGATAATACGCGCGTTTATTTATACTTTAAATCGGATTTGAAATAAAAGGAATCATGGCGAGAGAAGACTATATTGAAATGGAAGGGACAGTAGTAGACACCCTCCCCAATACAACCTTTCGGGTTAAACTGGATAATGAGCACATTGTAACTGCACATATTTCAGGGCGTATGCGTAAAAATTATATTCGCATCTTGACCGGCGACCGCGTAACTGTGCAGCTTACCCCTTATGACCTCACTAAAGGCCGCATCAGTTACCGCAGCAAGTAAGCAATCACATTTTATTTTATGTATGGGCAAATACCGGCTGCCTGCAACCAGGAGCGGGAGTCCTTTCCCTGAGTAGCGTGTCGGTCATAAAGGCTTAGGCAGGAGCGACCGCACTTTCGTAGTGTAAGACAAGCTCTTCATTATCGACCGTAATTTCTACGCGACCACCTTGAGACAGCTCGCCAAATAAGAGTGCATCGGCGAGTGGGCGTTTGATATGCTCCTGAATAACGCGCTCCATTGGACGAGCACCCATTAAACGGTCATAGCCTTTTTCTGCCAGCCAAGCTCTAGCAAGCTCATCAACCACTAAGACTACTTTCTTTGACTCTAGTTGAGCCTCAAGTTTAATAATAAACTTATCAACCACTGAACTAATCACTTCAGGTGTCAAGGCATTAAATTGAATAATACCATCTAAACGATTACGAAATTCGGGCGTAAACATGCGTTTTACAGCCTCCATTGCGTCGCTAGTATGATCCTGATGAGTAAAACCTAAGGATTTACGGCTGATATTTTCTGCGCCAGCATTACTGGTCATAATCAGAATGACATTACGAAAATCAACCTTGCGGCCATTGGCATCCGTCAAAGCTCCATGATCCATAACCTGTAATAGCAGATTGAAAATATCAGGATGCGCTTTTTCAATCTCGTCCAACAAAACAACGGCATGTGGATGCTTATTAACGGCATCTGTTAATAAACCCCCTTCATCAAAACCTACATAGCCTGGAGGTGCTCCAATAAGGCGTGATACACTATGCCGCTCCATGTATTCAGACATATCGAAGCGCAGCATTTCTATGCCCATACGCATAGCTAATTGCTTGGTAACTTCAGTCTTACCGACACCAGTAGGACCTGCAAACAAGAATGAGCCAATAGGCCGAGAGTCATCACGTAAACCGGAACGAGCCATTTTAATTGCTGCGGTCAACTGTCCAATCGCCATATCTTGACCAAAGATAACCATCTTGAGGTCACGCTCTAGGTTACGCAAAATCTCCATATCTGAACTGGAAACCGTTTTGGGCGGAATACGAGCCATTTTAGCCACAATTTCTTCAATATCTGCCACAGAAATGGTTTTCTTGCGCGAAGCAACTGGTTTTAAACGGCGATTTGCGCCTGCCTCATCAATCACATCGATGGCCTTATCCGGCAAATGACGATCATTGATATAACGTGCTGACAGCTCAGCCGCTGCTTTAAGTGCTGGATTGGTATATTTAACTTTGTGGTGTTCTTCAAAGTGTGTTTTTAAACCCTTTAGAATTTCCACTGTTTCTGCAACACTAGGTTCATTCACATCAATTTTTTGGAAACGACGCGCTAAGGCTCGGTCTTTTTCAAAGACACTGTGGTATTCTTGAAAGGTTGTGGAGCCAATACATTTTAATTCACCAGAAGATAGAGCTGGTTTGATGAGATTAGAGGCATCCATTGTGCCACCCGAGGTAGCACCTGCACCAATAATGGTATGGATCTCATCAATAAACAGTACCGCATGAGGTTCTGCTTTAATTTGCTTAATGACTGCTTTGAAACGTTTTTCAAAGTCGCCACGGTATTTAGTGCCAGCCAGTAAAGAACCCATGTCCAGAGAATAAATGACTGCATCGGTCAGTACATCGGGTACTTGAGCGTCGACAATACGCTTTGCCAGACCTTCAGCAATCGCTGTTTTACCTACGCCTGCTTCACCGACTAATAAAGGATTATTTTTACGTCGACGGCACAATACTTGTACCGTGCGCTCAATTTCTAGGTCACGACCAATGAGTGGGTCAATCTTACCTTGTTCGGCATAAACATTCAGATTGGTCGCGTATTGATCCAATGGTCGCTTGCCTTCAGTACTTTCGCCTTCGGTCTGCTCACCGGACGCGGACGAGGATTGCATGTCATCGCTGTGTTGTTCATCCGACAAACTACCCGTAATATGCTCATCTTTACGAATACCGTGTGAGACAAAGTTCACAATATCCAAGCGTGCTACATGGCGCTGCGACAGGAAGTAAACCGCATGTGAGTCTGGTTCACCGAAAATGGCTACTAAGATGGCATCACCCGTCACCTCTCCTTTACGCGAAGACTGTGCACTATAAACAGCTCTATGGATTACACGTTGAAAACCCAAGGTCGGCTGTACATCCCTATCCTCATGATTAGGAATAAGCGGCGTATTGTCGGCTATAAAGGCTTCCAACTCTTTACGCAAAGATGCAATATCAACATTGCAAGCGCGTAGGGCTTCAGCCGCACTGGGATTATCCAGCATAGCTAGCAAGAGGTGCTCGACGGTCACAAATTCATGATGTTTGTCGCGAGCATCGCGGAACATCACATTGATGGAGTATTCAACTTCAGTACTTAACATAAAATAATTTTCCTTTATGTTTCTTCCATCGTGCAAAGCAATGGATGCTGGTGTTCCCGTGCGTAACGATTGACTTGCGCCACCTTGGTTTCCGCAATGTCACGAGTGAAAACACCACATACCCCTTTGCCCTTGGTATGTACGTGCAACATCACGCGGGTCGCGTTCTCATGATTCATATTGAAGAATATCTGCAATACGTCGATAACAAAATCCATCGGGGTAAAGTCATCATTCAACAGTATAACTTTGAATTTTGGTGGTTCCCTCACCTCCGGGCGGACATCCTCTACCGCTACACTGAAATCCTGTTCACCGGAATCCTGTTTATCCTTATTTGCCATTGAAACGACCCCAAAATCAATCATAGTCCACAATCAGCCAAACGGTTAATCCAACTCAGCAAAAATGTTATACTCATCTGCCAGAAATAAAGATGTTACTGAATTATTAGTGCTTATCCAATCTGGTCTTGCTATCTCTAATCTTACTATCTATGGGGACACTGCGAGCCATTTTGAAATCTATAACCTGAAATTAAACCCGGCACGGGAACCAAAGTAGTCACCGCGCCGATAAAATAGGCTTTTACCCTATCAATTTAGCATTTAGAACACTTACATGTGTTCAATAATATTGTCACCAAACTCGCTAGTACTGATTTCTTCTGCGGTATCAATCAGTCGAGCAAAGTCAAAAGTGACTCGACCGGATGCAATCGCGCCCTCCACACCTTTTAAAACTAAATCAGCCGCTTCAGTCCAACCCATGTGGCGCAACATCATCTCGGCAGACAAAATAATAGAGCTAGGATTCACTTTATCCTGACCTGCAAAGGTCGGTGCCGTGCCGTGAGTTGCCTCAAACATGGCAACCGTATTGGATAAGTTAGCACCAGGCGCAATACCGATACCACCGACTTGAGCAGCCAAGGCATCAGACACAAAGTCACCGTTTAGGTTCAAGGTCGCAACCACTGAGTAGTCTTCTGGACGCAGTAAAATTTGTTGCAAGAAATTATCAGCAATAATATCTTTAATCGTAATTTCAGTGCCTGTCCGAGGATTTTTAAAAGCCATCCAAGGGCCACCATTGATTTCTTGAGCACCAAATTCGGCTTGAGCTAATTCATACCCCCAGCTTTTAAAAGCACCTTCGGTAAACTTCATAATATTGCCCTTATGCGCCAACGTGACAGAAGGCAGGTCATTATCAATGGCATACTGAATGGCTTTACGTACTAAACGTTTAGTACCGTCCGCAGAAACAGGCTTGATACCAATGCCTGAGCTTTCCGGGAAACGAATCTTGTTCACGCCCATTTCATTTAATAAAAAATCAATAACTTTTTGAGCATCTGCTGTACCAGATGCCCATTCAATACCGGCATAAATATCTTCTGAGTTTTCCCGAAAAATGACCATATCGACTTTTTCCGGTTCTTTAACTGGACTCGGCGTACCTGGAAAATAACGAATGGGTCGTAAGCAAACATACAAATCCAAATCCTGACGCAGTTTGACGTTCAGTGAACGAATACCTCCACCCACAGGCGTGGTCAATGGTCCTTTTATGGATACAACAAAATCTTTAACAACCTCAACCGTTTCATCCGGTAGCCAGACATCTTCACCATAAACTCGATTGGCTTTCTCCCCCGCATAGACTTCCATCCATTGAATCTGGCGCTCATTACCATAGGCTTTCTGCACGGCTGTATCGATAACCTTGATCATAATCGGTGTAATATCTGTACCAATACCATCACCCTCAATGTAAGGGATAATTGGCTGATTGGGTACATTCAACGAAAAATCAGCGTTTGTTGTAATCTTTTCCCCTTTTTTGGGCACGACAATATGTTGATACATGATTTTAAGCTCTCCTTGATAGTTCGCTCCAAGCGCGTAGGGCGGATTATAAAGCATTCTCAACCACAAGGTGCAGCATTTCACTAAGGCCAAGACTGTGCCCTGAACCTTAGACAAGGTAAAATACCGGTTTTTGCAGAAGGAGGTGCTTTATGGTGTGGAAACCCAGAGTAGTCGTTGCCTGTGTTTTAGAGCAGGAAGGGCGTTTCTTATTGGTCGAAGAAATGATTAACGGGGTGCAGGTTATCAACCAGCCTGCGGGTCATGTTGAGTATGGCGAAAGCCTTATTGAGGCCGCTCGCCGCGAAACTTTGGAAGAAACAGGTTATTATTTTGAGCCTGCTGCTCTATTAGGTGTTTTATTACTTAATTCGCCTGATCCTGATCGAGTTTATCTGCGTTTTAACTTTACGGGCGAATTATGTGGTAAAGCAGAAAATTACCAAACTGACCCCGATATTATTGCGACCCATTGGTTGACACCGACAGAAATTCGCCAGCACCCACGTCTTAGCCCGCGTAATGACCTCGTTTTTCAATCGATTGATTTGTATGAACGCGGTGTTCGTCTTCCTTTGGACAGTTTGGTTTTTACAGAATGAAACGAGTCCTTGTAGGTATGTCCGGTGGGGTGGACTCCTCAGTAGCAGCTTTATTATTGCAACAGCAAGGCTATCAGGTCGAAGGCCTGTTTATGAAAAACTGGGAAGAGGATGATACCGCTGATTATTGTTCGGCAACGGTCGATCTGGCTGACGCGCAATCCGTTGCTGATCAACTGGGCATACCGCTGCGTACGGTGAATTTTGCCAGTGAATACTGGAACAATGTGTTCAGCCATTTTCTGGAAGAATATCGTGCTGGGCGTACCCCCAATCCTGATATTATGTGCAATAAGGAAATTAAGTTTAAAGCTTTTTTGGATTTTGCACTGGAACTGGTGGGGGCAGACGCTATTGCTACCGGGCATTATGCACGTATTGTTCAAACTGAGGACGGTAGCGTGCGCCTATTACAAGCTGCGGATAAGCAAAAAGATCAGAGCTATTTTCTCTACACCTTACAGCAATATCAATTGCAACATAGTCTGTTTCCGCTCGGTGAACTCCTCAAAAGCGAAGTTCGTGCTATTGCGGAACAAGCTGGCTTTACGACAGCTCGCAAAAAAGACAGTACGGGTATTTGTTTTATTGGTGAACGTAAATTCCGCGATTTCCTGCAACGTTTTTTGCCCGCACAACCTGGCGAAATAGTTACACCACAGGGGCATGTTATCGGCAAACATTCGGGCTTAATGTATTACACTTTAGGGCAAAGGCAAGGCTTGGGCATTGGTGGTTTAAAACAAGCTGAAGAAACCCCTTGGTTTGTTGTGGATAAAGTATTGAGTAGTAACCGCCTGATTGTGGCACAAGGTAATCAAAATGATTATTTGCTTAAACATTATTTGACTGCCTCACAATTGCATTGGGTTATCGGTCACGCACCTGCTGCGCAGTTCTACTGTAAGGCTAAAATTCGCTATCGCCAGCAAGAACAAGCTTGTGAAGTTAAAGTAACCGGAGATATGGCGCAGGTTTGTTTTCCTGAAGCACAACGGGCTATTACCCCCGGGCAGTCCATTGTGTTTTATAATGATGAAACCTGCCTAGGTGGCGGCATTATTGACACGATGCAAACACACTGCCCCTGAATTTCATCCGTAAACGCAGGCTAAGGCTAACCCTAAACTTTAAACTTATAGATTGAGTAAGCGACTGTGGAAGCAAATAATCGAAATCGGACTCTTGCGCTAGCTGCCTTGTTTCAGTGTGTGGATGGTGTGACTCAAATTGCTGAACGGGGACAAATTGATACAGAGCTACTAACAGCTTGCATCAATAGCATTCTTGCGGATGATGCCGACACGCTGGAAGATTTATATGGTGGTATGGACAAATTAACAACGGGTTTACAAGTGCTTCTGTATCAGTTGAGTGCAGGTACTATGACACCGGAAGGCAAACCCAAAGATTTAGAAGCCACGCGCTATGCAATTAATTTACTCCATTTGCAGCGCAAGCTGGAAACCAACCCTACTACCTTTAACGCTTTATTAAAAGGCATTGAAGAGGCGCAACAACAACTAGGTTTTTTTGAGCAAACCCATACCAATATGATCTCGCGTTTGGCTGAGCTTTATACACAAACAATTAGCAAAATTGGCCCAAGAATTATTATTCGTGGGGATCAGCAATACCTTTCCAATCCAGAAAATGCAGCCAAAATTCGTGTGCTGTTACTAGCGGGGATTCGCGCTGCATTATTATGGCGACAAGCAGGCGGCAACCGCTGGAAATTATTTTTATCACGTAGCAGCATGCAGAAAGAAGCGCGCCAGTTATTGAAAAGGTATTAAAAAGACACTAAAAAGTTTAAGCACAAACGAAACATAAACCGACTTAAAACCGACCTGTGTACTAGTAGTGTTCGTACCCGACAAATACCAATGACACCACACACCACATAATGACTACGTACGGCAAATTCCACTTAAACAAATCTCGCCCTGACAAATCAAACTGTCCGCGTAGCATCACATTAACCCCGGAAAAAGGGCTGGCAACAACGCCTAGACTCCACATCGATAAAAATAAAACTGCCAGCAAAGTCAAGTCAGCTTGTAGTGGCATCACTAATTGACTCGTGACGGCAATACTGACTAAAGGATGTACGCCTATCATGGATACGATTAAAGCGGCAGCTAGGAAAAAGGTCGCTTCCAAACTGCCAAATTGTGTAAATAAATGTAAATTTCCTTTACTGACTAGTAAGGTTTGTAAGCCCACTGCCAATACACCTGCACCGAGAAAAAGTGATAACTCTCGTGCCATACGCGGTGCTGCATCTGAGACATGCTGCTGTAAGGCTAGCCAAGCCCCTTGCTTTGAACGCCAAACTACGACCCCTAAAGTGACCGCAATTGCCAAGATGGATACCAAGGTGAGCATCTTAATAGCAGGCCATAATTCATGTAATAACAAAACACTGGCAGCTAATAAAACAGGAACTAATAAACTATCTGCTTGAATAGGATAGCCAGAAAAAACCTTGAGTTTATTCAGTTTCCAACCCCCCGTAAGCAAAGTGCTGACGCTCAAGGCAAATACGGTTAGAAGCAAACCTAATGACATAACAGACAATAAAGGTGCACCGGGTGCATAGGTTAAGACGACACCCATAGCGGCAAAAAAGGGCGACCAAAAAGCCGCACTAGAAAAAGCATGGCCTATCGTGGTAACACTCGCCTTATTCAGAAAATCTTTAGCTTGATAACGACTGGTCACTAAAACCAATATGGAAAGATTAATAATCGCCCCAAGCACATGCACGCCGACTAGCGTTTTAAAATAAGCAGCTATGCCAACAGGTAACGGCTGCTTTTGCTGTTCGGGCAAAGCAACGAGCTTTAAAAAACCAACACTGTATAACAGGGTTAACAAGCTCGTATTTTGTGCCAGCAAGTCCTGCCAAGGAAAGGCCGTTTTAGTATACTGCAAGCCCCAAAACAAACAAACCAAGCCTGCTAGCGTTAAACTCCAAAACTGATTAAACGTGAGCCTTGGTAAAAGGAAAAACAATAAAAACAAGGCCAACCATGCTGCTAGGCCACCCAACCAAGCAGGTAACTCAGGAAAAGGAACGCGCAAAAAATGACTTAAAGCCATTAATGCTAATAGGAGGCTGGCAATGGGTGGAATTATGGATTTGAATTGCTGGATTTTCCAAGGTTTAATGATCACTTGAACATGACTGGCTCATTGTTGTTTACAAATTACTCCCACTCAATCGTCGCTGGAGGCTTACCCGACACATCATATACCACGCGCGAGATACCTTTGATTTCATTAATAATTCGCCGCGAGACGTGATCCAGAAACTCATATGGCAAGTGTGCCCAACGAGCCGTCATAAAATCAATGGTTTCCACAGCGCGTAAAGCAATGACATCTTCATAACAACGCCCATCTCCCATCACGCCTACCGACTTAACCGGTAGGAATACCGCAAAAGCTTGTGAGGTTTTATCGTATAAATCATGCTTACGTAGCTCTTCAATAAAGATATGATCAGCTAGGCGTAATAAATCAGCATATTCTTTTTTTACCTCGCCCAGAATGCGCACACCCAGCCCAGGCCCTGGAAAAGGATGACGGTAAACCATACTGTGTGGTAAACCTAACTCAGTGCCCATGACACGTACTTCATCTTTAAATAACTCGCGCAACGGTTCCACCAGACCTAGCTTCATATCCTTGGGCAAACCACCCACATTATGATGCGATTTAATCACATGTGCCTTGCCGGTTTTGCTGCCTGCGGATTCGATCACATCAGGATAAATGGTACCTTGTGCTAACCATTTGGCACGGGTCAGCTTTTTGGCTTCTTCATCAAAGATTTCAACAAATAAACGCCCAATGATTTTGCGCTTTTTCTCAGGATCATTTTCCCCTACTAAAGCAGATAGAAAGCGCTGCTCAGCATTGACGCGAATGACCCGTATACCCATATGCTCAGCAAAAGTCGCCATCACCTGATCGCCTTCCTGATAACGCAATAAGCCGGTATCCACAAACACACAGGTGAGCTGATCACCAATGGCTTGATGCAATAAAGCAGCGACCACAGAAGAGTCTACACCACCAGAAAGCCCTAGGATAACCTCGTCACCACCTACTTGAGCGCGTACTTTTTGAATATTTTTTTCAATAATATTGGCGGTAGTCCAGCAGTGTGCACAGCCACAAATCTCACTCACAAAACGATCCAGAATACGCTGACCTTGGCGAGTATGCGTTACTTCAGGGTGGAACTGAATGCCGTAAAAATGACGGGTTTCATCCGCCATCCCTGCAATCGGTGCACTCTCCGTGCTAGCCATTAGCTTAAAGCCGGCTGGCATGGTCACGACCTTGTCACCATGCGACATCCAAACATCTAATAAGCCAAAACCTTCAGGCGTAATCTCATCCTCAATATTTAATAACAAGGGCGTATGACCACGTGCACGCACTTGAGCATAGCCAAATTCGCGTTGCTCAGAGGCTGCCACTTCGCCACCCAATTGCTGCGCCATGGTGTGCATGCCATAGCAAATGCCCAACACGGGTATATTTAAGGTATACACATTGGCCGGTGCAAGCGGCGGCGTACTCGCTCCAATAACGGACTCTGGACCACCCGATAAAATAATCCCCTTGGCACCAAAATGGGCAATATCAGCCTCACTAACATCCCAAGGATGAATTTCACAATAAACACCGATTTCACGCACCCGCCGAGCAATAAGCTGGGTATATTGCGAGCCAAAGTCAAGAATAAGAATACGGTCTGAATGGATATCTTGGGTCATGGATTGATACTCACTAAGCGCGATAATTTGGTGCTTCCTTGGTAATCGTTACATCATGTACATGAGATTCCAGCATACCGGCATTAGTAATACGTACAAATTGTGGTTTGCTACGCATTTCGTCCAAATTAGCACAGCCCACATAGCCCATACTGGAGCGTAATCCACCCATAAGTTGATGAATAATAGAAGCTACTGGTCCTTTATAAGGTACACGGCCTTCAATACCTTCTGGGACTAATTTGTTAACGGCATTTTCAGACTCCTGAAAATAACGATCACTAGAACCTTGTGCCATAGCCGCCAAAGAACCCATGCCGCGATAAGACTTATAAGAACGCCCTTGGAATAGCTCAACTTCGCCCGGAGCTTCGTCTGTACCTGCCAACAAACCACCTAACATGACCAGATTAGCCCCCGCTGCCAACGCTTTAGCAACGTCGCCCGAAAAACGAATACCACCATCGGCAATCAAAGGTACACCAGAGCCTTTCAATGCTTCTGCTACATTCATAATGGCACTGATTTGTGGTACACCCACGCCAGCAACAATACGAGTCGTGCAAATAGAACCAGGACCTATACCCACTTTGACACAATCAGCCCCGGCTTTTAGCAAATCTAAAGCAGCTTCTGCTGTAGCAATATTACCGCCAATCACTTGGATATGCGGATAGTGTTGTTTCACCCAACGCACCCGATCCAGAACACCTTGCGAGTGTCCATGCGCGGTATCTACAACCATAACATCCACACCGGCCTCGGCCAGAGCAGCAGCGCGTTCTTCTGTACCCTTTCCTACTCCAATGGCCGCACCTACCCGCAAACTGCCATGTTCATCTTTATTGGCATTAGGGTAGTCGTGGGACTTTTGAATATCCTTTACCGTAATCATGCCGCGCAGATGAAAATTATTGTTGACTACAAGTATTTTTTCGATACGGTTTTTGTGTAACAAATGCAGTATTTCATCTTTGTCAGCCCCTTCCCCTACTGTCACTAAATGCTCTTTAGGCGTCATAATGGCACTGACGGGGGCATCCAGTTGGGTTTCAAAGCGCAGATCACGTCCGGTGACAATACCCTCCAAATCCTGACCTTTAACCACTGGAACACCTGAGATACGATGGGCACGGGTTAACTCCAACACGTCACGAATCGTAGCTTCCGGCGTCACTGTAATTGGTTCTTTAATAATACCGCTTTCGTATTTTTTAACTTCGCGTACCTGCTGTGCCTGTTTTTGGTAGCTCATATTTTTGTGAATAATGCCCATACCACCTTCTTGAGCCAGAGCAATAGCCAGACGATATTCTGTCACTGTATCCATTGCAGCAGATACCAATGGAACATTAATGCGGATGTTACGTGTTAATTGCGTGCTCAAATCCGTGTTTGCAGGCAATACAGATGAGTGAGCCGGGATCAATAGAACATCGTCGAACGTGAGGGCTTCCTGAAGAATTCGCATAGACTTGTCCGGGTTTCAAAAGAGGCAGCGCATTATAAGGCTTCACTTGTTGGTGGTAAAGTTGTATGGTATCCCACCGAATTGCCTCAAATAAAAAGTAACCATGGTTATATCTATCGCGCTATTGCCACCAACAAAGATCACCTCTGACCATTTTTACCAATCACCCGATGACACGGTACGATAATCGAGATCGGATTTTTACCATTTGCCAGTCCCACTGCTCGCACAGCTTTAGGATTATTAATGGCAATTGCCATATCCTGATAACTCCAGACTTAACCGTAAGGAATATGGGTCAGCATATTTCAAACCTGCCTTTGAAAATCAGTGCCTTGTGCATCTGTTGGGACGGTGAACTGCTGCTGACGATCCCCGGCAAAATACTCCTCGTATTCTACAATGGCTTGTTGCAGGATAGGATGGTCACTTTTCTCAAGACCAAAGTCATCTGGTGCAGTGGTTTGTGTATCAAACCATACCCCGGTCAGGCTATTATCACTGGCTTGTAATGTTAAGCGACCCAGCGGGCTTTCGTAGTAGCTGATGAAAAAAAAGCTTGCAATTGCCTCTTTTATAATTCTGACTATATTATTAAGTGGGGTGATAATGGTTTGGTTTAGATGGGCCTATGTTGAGTCTACTATAAATCAACCTTTTGATATGAGCAGTGTAATCAGTCATATTAGATTTAAAACAACATTATTTTTATTCTTTATTTGTTGTATCTACACTATTCTAGTGTCTATGTATTTTAAATTAATCTTAAATCTAAATAAAAAATATACTAGAATATCATTGTATTTTGCATTTTTCTCAATTCTCTTCAGCGGTCTTTTCGGGAGTTTATATGGTTTGTATGAAGCAACAGTAACGTATTGATTCGGTAATGACATAAGAGTCATTGGCTGTGATTATCATGTCGATAAGCTCAGCGCAATACTGACAGAAACTTCGGTTATGGTGCTGAAATTACAATATATGAAGTGGTTTTATGATGTGCTATATAAGTAAGGAATTAACCAACAAGTTCTTCACCCTTTTTTTATGTTTACGTTGTTGCAGTCCGGTTGTATAACTGAACTGAAAAAAACTACTAAAAAAGTACCAAAACCGGAGTCACTGATTTACAAATCAACACTAAATGTTAGTTTACTTTCTGTCTGATAAAAAGTACGGATGTCCTAGGTGGCAAAATGTACTTAAAGTCCCCCAACCCGATTCAGGAGCATAAGTTTATGTATAAACCCTTCTGGTTACTGGTCTCTCTGATCATTTCCGCACTGATACTGTATGCCTGCAACGATGATTCAGCTTCTGAACGCAGGTACTTCCTCACGCCGGAGGTCACCAACAGTGATGCATTGGTTGATGATATTGATGTGGCCTCTGGTGCATTGCTCAAAAACAGGTCTGATCTGTCGATGAATACCCTGTTATTTTCCCGCAGTCTGGTGGCTCATGGGGTGAGGGATGCCCCATTGGGTGGCTGGCGCCACAACTATTCCAGCACACTGGATAGTGGCATTGCTTACGAGCAATGGCACGGCATCAAGTCCGACCGTTATCAGCATGCCAGGGATGCCTGTATCAGTGGTTGGGACAATATTAAAAGCCGTGCCTACAACGGGCAGTTGCGTACAGCAACAGCTATTTTTAACGACGGTTTGTGCGACTTATATTTAGATAGCGAGATTGTGGCCTCGTTGCCGGTACGCAGTACAGACTATGATCCGTCATTCCCTTTGCACACATTGGTCAAGTCAGATGGTTCCACCCTGACTTTTTTCAAAAAGAACAGCAAGTGGATAAGCACCACACGCAGCCAGTATCAACTCTATCCGTCCAATGGGCAGTGGGTTGTAGAAACACCGGATAACACCCTCCAGACCTTTAATGCCGCCGGGCGGCTCGCACATATCCAAAGCCCTACCGGGCAAACGATTACACTGGAATATCATCATGGCCTGCTCAGCAAGGTGATTGGCTCTTTTGGTCAATCACTGACACTCTTTTACACAGAGGGCAAGCTTAGCAAGGTCGACAGTGCAGCGGGTAATGCCCGTTATCATTATAATCACAAGGGTGAACTGGCTCGCGTAACCGGCGTCGATGGTGGCCAAACCAGCTACCAGTACAATGCGGGAAGGCTTTCAAGTGTAACGGACAGCAGTGGTATCGTGGTGGCTCGTTATCAGTATGATGAGGTTGGGCGCGTCGTGAGTCGTGCGGCTGTCAACCATACCCGCATCAAGGATTTGGAGTATACGACTGATGGCGTCTCCGTCACTGATCGCGCGTCAGCCCGCGCTGACCATTATACCTTCCAGGTACGTCGGGGTGCGATGCAACTCACCAACCTGACCAATGCCGATGGCAAAACAGAAACCCGCGAATACGATGCCAACGGTTACCCTGCTAAAGTGACAGCGACCAATGGTACGATTACCACAACCACCTATAATCGACGCGGTTTATTGGTAGCCCGCATCACCCACGCCGGTACAGACAGTGCCCGTACGACATTGACCGTGTGGCATCCAAAATTCAATGCCCCCATCAAGCAGGCGGAACCGGGCAGGGTGACCTTCTTTGACTATAACGACAAGGGCTTGCTGACCCGCCGTGTTGAAGGCACGGTCGATCCGGCCAGTCGCCGCCTTGCCATCCGTAGTCCGCAGCAACTGGCACGACTAAAACGCAGTGCACTCAAGCAGGCTAGCGTGCGCGAAACCACTTTCACTTATACCGAAAACGGCCAACTCCAAAGCACCACCGATGCCAATGGCATGACCACCAAGTATGAGTATGATGATCAAGGCAACCGCACCACAAGTGTTGATGCGCAGGGGAACGTCGAAAAGGTACTGGAATTTGATGCCGCCGGACGTGCCTTAAAAACCCAAAATACTCATGGACAGATTACAGAAGCCGTCTACGATACTAACGGGCGTCTTGTCAGCACCACGCAAGATGGCCAAACCACCCGTTACGAATACGATGCTGCCGGTCGTCAAACCCGTACCATCGACCCGGATGGCAACACCATCAGCAATGAATACGATGCCGCAGGCAATCTGATCAAATTCATTGATCAGGACGGCAATGTCATGACCAGCACGTTCGATGCCAATGGCAATCAGCTTAGCGACAAGGTCGTTGATGCCAATGGCAATGTGCTTATGCACACCACTTCGGAATACAATGCTAAAAATCAACTGATCCGCCGCACCGATGGCGCAGGCCACACCACCGCATACGCTTACGACAGCAACGGCAACCGCACACAAGTCACCGATGAAAAAGGCCGTATTACCAAATATGAATACGATAACCGAGGACGCCTGCTAAAAAGCATTAATGGGCTGACTGGTGAAATCCTAGAGGAGTATGATGTCAATGGTAATCCTATCAATGATGTTGTCACCAAATAGTTTTAACCTGCTTATCCGTGATGCCCCCGCTGTCGCACTGCTCCCCAAGTAAATACCGTCAAAGCCGCCCAAATCCACAAAAAGCCAATCAATTTTTCATTGGAGAAAGGTTCATGCAGAATAAACACCGCTGTTAAAAACTGCATGGTTGGGTTAATGTACATCATAAAACCAATCGTGGTTAGACTCAGTTTTTTAGCGCCTGCTGCGAAAAGTAGCAATGGCATTGCGGTGGCAATGCCAGAAAATAATAATAATAGTGTTGTACTCCCGCCTTGTTGTAAAAATTGGCTTTCACCCTGCCAGCTTAACCACAGCCAGTACAGCAAGGCAAATGGCAGGAGTAGTGCAGTTTCTAGGGTTAAACCGCTTAATGAGTCGATATCAGCACGCTTACGCACTAATCCGTAAAGCGCGAAACTGATAGCCAAAGTTAAAGAAATCCAAGGTAGCGAACCTAAGCTGACCATCACCCAAACAACGCCAATCACGGCCAGTCCACAGGCCGCTAGGCGGTATTTATCCAACTTTTCCTTGAGGATTAAATGGGCGAGCACCACACTCAGCAAGGGAGTGAGGAAGTAGCCCAAGCTGGTTTCCAAGACGCGCCCTTGTCCCACGGACCAAATAAAAATTAGCCAATTAGCTGCAATCAGCACAGATGAGAGTAGCATGCTACGCAATATCGAAGCTGAGCGTACTGCTTTACATAGTACCTTACTTTTATGCAACATAATCAGCAGCAAGCTGACGAATACAAAAGACCAAATCACGCGGTGCATCAGGATTTGTATGGGCTCAACGTGCCTCAGCCAGTGGAAATACAGGGGAAAAATACCCCAGATCAGATAGGCGGACAGGCCATAAATAAAGCCCAAGTAATTTGGATTGATCATGATGGTTCGGTGCTTGCGTGAGTTGCCATAGTAGGACAGAGCAGCCTAGCAAGTTTAGTGGGGTTTGAATAGAGGCAGTTTGTGATGGTTTTGCGGTACAGTTGGATGATTATTTTTGTCGTTGTGTTCATTAGGCTATGTTTGGGATACTCAATCAGACATGATGTACGCGTTCCTTGGAGCGATGCTAGCCGTATTATTTTTGTCTAAATGGCAGAATAATCAATGGCAAAGTTTTTCTTAAAATGCCTGACGTTGGTGGCTTTTTTGTTCATTACCGTTTGCCTTTGCTGGTATGGGGAGCTATCTGGTAAAATAGAGATGTAATTTTTTATAAAGAGCAAACGCAATGCTACAAATCCAGTTTGAAGGTTCAGAACAAGAACTTAGAGAGTATATAAAGAAACACCGTTTTGTTTCTTCAAGAATTATTTTACTTGTTGATAATACTGAAGAGACAAAACGACCTGAATTACATTCAAAGAAAAGGCAAAGTATTAGAAATACCCCTGCCTTTGGAATGTGGGCTAGTAGGAAGGATATGGAAGATGTTAATTCCTATGTTCGCAGTCTTAGACAACCCCGCTCTTTTGAATAAACAATATGCTTTTAGATACTGATATTATTATCTGGTCTCTCAGGGGTAACGATTCCGCCACTGATTATATAGATTCATTGGATGAAATTTTTATTTCTGGTATAACTTATATGGAACTTATCCAAGGAACGAAAAGCAAAAAAGAATGTAGGGATTTGATAAAAACCCTTGATGCTATTGAAGTTCAAAGTATCCCTATAAGTGAAAATATTTCGTCTCAAGCAATTACGTTAGTAAAAACTTTTGCTCATAGTCATTCAATGCAACTTGCTGATAGTCTGATAGCTTCAACAGCTATTATTCATAATTTACCGTTTACCAGTGGTAATAAAAAACACTTTGAACAAATACCAGAATTAAAGTTTTACGTTTTTAGAAAAAAAGAATAATTACTTATTGACTGATCAGTCAATCACTTCTACTCTAGCGTTTTTAGCCTTGGCCGTGCAAATATACAAAGCGGAGCGTAAATATGAAATATTCTTGGCTGGAGCTGTTCAAGCAAGGGCTGGATGGAAACAAAGACTGGGTGCCTGCTTGGCCGGAAGTTGACCCTAAGGATAAGTATGATGTGGTAATTGTCGGCGGTGGTGGTCATGGTTTGGCTACTGCTTATTATCTGGCGCGTGACTTTCCGGGCAAGCAAATTGCTGTGTTGGAGAAAGCGTGGATTGGTGGCGGTAATACCGGGCGCAATACCACAATTGTGCGTTCTAACTATCTTTGGGATGAAGCTGCTAATCTTTATGAACATGCCTTAAAACTGTGGGAGGGTTTAAGTGCAGATCTGAATTTTAATGTCATGTTTAGCCAGCGCGGCGTTTATAACTTAGGGCATACCTTACAAGACATGCGCGATATTGAAAGGCGGGTGAATGCAAATGTACTTAATGGTGTGGATGCTGAGGTGGTGAGCGTAGCTGAATTGAAAGAGCGTATCCCCATTTTGAATACCAGCAAACAAGTGCGTTATCCCGTTATGGGCTCTTCTTTTCAAGCGCGCGGTGGTATAGCGCGGCATGATGCGGTGGCTTGGGGCTTTGCGCGTGCAGCGGCTAAATTGGGTGTAGACATTATCCAAAATTGCGAAGTCACTGGCATGGATGTGAGTGCTGGACGCATTAAAGGGGTAGAAACAACACGCGCTTATATTGCAGCCGATCAAGTTGGCTGTGTGCCTGCCGGGCACGCTTCTGTACTGGCAAACATGGCGAATGTTCGCTTGCCGGTGGAAAGCCATCCTTTACAAGCCTTTGTCTCCGAACCCATGAAGCCCGTCTTGCATACTGTTGTGATGTCAAATGCAGTACATGGTTATGTGAGCCAGTCTGATAAAGGGGATTTAGTGATTGGTGCAGGCATTGACAGTTACACTGGCTATTCACAACGCGGTAGTCCCCACCTAGTTGATCATTGTGCGGCGGCTATTATTGAACTATTCCCCATTTTCTCGCGCACGCGCATTAATCGCCAATGGGGTGGTATTGTGGATATTTGCCCGGATGCTTGCCCGATTATTAGTCCAATCCCTGAAGTACAGGGCTTGTATTTCAATTGTGGCTGGGGGACAGGAGGCTTTAAGGCCACCCCGGGTTCTGGTCATGTATTCGCGCACACTATTGGTGAGGATAAGCCACATCCATTGGCTGAACCTTTTCATATCAACCGTTTTAGCACTGGCGCACTGATTGATGAACACGGTGCGGCAGGTGTGGCGCATTAAAGGAGTTTGACATGCTGTTGATTCGTTGTCCGCATTGTGGCGAAACGCGCGAGGAACAGGAGTTCAGCTATGCAGGTGAGGCATTAATTCAACGTCCGGGGCGTGATGTGACGGATGAGGAATGGGGCGATTATCTGTTCAAGCGCAAAAACATTAAGGGCGTAACGACCGAACAATGGGCGCATACTTATGGTTGCCGTAAATTGTTTGTAGTGGAACGCAATAATATTAGCAATGACATTATCAATGTCCACACCTTTGAACAAATCTGGGGTGAAGCATGAAGCGTTTGAATCCACAAAGCTGTGAACGCATTGAACGTGACCAGCCTGTCTCTTTTCATTGGCAGGGTGAAATTTATCAGGGCTATGCGGGTGATACGCTGGCATCAGCCTTGTTGGCAAATGGTATTAGCGTCGTTGGGCGCAGCTTCAAATACGGTCGCCAGCGTGGTGTGATGGCAGCAGGTGCTGAAGAGCCGAATGCTTTGGTTACTTTGGAGTCCGGTGCTTATCAAGTGCCGAATGCACGCTCCACTGAAGTAGAGCTTTATGAAAACTTGCAAGCTAAACCTGCTAGCGGTATTCCCAATCTGCGCCATGATTTACGGGCTTGGCTTAAGCCTTTTCATTATTTTATGCCGGCTGGTTTTTATTACAAAACCTTTAAGTGGCCACAAAAACTTTGGCCTTGGTATGAAAGGAGTTTGCGTCAGTTAGCGGGATTCTCTGAAGTTCCGAGCGAGCCGGATGCCGAGCATTATGATCATGTTTATCACAAGCTGGATGTTGTCGTAGTCGGTGCTGGACCTGCCGGTATGGCTGCGGCTTTGGCAGCAGCAGATAGTGGTGCGCGTGTTCTGCTGATTGATGAGCGTCATGCTATGGGCGGTGAGATCATTAGCGACTGTGTGCGGGATGAAAATGCAAAACAATGGTTTAAGTACGCCCAGCGTGAAATTGCCGAACACGAAAATATTACGCTATTACTGCGCACAACGGCTTATGCTTTGCATGATTATAATTTGTTATTGGCTTTGGAATCTTGCCAAGATCATGTGCCGCTGGCGCAGCGTAATCCCAAAGCTGCCCGTCAGTGTGTGCATCGTATTCGTGCTGCTCAAGTGATTCTGGCAACCGGCAGCCATGAACGTCCTTTGATGTTTGCAAATAATGATTTGCCTGGGGTAATGCTTGCCAGTGCTGTGCGGCGTTATTTGAATGAGTACGCTGTATTGTGTGGCGAAAAGATAGTGATTGCGGGTAATAATGACAGCATTTATGAGCTGGCGCGTGACTTATTAGCAGCGGATATACGTGCTACGGTTATTGATAGTCGCACGGGCTATAATGCCGCTGATTTGATTAAGGCAGGTGTTGATGTACGTCAAGGCTGGCAAGTGATTAAAGCCAAAGGCTTTGATCGAGTCAGTCAAGTACAAATTGCAGCTTGCAGCTTGGAAGATGGCGCTTGGACACTGGCTAAACCCGTCCGTAGCTTGGATTGCGATTTGCTGGCCGTTTCCGGCGGCTTTAATCCTTTGGTTCACCTAGATTGTCATACCGGCTCCAAACCAGTTTTTTCTGCCAAATATCAGGCCTTTATGCCGTCTTGTGATAAGCCGAACCGCTGGGTAGCGGGTAGTGTCAATGGTCATAGTGAATGGCAAGGCAGTGTTGCAGAGGGTACTTATGCAGGTTTAAGTGCTGTGCAGGCTTTGGGTAAAAGTACCCGTTCCAGCCAGATAACAGCGAATGAGCACCCTGAGCCATTGAATCTCAAGGTAGCGCCTTTTTGGTGTCCTGATAAGCAGCGCCATAAAACCTTCCTCGACCTGCAAAATGATGTCAAGGTTTCGGATATTGAGCTGGCGATTAGCGAGAATTACCGCTCTATTGAGCATATCAAGCGTTACACGGCTTTGGGCTTTGGTACGGATCAGGGCAAAACAGCTAATGTAAATGGTATTGCTGTTGCGGCTGCCATTATGAATCAGCCTATAGAAACCATTGGCACAACCACTTTCCGCCCTATGTATACGCCGGTGACGATGGGTGCATTAGCGGGTGAAGAGCGGGGTTTGCTGTTTGACCCACAGCGCTTTACACCGATGCACGCTTCACATGTTGCTAAAGGAGCGGAATTTGAATTAGTCGGTCAGTGGTTGCGTCCTTGGTATTTTCCCAAAGTTAAGGAAGACATGCATCAAGCTGTGCAGCGTGAGTCTTTGGTGGCACGGCGAGGCTTGGCAATGATAGATGCGTCTACTTTAGGCAAGATTGATATTCAAGGGCCTGATGCACGGGAGTTTTTGAATCGTGTTTATACCAATGCCTGGCTGAAGTTGGCGCCGGGTAAATGTCGTTATGGTCTCATGTGCGATGAAAACGGCATGATTATTGACGATGGTGTGACAGCTTGTTTGGATGAAAATCACTTTTTAATGACAACGACTACCGGCGGTGCAGCACGGATTTATACCCATCTGGAAACGTGGTTACAAACAGAGTGGCCGACATTGGAAGTGTATCTCACCAGTGTGACTGATCACTGGTCCACGACAGCGGTGGTTGGCCCTAAAGCACGACGTTTGATGGAAATGATTTGTGATGATATTGATTTCAGTGCTGAGAATTTTAAGTTCATGGACTGGCGCGCTGGAACCGTATTAGGTGTACCTGCACGGGTGATGCGTATTAGCTTTTCCGGTGAATTGTCCTACGAGATTAATGTACAGGCTAACTATGGGCGTTATATCTGGGATAAGGTGATGGAAATAGGGCAGCAGTGGGGTATTACGCCTTATGGTACGGAAACCATGCACGTCTTGCGCGCTGAAAAAGGCTTTATTATTGTGGGGCAGGATACGGACGGTTCGATTACGCCTTACGATGCGAATATGGCTTGGGCGGTGAAGCTGGGTAAGGCTTATCCTTTCTTGGGTGAGCGTTCCCTCACTCGCAGCGATACCCAACGTCCTAATCGTAAGCAGTTGGTGGGACTACTGACCGCAGACTCTCAAGTGGTGTTACGCGAAGGCTGTCAATTGGTGAATGCCGAAGATGACACAGTCATGCTTGGGCATGTAACTTCTAGTTACATGAGTCCTACTCTGGGACGTTCAATTGCAATGGCTGTCGTCAAAGGTGGCTTGGATCGTCTAGGCGACACTCTTTATGCCAAGCCCATTACAGGCGAAGTCATTCCTGTCACGATTGCTGATGCGGTGTTTTACGATCAGGCGAAGGAGAAAAATGATGGCGAAGCATGAGATAAACGCTGTGCCTGTATATGAAACAGCGCTGCAACAGGAAAACTTACAGGCATTATCCGGCGATGTACAGGTCGATGAGCTGCGCCATTATGGCTTTATTGTCTTGCGTGTTCGTCCTGAGACTGCTGGCGTTGTCGAGGCCATGCAGCAGTTGGGGATTGAGTTGCCCAAGGCGTTGCAATGGACAGGCTCACTGGACACTTGTTTGGTGAAGTGGATCAGCCCGGATGAGTTTTTGGTGACTTTGCCACTGGCTGAAAAAGATGCCTTTATGCAGCAAGCCAAAACGGCTTTGCAGGGTATTTTCTCGGCGGTGGTCGATAATTCGGGCGCTTATGCTTTGCTGAAGTTTAGTGGTAGGCAATATCAGGATCTATTGGCTAAGCTGTGCTTATATGACTTACGCCATGAGTTGCCGGTGGGCAAGGTTGTGTCTAGCTTATTGGGTAAGACGGGGGCGATTTTTTATCGTTTAGATGATACATCCTTGCTGTGTATGGTGCGCTGGTCGTTTGCAGCTTATGCTTGGCGGGCACTGGTAACGGCGAGTCAAAGATTGGAGAGTACCTAATTAAGCGGCTGATCATTGCAGGCGGCGGCTAACAAAGTTGATTGACTTAATAGTCAATCAACTGCAAATCAAACAAGCACTAGCTACTCAGCACCGAAAACACGCCAAGTGGGCAGGAACAGCGTGCCATTATCTGGTGACTCATAGCGTTGAGTGTCGGGATTGTAATGAAAGCGTTGGTGTGCGTACCCTTCCATGATTGGATTGCCTAAGGCTTTAGAGATCGCAAGGGAATAAGAATCCAATTGTTTTCCTGCTGGCAAACGGAAGTCTGTGCTACTGACTAGTTCTAAATCGTAATAAGCCGCCGTTTGTGTGGGCTTGATAAACAAACTATCTCCACTATCCTCAAGTAGTAATCTAAAATCATTTTCCGCCGTTTGCTCGACGAGCCAAAAACGTAATGCTGCGTGTTGCTTCCAACAAGACGCAGAGGGAATCACAAGCCAGTGTTGAACGGTATTATCTCGACTGAGTTGAGCCTTAGCCCCTGTGAATTGGCAGCCTTCATTTTCAGGATGCAATGCTTGCAAGGGGTTACGTTGGCGAAATTCTCCTTGGGCTTCTGCTTGGATGATAAACTGTGCTAATGGTTTGGAGACCGGCTGAAACGGTGTTAATTTATGCTGTGTCTGTCTTTTACTAACCCAAGGCGGGAAAAAGCCGCTTTTACCTTCAGTCAGTGAGTAATAAGTAATGTAATCTAGGCACAAGCGAGCCTCATGAAATGCTTTTTCGGTATAAATAGGCTGAGTCCCTTGAAAAAAGTCTGTTTTCAATTGCGCTAAGAGTGCATCTAGGGTTTCTGTGGCTTGTTTCAAACACCATTGCCGCTTGATGGAAGCCGTCTGTGGATTGCTCCACAGTTGCCAAGTGGAGAGCTGGTTCCCACATTGTTGTCGGTCAGCCAAATCGACATAGCTGGTGATCACTTGTTGTAAGTCATCACAACGCTGCGTCACATCAAAACTGCCATAACTGGTAGGTGGTATTGCGGC
>PDPH01000007.1 GCA_002747435.1 Pseudomonadota bacterium
TTGCCATCGGGCGTCAGCAGGTTGATTGAAGTCTGTCGAAAACTGGATGTGAGCCTTGTGTAATCAATACGTTACTGCATTAAGTTGGCGCTTATGAGTTATTATGATATGGCTGGCTCAGCCGAAAATTGTAAAAAACCATACATTCTTGTTGTAAGGATTTATAATTAGCGTTTTCACCCCAATGAAAAGTTAAGAGTATGGATGCAGTCATGAGAAGAAGTCGAAGAAAACAGCTCTCCCTATCTACGGCAGCTTTATTTTTAGCCGGATTTTTGTGGATTGCAGCGTTTGGACTGCCTGTATTTGTTACGCCTTATGGCAATATCATGGGCTATTGGGTTTTTGTGACGGGTTGGATGGGACTGGTTATCTTCCAGTTTGCTTGGTATGCCAATTTAATGATGTTGATGGGTGTACTCACCATGTACACGCGCCCCATTTTTTCCGCCATTATTTCCGGGCTAGGTATGTTAGTCGCTACCCAAGCATTTTGGTTTGATATGATTCCGGGTAGCCATTTTAGTACACCTGTACAAGGTCAGGAAATCGGCTTTTGGTGTTGGTATGCCAGTATTCTGTTGTTAGGTTTTGGCGTGTTTTACGGTGCAGATGAAACCACACCACAGCAGGAAAAAATTGCTAAAGAAACGATCCAGTCCAAATTAGCGAAAACACCACCTGCTGTAGAGCTTCCAAGCACTGAGACGATTCGTGCCAAGCATGCTCTGGATGGTGATAATGTTTGTTTTTTTACAGGTTGTAAGACAGCAGCCAACGCTAAAGTAGTAAGCGATAGTGATTCAGCTTAATTAAAAGGGCTGGCTGCTTGTACATTTAGCAATATTCCATTTGGGTAATTAATTAATGAAAAAACGTCATTTCCAAGGGTTGCAAGCTGTGCTTTGCATGGTGCTGTTTTTAGTCCTGTTATTGTCGCAGTCTTCTCTTTGGGCACAAGTTGCCGAGTCGGATGCTAGTTCAGCGGATTCAGCGGATAAAGTTGCTGCGGTATCTGTCACGCTAAAGCGTTTGGGCGATATTACCGTGCCTATACAGCGCGATGTACTTGCTACGGTCGTTAGTTTAAATGACGCTGCCATTAGCCCGCAGCTATCAGCACAAGTGAGTGCTGTCAGCGTGAACGTGGGTGACAAAGTCAGCAAAGGGGACGTATTGGCGCGGCTGGATTGCCGTGATGCAATGGTCAGCTTGCGCCAAGCACAGGCTGCCGTTGTAACGACACAAGCCCGTATTGCAGCGACTAAGGCACGCACCGATTCTACGGCTAGCCGTATTCAGTCAGCTGAGGCACGCTTGCCGGCGGCTCAAGCGCGTTTGTCTGCGGTACAAGCACGTTTGCCTTCTGCTAAAGCGCAATTAAGATTGGCGCAAACTCAACTACAACGCAATCAAAAGCTGCGCCAAGATGCTTTGATTCCTGTTGATACACTGGATCAGGCTCGTACTGCTTTTGAGTCAGCTCAAAGTGCTTATAATGCGGCTCTGGAGGATGTGAACGCCAGTCGAGCTGAATTAGCCTCGGCTACGGTTGAAGTAAGCTCTGCCCAAGCGGATTTATTAGCGGCGGAGGCTGATTTGAGCACCGCTCGTACGGAATTGGAGTCGGTTCAGGCGCAGCAGGAAGCTGCTGAAATTACGGTAGAGCGCTGTCAGATCAAAGCACCCTTCGCAGGGCAAATTACGGCGCGTTTTTTGCAGTTAGGGCAAATGGCTACACCTGCCAGTCCAGCGTTTCAATTATTACAAACGGAGGCTTTGGAATTATCGGCTAACCTGACCGCAGATGACATCCGTGATATGGCATCGATTCAAAACTTGCTGTTTGTGGTAGAGGGTGAAAATTACGCTATTCAACAGCGTGCAGTGATCGGGCAAGTGATTGGTAATACACGCACGCAGGAAGTGCGTTTCCGTATCACGGATAAACACAGCTTACCTGCGGGTAAAACAGGACGCCTTGTGTGGCAGGGCAGTTTGCCTGCTATTCCGTCCAGTTGGGTCTTGCGCCGTGAGGGTCGTTTGGGCGTGTTGCTCGCAAAAGAAGGCCAGGCGCGTTTTTATCCTTTGCCTAATGCTTTGGAAGGGCAACCTGTACTCACCGATTTATCGCCGGATACACTATTGATTGATCAGAATCGGATTCGTTTACGGGATGGTGAGGCTATTCATCCAGTCTCTGCCGCTACAACAGAAGAATAAAGCTTCAGGGTTAATTTATGTATCAGCGCCTGTTACAAAATCATGTACTGGCTAATTTGAGTTTTGCCTTGGTGCTGGTGATTGGTTTTATGAGCTACAGCCTATTACCGCGCCAACAGAACCCGACGATTAATTTTAACTGGATTTCAATAATTACTGCCTTGCCCGGTGCGAGTGCCGCAGATGTGGAAAAGCGTATTACCGATCCGCTGGAAGACGCCATTCGCGGTATTGCTGATATTAAATTTGTGAATAGCAATAGCCGCGAAAATGTGTCTAGTCTCTTGGTTCGCTTCAATGATATTGACGAGCGTACTTTTGATAAGCGTATTGCTGATTTGCGCCGCGAAATTCAAAATGCAGAGCAGCAGTTTCCTGCCGAAGCCATAGAGCCTGTCATACTGGCAATTACCACCGCCAATGCTTTCCCCGCTGCCATGATTGCTGTGCAGAGTATTAGTGATGATGAAAATCTTCGCATACAAGCGCGCAATGTGCGTAAAGCCGTAGAGCAAATTAAAGGCGTGGATCGGGTGGATGCGATAGCCTTGGATGATCCTGAGCTACAAGTACGTTTTGATACGCAAGCTTTGGAGTCCCTAGGGCTAACGCCGGGGCAATTAGCCGATACGATTCGTGCTTGGTTTCAGGATTTGTCCGCCGGTACGATTAAAGTTGATCAAGAAAGCTGGTTAGTGAGCTTGGTCGGTAAAAGTAGTGATCCGGCTGTGCTGGCTGGTTTGCCGGTCACTGGCATTGGCGGCGAGGTCGCTTTGTCTCGGGTGGCTGATGTGCAAAGGGCGCGTGCCGAAGCAAGCCAAAAAGTACGCCTTGAGAATGAGCCTGCGGTCATGCTGGCGGTTATGAAAGAAGACAAGACCAATACGCTGAATTTACTCGCAGAGCTAAAGACTTATATCGAAGAGCGTAATGAGCGTAGCGCGGCTACAGGCGTGGAGCTGATCTTGGTGGATGACCAGACCATCCCGACGCGGGAAGCTTTGAATATTATGGAGAGCAATGCTGTTTTGGGTTTGTGCTTGGTCATGGTGGTGGCTTGGTTATTTTTAGGGTGGCGTGTGGCGTTTATGACGACATTGGCGATTCCTTTTACCTTGGCAGCTACTTTTTGGGTGCTGGGTATGATGGAGGAAACGCTCAATGTCACTGTCTTGTTGGGTATTGTGATTGTATTAGGCATGTTAGTGGATGATGCAGTCGTGGTGGTGGAGTCGATTTATTATCGCTTACAGCATGGTATGGCACCCTTGCAGGCTGCTGTGGGAGGTGTGAGTGAAGTCGCCTTGCCTGTGACGACGGCTGTTTTGACAACGATTGCGGCTTTTTTGCCTTTAATGCTATTGCCAGGCATTTTGGGCGATTTTATGCGCATTATTCCTATGGTTGTGTCTTTGGCTTTGCTGATTAGTTTGCTGGAAGCTTTTTGGCTGCTACCTGCGCATGTGGCGACTTTTGCCGGAGATACGAGCAAGCCTTCGCGCTCACAGCGTCTCAGACAAAAAATGACCCATTGGGTGCAAATAAAATACGCTCTTTTATTAATCAAATGTTTACGTTACCCAATAACAACTTTGATATTGGTTATTTTGATGTTTTTGGGCGCGGTTGGTGTTGTAGGGGCTGGCTTAATCCCCATGAATTTCTTTGCAGCAGACAGTTTGCGTTTGTTTTACATCAATGTGGAAATGCCTAAAACCAGCTCCTTGGATCAAACTATGCAAAAGATTCTGGAGGTCGAGGCACAAGCGCGTAAACATCTACAAGAACAGGATGTACGTTCAGTGATTGCTTATAGCGGCATGATGTTTACCGAAGTGGAACCGCTATATGGGGATCGTTATGGTCAGATTGTTGTGAGTTTGAAGCCGTTATCGGAGGGCGCACGGCGAGGCAAAACCATTATTGAAGAGATGCGTGAGGATGTTACGGGCGTCTCGGGCGCTGCCCATATTAATTTTCTGGAACTGAGTGGCGGACCGCCTGCATCCAAGGCGATTAGTGTTAAGGTACGTGGTGATGACTACGCCGAAATTCAAGGGGCTACGGCTGCCTTGCGGCGTTTATTGGAAGAAAACCCAAGTGTCCGTGATGTGAGCGATGACGCGGATGCTGGACGTATGCAGATGTCTTTGAGCTTGCGACACGATGCCATTCGCCGTGCAGGTATTCCTTCTAGTGAAGTGGTACGCACACTGCGCTTGTTGGTGGACGGTGAAGTGGTTGCCGATATGCAGGATCAAGGCGAAAAGCTGGAACTGCGGGTACAGGCAGCTACCGAAAACTTGAGCAGTGTTGGTGATTTATTAGATTTTCGTATGCCTTTAGCTGAAGGCGGCAGTATTCCGTTACGTGAGCTGCTAGAGGAGCAACGCAATACGTCTTTGGGGAATATTCGGCATTATAATTTTCGTCGCGCCATTACCCTGGAAGCTGACTTGGTCAAACGGGATAATGAACCCTTTTATGAGTGTCGCCTTCAGCCTATGTTAAAAGGTACGCAGCGGGATTATAACGTGTGCTCTATGGATGCGGTGCAAGCCAATGCGCAGTTACGGGAAGGTTGGGAGCAGTATAAGAATCAATTTCCTAATATTGAGCTGGATTTTTCTGGGCAATTAGATGACATACAGGAAAGTTTGGATGCTATTGGCATATTGTTCTTGTTTGGTGTGGGCTTGATGTACATGATTCTGGGAACGCAATTCCGTAGTTATTGGCAGCCTTTTATGATTTTGTTTACGGTGCCGATGGCATTTACCGGCGTTATTTTAGGTTTGTTAGTCACGCAAAATCCTTTGAGTCTCTATACGCTGTATGGTGTGGTAGCCTTGGCAGGCATTGCTGTTAATGCGGCGATTGTATTGATTTCAGCCGCTAATGACCGCCGTGAGCAGGGTATGTCTATATTACATGCGACAGTATATGCCGCACGGCGGCGGGTAATTCCCATCTTGATTACGAGCATGACGACTATTGCTGGTTTGCTTTCATTAGCCACGGGCTTGGGCGGTCACTCACTGCTATGGGGGCCAGTAGCAACCGCCATCGTTTGGGGTATGGGTTTCTCTACCGTTTTAACCTTGTTCGCCATTCCGGTGATTTATCGTATCAGCAGTCGTAAGTCAAAAAAACAGCAAATGCAAATGCTGACGGAGTAAAGTGTAAAGCGAACAATAAGCCTGTCTTGCCTGCTTAGGGCAGCGGGCAAGATTGGCGGCGAGCTTGAAGACGTAATTCAGCCGCTGCACGAAACAATACTTGTGATTCTTGGCGGCGTCGTTCCCGAGCGGCAATAATCGCGTCGCGTTCGACTTCTTTTTGTCGATCAATTAACTCATTACAGCTTGCAGCGTTAGTTTCTGTCGTGTTGGCGTTTAGTACGCCACGCGGATTAGTTTGATGATGAGCTTGATTATTACTCGCAGGGGGTGTCGGTGTTGTGGGCTGCGGAGTCGCTTGTGCTTGGTTACGGTTTCTTTCTCGGTTTCTTTCGCGCATAGCTTGTTGTAAAGCACGGCGTTCTGCTGCTAAGCGCTGCTCTTCTGTACTAGGTGTGCGATTAACAGCGGCTGTAGGTGGGTTTACTGTAGGCGTAGCGCGATGATTGTTCTGTGGGGTACGCTGCTGTTCCGATTGGGCGCGGCGTTGTGCTTCCTGACGTTGTTGTTCTAGTTGCGCGCGGCGTTGCGCTTCTAAGCGTTGTTGCTGTTCGCGCTGTTGTTGGGCGCGACGCTCAGCGGCAAGCCGTTGTTGCTCTCGCTGCTGTTCTAGTCGTGCACGGCGTTGTGTTTCTAGGCGTTGTTGCTGTTCGCGCTGCTGTTGGGCACGACGTTCTGCCGCCAAGCGTTGTTGTTCATTTTGATTGGCTGAAGCATTGGGGCGGTTTCGTGGTGTACGAGGGCGTGTTACTAGACGATCACCATTGGGTGCAGTACGTACCCGCGCGGGCGTGGCAGGTGTTGTGCTGGTTTCTGGGGCAGGCCCGGGCGTCATGCTGCGGTAGCAGTAATAGGAGAGGCTGCAATTAACGGCATGAGCAGGTGTGCTCATCACACTGATTAGCAGCAGGGATGCCGACGCAGCAGCGAGCATAGCGGGCAATTTGAGCAAGGGCATGTCAGACTCCTTGGTTATCATGCTGTAATGGGGGTTTTGACTGTAAAAATGCGGGAGAGTTTAGCAGAGTGTGTCCATTTTTGTGCAGAACGCTACAAAGCGATAGCCTGCTTGAAACAGGCTTGCATTTTTAACGGTTTTTAGGTTCTTAGTGATGGTGATGGCCGTTGGAACCATGAGCATGGCCGTGTGCCATTTCAGTCTCAGTGGCTTCTCTAACATCCAAAACAGTGACATCAAAATGCAAAGTCTCACCGGCTAGTGGGTGGTTGGCATCAATGGTTACCGTATCACCGTTCACGGCAGTAACGGTAATCACTTCCGTACCTGCATTGGTTTGTGCTTGAAACTGTGCACCTGGAAGGAGCTGCGTATCGTCTATGCCTGCGAACATGTTACGAGGTACTTCTTGGGTCAAACGCTCATCGCGCTCGCCATAAGCATCGGCTGCTTGGATACTGACTGTCAAAGTGTCCTTGGCTTGTTTGCCGCTTAGCGCTTTTTCCAGACCTGGGATAATATTGTTCGCACCATGCAGGTAGACGAAAGGGTGTTCCGCATTAGCCTGATCCAGAATTTCGCCTTGATCATTTTTTAGGGTATAGCTGAGACTGGCAACAATATTGGGTGCGATTTGCATGGGGTAAGTCCTTTGGTTTAGCAGCGACTATTTGGATAGTCGCGTTGGTGATTTTGGTAACGATTGTTACCCTCCGGGCTGGTTTTAAAGCGCCGGTGCGTCCACAGGTATTGCGCTGGATACGCCTGTACCTGTTGTTCAATGATCCGGTTAATACGGACGGTGTCAGTATGAACGGATTCTGTTGGAAAGTCTTGTAAGGCCGGCAAAAAACGTAATTTGTAACCGTTTTCAGTACGAAAAGTGAAAAAAGGCACAACTTTTGCGTTTCCTAAAGTTGCTATACGACTGGTTGCTGTGTTGGTCGCTGCTTCGACTTGGAAAAAGGGCGCAAATACACTATTTTTCTGATCAAAATGCTGATCTTGTGCATACCACACCGCATAGCCTTGTTTGAGACTGTGCAGCATAGTGCGGATATTGTCGCGTGAAATAGCCTTGCCATAGCGTTTGGCTCGTAGCTTGGCGACTAACTGTTCAATTACTGCATTCTGATGTGGGCGGTAGACAACGTGCAAAGGTAGATACGGTGCTAATAAACGGCCACCCATTTCTAGGCTGGTAAAGTGAGCACTCAGTAAAATGACACCTCCAGACTGTTGCGCTTCTGCTAGGTTTGCCAGACCTTCAAGCGTTACGAGTTGTTTTAAGGTACTCGAACGTCCCCACCAACTTAATGCGGTTTCTAACAAACCACGTCCTAATGAAATGAAATGTTGTCGATTAAGTGCTTGTCGGGCTGTTGGGGTTTGATCGGGAAAAGCCAGCTCCAGATTAACGCAGCAAATATAGCGTCGCTGTTTCAGTGTATAAAACAGCAACAAGCCTAGTTGCTTGCCCAGCCACATTTGCCATTTCCAAGGTAGTTGGACGGTGAGCCACAAAACACCCATTCCTAGCCAAGTAGGCCAATAGCGGGGATGGAGTGGTTTGGAATGATTATTTTTGTTATTAGCGTCAGTCATGTTATGCCTATTTATTGAATCAGGCGACTATGTTAAACCGTTTAGGCAAGATTTTGGAATTAATGCTGCATCAATATTATTGATTCTAGTAAAAAATCGGACTGTTTGAGAAAAAAATTAACTCTCATTGACGAAATCTTTATACTGTTGTCTAGTTCCTGGTTCAAGTTTTCCGCGTTCCTCCAGTATGGAAATACAAAACAATGCTAAGTCACAAGAATGGTAACAATAGTGAGCGATAAGAGCTAAATGTTTCAGTTGTTCTTCACTTAAGTTATCGGGCTTAGAATAATTCCTGACAAACACGATATCAGCTTCTAATAATTGGTTTGGTTTATAACGCACATCTTCTTTAATAGCCCATCGCTTCAACTCTGCAAGGTGATGAGGGACAAAGCCCATGCTACGCATCTCGGAATCTATATCACCTATGGTTGGTTGGCCTTCATATAAAGGCATGAAGGATACTTCTGTTTGTATAGCGACACATTGATTTAGTTTAGCGTTACCATGTTGGAAGACGGACAGTTCACCACCCTGTATATCAATTTTAAGAAAATCGATATGCCTAATTTCGCTTATATCATCTAGTCTTTTAGTCTTTAGAGGAACTTCGCTAATAATTTTTCCGAACTCTGTAAATGGCTCAAACAAATCGAGCATTGTTGTGTTAGGAGTAAGCAAACTGGTCATGCCAGAAGTTTGGCAAATTTTTAAGGTATGCTTATCACCATCGCCTATTGCGTAAGGCAAATAACGTTCGTTGGGGCTTTTCCTGCTGTTAAGCTGCAACAATGCGACTTCTTGTGGCTCAAATCCTGTGACTTTGCATAAACCTGAGGCCAGCATAGGTTTATAAGGCGGGTCACCATCAACTAAGTTAGCTCCAATATCAACAATCTCGGTTAATCGGTTAGGGTCAAGAAGATTATAGAGTGTAGGTATCATAAGATTTCCTTTTTTAAAGCGCCGGTGCGTCCACAGGTATTGCACTGGATACGCCTGTACCTGTTGTTCAATGATCCGGTTAATACGGACGGTGTCAGTATGAACGGATTCTGTTGGAAAGTCTTGTAAGGCCGGTAAAAAACGTAATTTGTAACCGTTTTCAGTACGAAAAGTGAAAAAAGGCACAACTTTTGCGTTTCCTAAAGTTGCTATACGACTGGTTACTGGGTTAATCACTGCTTTGACTTGAAAGCACTCCTATTTGGTTTTTGTGCTGTCAGGGTTGGGTTGGTGGCAAGGTTTGTAGGTGTAGCGTTTTTTTGAGTGTGCGTTTGAGTGTATCTTGGCTCGCTTCTTTGCTGGTTTGAGCTAGTAGCTCAACGTTTAGTTGAGAAAGCGAGCCATTGCAAAAAATGGTGAGTTGATTGTTTTGATACGATATTTTTATTTTATGATGATTTAACTATCAATGCGTTCTGTAAGATTATAAATTTTTTACTTAAAAGTTTAATTTGTTGTTCCCATAAAAAACCATATTGTTTTATAATGATAAGGTTGGTAACAAATGTTATCTATTTTCTCAGTCCTTTTAATTTACAGGTGATATTATGGCGGCCATTGATAGCATTATTGGCTTTTTAAATACGATTTTTTGGAGTTATATCCTTATTTACGGTTTACTGGCCGTGGGGATATTTTTCACCCTGCGTTTGAAATTTTTACAATTTTTGCATTTTAAGGAACTGTTTGCTTCCGTTTTTGATAAGGGGGAAACGGATCAGTCGGGTATTACGCCGTTACAAGCGTTGACTATCTCGTTGGCTTCCCGTGTCGGTACAGGTAATTTGACGGGTGTTGCCGTGGCTTTGTATTTAGGCGGTGCTGGTGCTATTTTTTGGATGTGGATGGTGGCTTTGGTCGGTATGGCAACCGCTTATTCGGAGAGTACGCTGGCACAGCTTTATAAAATCAAAGACGAATCGGGGACTTATCGAGGTGGCCCAGCCTTTTATATTGCTCAAGGATTAAATTCACGCTTTTTTGCGGCGTTATTTTCATTGGCTTTGATTCTTTCGTTTGGCTTGGTGTTTAATGCAGTACAGGCGAATTCGATTTCTTCCGCTTTAAGTAATGCCTACGGTTTCGATAAATTGTATGTTGGCATTGGTATTGCTGTGGTTACCGCTTTAGTCGTTTTTGGAGGCATTCGCAATATTGCTCGCGTTGCCGAGGTCATTGTTCCGATAATGGCGATTTTGTATTTATTGTTGGCCATTGTCATATTAATCATGAATATTACCGCTGTACCTGAAGTTTTGGCATTGATTTTTAAAAGTGCATTTGGCCTACAGGAGGCTGTTGGTGGTGTCACTGGGGGTATCGTAGCGGCGATGCTGAATGGCGTTAAACGCGGATTATTCTCCAACGAAGCCGGTATGGGTTCGGCCCCTAATATCGCCGCAGTTGCCACGCCTGTACCGCATCACCCGTCATCACAGGGATTTGTGCAGGCATTGGGGGTGTTCATTGATACGTTACTGATTTGTACCGCAACGGCATTAATGATTTTGTTATCCGGCCTGCTTGAACCCGGATCGGGTTTAACCGGTATTGAATTAACACAACAAGCATTGTCAGCGCATATTGGTGTGGCAGGTATGCACTTTGTTGCCATTGCCATTTTGTTTTTTGCCTTTACCTCAATTATTGGTAACTATTCCTATGCAGAAAATGCGCTTACGTATTTAGGCGCTGGTAATCAGGTCGGTTTTACCCTTTTGCGCTGTGCTTTGCTGGCTATGGTGATTTGGGGTGCGGTTCAGCAGGTGACAACCGTCTTTAATGCGGCGGATGCCTCAATGGGCTTAATGGCGACGATTAACCTAGTGGCGATTGTCTTGTTATCCGGTACGGTGGTGAAATTGACTAATGATTATTTCGCCCAGAAAAAAGCAGGCAACAAGCCGACCTTCCACGCTGAAGATTATCCTGAATTACGCGGTCAAATTGATATGGATATTTGGAAAAGATAGGCGTAAATTATCTTAATAAGCATAATGAAAACAGGCATGGAGCTAACCACTTAATGCCTGTTTTTTTCCCTAACATCATGAATAAGTACATCCAAGATCCCACCCGCATTGAGCAGGAAAGCTTCTGGCAGATCCGTGAACTGCTGGAGCTTGATCACCTGAGTCCGGCAGAACAGCAAGTCGCCTTGCGCATGGTGCACAGTTGCGGTGTGCCCGAACTTTTTCAGCATATCCGTTTCAGCGCGGACGCTTGTGCCGCCGGTTTGGCCGCCTTGGCGCAGTCCGCGTCGATGTTGTGTGATGTAGAGATGGTCAAACATGGCATTACCAAGCGCATGGTTCAAAGTGAACCTTTGTGCTTTCTCAACACACCCCGGACTATTGCTTTAGCTAGGCAGCACGGCGAAACCCGTTCCATGGCAGCACTGGATTTGTGGCATAAACATTTGGCAGGCAGCATTGTATTAATTGCCAATGCGCCGACTGCGTTGTTTCGTTTGCTGGAAATGCTGGCACAGGGAGTGCCTAAACCGGCTCTGATTATTGGTATTCCAGTGGGCTTTGTCGGTGCCGCCGAATCCAAACAGGCACTCTGGGATCAGCATCAGGCATTGGATGTGGAATGTATTACCGTGCTGGGTCGTCAGGGTGGCTCAGCTATCACCGCCTCCGTGCTTAATGCCCTGCTGCGCTATCAGCGGGGGGAATGTTACTGATTTAGTGGTGGATTTATTCAGAGTTCACTGGAATATGGCCAATGTATTGCAATTATATTAGGTTTGGTGTTGTATAATATAAGGGTGAGCACGTGTTATCGTTCGGTGAGGGTGAACATGAACGGTATACTGTACCGCTCGAGGTGTTTTTATGAAAAACCTGTTTTATGTATTTATCAGTTTACTTGGTGGGGCTATCATACCTTTGCAGTTGGCGATGGTTCAAGCTTTCAGAAATACAACACACGCAACACAGATACAGGCTACATTTTATTTATACCTTGGCGGTATGGTAGCGTCATTTTTCTTATCATTTATTTTAAGTGGCAATATTAAACCACCTATTGCTTCCGGTGCGTCCTGGTGGATGTGGTTAACCGGTTTTGTCGGTGTTTTTTATATACTGTTTATGTTTATCTCGGCTCCACTCTGGAGAAAATCGAGCGAGATAAAGCCTGTAAGCCGGATGTTTATGCACTGGGAAAAAACTTGTTCGGGCGATATAGCAGTCAGCACAGCGATCTCAGCACGTAGCGCAAAGCCATTTTGAAGGAGAAGCTGGAAGTGGTTCATCTGCTGGATTTTTCGCAACAGGCTTAGCAGGACTTTCTGTTTTGGGTCAAGTACGCAGTCCTACGGTTCTTTTGACTGGTTATAGAGCAAAGAAAACCAGTAAACAATCTTTTCGTAGTTGTCAAGTCATGATAGATCATAAATTTCCCTTTTGCCCTTGATTCAATCAATGTCTGCACGGGTAGCTTATGATCTGTAGATTTTTCTGGCCTTTGCCAGTTGCCTGCTGGACTAGTTCCTGTCCTGCTTGCAGCCTGTTACAATCACGGCATGTCAGGAAATACCTTTGGAAAATTATTTACCCTTACCTCATTTGGCGAAAGTCATGGTGCGGCCATTGGTTGCATTGTAGACGGTTGCCCGCCAGGTATGGATTTATGTGAAGCAGATATTCAGCATGATCTGGATAGGCGTAAGCCCGGTCAAAGCCGTCATACCACACAGCGGCGTGAGCCAGATGAAGTTCAGATTCTATCAGGGGTCTTTGAGGGCAAGACCACCGGCACGCCCATTGCCTTATTGATTTGGAATCAGGATCAGCGCTCTAAAGATTATTCGGCGATTATGGATCGCTTTCGTCCCGGCCATGCAGACTATACTTATTATAAGAAGTATGGTTTGCGTGATTATCGGGGGGGTGGGCGTTCTTCAGCGCGGGAAACCGCCATGCGGGTGGCTGCGGGGGCGATTGCCAAGAAATACTTGCTAGAGCGCTATGGTGTCAGGGTGCGTGCTTATTTATCGCAATTGGGGTCAATTAAGCCAGAGCAGTTTGTTTGGGAAGCGGTGGAAAGCAATCCTTTCTTTTGCCCCGATGTGGCCAAAGTCGCTGAGCTGGAAGCTTATATGGATGCTTTGCGCAAAGAAGGCAATTCAGTAGGGGCGCAAATTACTACCGTAGCGACAGGTGTACCGCCTGGCTGGGGTGAACCCATCTTTGATCGTTTGGATGCTGATATAGCTTATGCCATGATGAGTATTAATGCGGCTAAGGGGGTGGAAATCGGTGCAGGTTTTCGTGCAGTTAGCCAAAAAGGTACTGAGCATCGGGATGAAATGACCCTGCAAGGTTTTTTACAGAATGAATCCGGTGGGACTTTGGGTGGAATCAGCTCAGGGCAGGCTATTATTGTACATACCGCTTTTAAGCCGACGGCTAGCATGCGTTTACCTGGTCGTACCGTGAATTTACAGGGCGAGGCGGTTGAGGTGATGACTAAGGGGCGGCATGATCCTTGCGTGGGTATCAGAGCTACGCCGATTTGCGAGGCGATGTTAGCCTTGACCTTAATGGATCATGCCTTGCGGCATCGGGCGCAGAATGCTGATGTTCATACCAGTTTGCCAGATATTCCAGTTTGTGCAGAATCAGGAGATAGTGCATGAGTGTTGTTGTACCTGTATTGACGATTGATGGTCCTGCCGGAGCGGGCAAAGGTACGATTGCTGCTGCTGTAGCAGGCAGTTTGAACTGGTATTTATTGGACAGCGGTGCTATTTACCGTGCAGCGGCTGAAGCGGCTTTGCGCGAGGCGATTGCCTTGGATGATGTACCGGCTTTGCTTAGGATTATAGCAAACATGCAGTTGCACTTTGAAAATGGCCGCGTTTGGCACGATAATAGGGATGTTACTGTAGCTATCCGTACCCCCGAGTGTTCTGAGGCAACTTCGTGTATTGCTGCTCATGGTGAAGTGAGGAGCGCCTTGATAGAACAGCAACGTGCTTTTCGCCGTAAACCTGGCTTAGTCGCGGATGGTCGGGATATGGGGACGGTCGTTTTTCCTGATGCCACATGTAAAGTTTTTCTAACCGCAAGTCCACGTGTGCGAGCAGAAAGACGGCTAAAACAGTTGAGTAATCAGGGGATTAGTGCTAGCCTAGCTGACCTTGAACGCGATATAAGCATGCGCGATGAACGCGACAGTCAGCGCAGTGTAGCGCCACTGCGCCCTGCGAAAGATGCCATCGTGATTGATAGCAGTGAGATGACACCGGATGAGGTGTTGGCTTTTATACTGCGAAAGCTGTAGTGCTGTTGTTTAGAGAATTGAGAGGCCCAGACATGGATGTCCGGGCTTTTTATTTTTTGCCCGTCATCACAGGATGTAATGACGCACATTAGTTATATTTAACAGGTAATTTAATTCATGACTGAAAGTTTTGCAGAACTGTTTGAAGAGAGCCTTTCCTATACCCAAATGAAGCCAGGCTCTTTGGTTAACGCTACCGTTATTGACGTGCGCCCTGACTTTATTATTGTAAGTGCAGGTTTAAAGTCGGAAGGCGTTATTCCAGCGGAACAGTTCAAAAACGACAAGGGCGACATCACTGTTCAAGTTGGTGATCTTGTTGAAGTGGCGTTGGATACTGTGGAGGACGGTTTTGGTGAAACCCGCTTGTCGCGTGAAAAAGCCCGTCGTATGCGTGCCTGGGAAGTGCTGGACGAAGCCTTCAATAACGATGAAATCGTTACAGGTATTATTACCGGCAAGGTCAAAGGTGGCTTTACGGTTGAGTTGAGCGATATTCGTGCCTTCTTGCCTGGGTCCTTGGTAGACGTGCGTCCAGTACGTGATACTGCTTATTTGGAAGGTAAGGAACTAGAGTTCAAGCTGATTAAGTTGGATCAGAAGCGTAACAATGTCGTCGTTTCTCGTCGTGCCGTGGTTGAAGAAGAGTATAGCGCTGAACGTGATGCACTGCTGGAAAATCTCGAAGAAGATCAAGTGGTCAAAGGCGTGGTCAAGAATCTCACCGATTACGGTGCATTTTTGGATCTGGGTGGTATCGATGGTCTGTTGCACATTACGGACATGGCTTGGAAGCGCGTTAAGCATCCTTCCGAAGTGGTCAGTATTGGTGATGAAATTGAGGTTAAAGTCCTCAAGTTTGACAAGGATAAGAACCGTGTTTCTTTGGGGCTCAAGCAATTGGGCGAAGATCCTTGGCAAGATTTGGTGCGTCGTTACCCACGCGAAACACGTCTGTTTGGCAAGGTCAGCAATTTGACGGATTATGGTTGCTTCGTTGAAATCGAAGATGGCGTAGAAGGTTTGGTACACGTTTCTGAAATGGATTGGACGAATAAGAATGTCAATCCTGCTAAAGTAGTTACCTTGGGTGATGAAGTTGAAGTCATGATTTTGGATATTGACGCAGATCGTCGTCGTATCTCTTTGGGTATGAAACAATGTCAGCCTAATCCTTGGGATGAGTTTGCCGCTTCCCACAATAAAGGTGATAAAGTATCTGGTAAAATTAAATCCATTACTGATTTTGGTATCTTTATTGGTTTGGAGGGTGGCATTGACGGTTTGGTACACTTGTCTGATATTTCTTGGAATGCGCCTGGCGAGGAAGTGGTACGCAATTACAAGAAAGGTGATGAAGTGGAAGCTGTGGTGCTGGCGGTGGATCCTGAGCGTGAGCGTATCTCGCTGGGTATCAAGCAATTAGAACAAGATCCATTCTCTAATTTTGTTGCAGCACACGCGAAAGGCAGTGTGGTCACGGGTAAAGTAGTTGAAGTGACGGCTAAATCGGCGCGTATTGATCTAGGTGATGGCATTGAAGGCATTTTACGTGCTTCTGAGTTGTCTCGTGATCGTGTAGAAGATGCGCGCTCGCTTTTGAACGAAGGCGATGATATTGAAGCCAAGTTCATGGGCGTTGATCGTAAGACGCGTGCTATTAACTTGTCCGTTAAGGCCAAGGAAAATGAAGAAGAAGCTCGTGTAATGAAAGAGTACAGTAAAGGCTCTGCTTCAACTTCATTAGGTGATATCTTCAAGGAACAAATGAGCGATTAGCGATTAATTGCGCTCATTTCAATGGAGCGTATAGGCCAAGGATGGTCTTATTCCTTATCGAGAAGCCTGTCATATTGCAGGCTTCGCTTTCTGCCCCGCAAGCAGCCTAGTCATTAATAATTTTTTCTTCCGGTCAAATACTTCAGGAGTGTAACGGATGACCAAGTCTGAAATAATTGATATTCTTACCCGCAAACAGAGTCATCTCAGCGGTAAAGATGTAGAGTTATCTGTCAAACTGTTGCTGGAATCCATGAGTAAAACCTTATCCAGTGGCGGACGTATTGAAATAAGGGGGTTTGGAAGCTTTTCCTTGCATCATCGTACTGCCCGTAAAGGGCGTAATCCGAAAACGGGGGAACAAGTGAGTTTGCCGCCGAAATATGCGCCTCACTTTAAACCGGGCAAAGAATTGCGTGAACGTGTTAATGATTCACGTGAGCAGTATGCTATTCAAGATTAGCGAACCTTTTTCCTTGCTGTTTTTAAAGCGGAGTCAGTTGTTTTGCTGGCTTCGTATTAACCCATAAAGCTGTTCCTGAATGCTGGAAATCCTGTTTTTGCTGTTGCCGCTGGCGTTTTACTCTGGTTGGCGCACGGCTCGACGTAATCAAAACTTGCAAAGTCGCAAGTCTAGCCAGCAAGATCATTCCACTCGTTTTGTACGTGGTATCAATTATTTATTGAATGAAGAGCCTGATAAGGCACTGGATACTTTTTTGGAGTTTCCTGCTTTGGATGCGCAGACTGCTGATACCTTTTTGGCTTTGGGGAAATTATTTCGCAATCGGGGTGAGGTGAATCGTGCATTGCGCATACATCAGCATTTGGTGGCACGTCCCGATTTGAGTAGTAGTCAACGTCAAGCAGCGATGTTGGCTTTGGGGGAGGATTTTTTTGCAGCGGGTATGCTGGATCGTGCGGAAAGTGTATTTCGGGAGTTAATGCAGAATTATCCTAAAAATATGCAAGCTTGCGCACCCTTAAGACATATTTATGAGCAATTGCAAGAGTGGGATAAGGCCATTGCCTTGTCCGATTGTAATGTAGCAAATCGTTCCGGGCGCAATCAGTTACTAGTGCATTATCTTTGTGAACAGGCAGAGCAGTATTTGCATAAAAATGCGCTGTATCAAATGAGTGAGAAGCTAAAAAAAGCCGCTACCATACAGCCTGAGTCTTCCCGCGTGCATGTACTAAAAGCTGAATTAGCTTTAGCTCATAGTGATCGGCAATTAGCCTTGAAACATTTTCGACAAGCCGTTGAGAATGATCGGCGCTTATTGGGTATGTTGGGTAGGCGTTTGCTGGAGGTCTTTGATCAACCGGCTGAATTGCGGCAGATGCTACAGTTTGTGGTCGCTGAATATGCAGCTAGCAAAGATGTGCACTTGTTTCCGGCCTTACTAAGCTTGGCGCATGAAACGGGGCAGCAACAAGCCGTATTGCCACAGGTTGCCCACCATTTGCAGCATGCACCGCTAACGGTGCAAGCTATTTCACGAACGGCTGATTTTTTTCTGGATATGCTGCCGGAAAAAGACCCAGGGCAATCCCTACAAGAGCTGAGTCAAGCTTTGTCGCGTTTATTACAGACATTAGCGCGTTTTCAGTGTACGCATTGTGGTTACAAAATGTCTGAATACCGCTGGCGTTGTCCAGCTTGCCATCAATGGGACACTATTCAACATACCTGAAGAGATGAAGAGATAAATATGAGTACACAATTGATTGTTGCGCTGGACTTTCCTGAGGCTGAAACAGCTCTGCTCTTTGCCAAACAGCTTGATCCCTCACAATGTAAGTTGAAAGTGGGGTTTGAGCTATTTGTAGCAGCAGGACCTGAATTGGTAAAAGTGCTGGTCGGTTTAGGCTTCGATGTTTTTCTGGATTTAAAGTTTCACGACATTCCCAATACCGTTGCTGCCGCGTGTAAATCTGCGGCGCGTTTGGGCGTTTGGATGCTGAATGTACATGCCTCGGGAGGCGATAAAATGATGCTGGCGGCGCGCGAGGCTCTGGCTGAGTTTGAACAAGCGCCGAAATTGATCGCTGTGACTGTATTGACATCAATGGATCAGGTGCAACTGAGTAAAATAGGTGTGCAAGCTAAGCAAGCGGTGGAGCAAGTGGTTCACTTAGCTAAATTGACCCAACAAAGTGGTTTGGATGGCGTAGTGTGTTCTGCACAGGAAGCCGTGACACTGAAAGCGCAATTAGGCAAGGATTTTATATTAGTAACACCTGGCATTCGTCCAGTCGGTAGTGCGCAAGATGACCAAGCACGTGTCATGACGCCTCAGCAAGCCAAGGAAGCTGGTATTGATTATATTGTGCTCGGCAGACCCATTACGCAAGCCCAGGATCCGCTAGCACTTATTCAGGACATTAATCAAGTTCTGGTTTAGTCTGGTTTAGGCAGGCATCATACTGAACTCTGCTGGCAAACTCACAAGGCTTATGGTTGAATGTTGTCTTTTAATGTCAGGCAAGCACAGCATGCAAACTGTTGATTATCGCCATTTGGCGGTTGCGGGTGTACAAACCTTGCAGCCTTACCAGCCGGGTAAACCGATTGATGAGCTGGAGCGCGAGTTGGGTATTAAAGATAGTCTAAAACTCGCTTCGAATGAAAATCCATTAGGTAGCAGCCCTAAGGCTGTGCAAGCACTGCAACAAGCTTTAACAACTTTGGCATTTTATCCCGATGGGAGTGGCTATCAACTGAAAGCTGCGCTGGCAAAACACTTGCCAGAACACTTGGGTTTGCAGGTGCAACAGTTTACTTTGGGTAATGGTTCCAATGATGTGCTAGATATGATTGCGCGTGCTTACTTGGGACCTGGACGGGCGGTAGTGTTTTCGGAATATGCTTTTGCCGTTTATCCGCTGGCTACTCAGGCGGTTGGGGCTGAGCTACGTATTGCTAAGGCTGAGCCTGCTGAACACCAGAGCATGCCTTATGGGCATAATCTAGCTAATTTATTGGCAAAGATTGATGAACATACTCGCGTCGTGTTTATCGCTAACCCTAATAATCCTACAGGTACTTGGCTGAAGCGTACTGAGTTACAGAATTTTATGCAGCGTGTACCTGCTGATGTGATTGTCGTGATAGATGAGGCTTATACGGAGTATGTCGAGGAGCCTGATTTCCCTAATGCACTTGAATACTTGGAGGAATGTCCTAATCTAATTGTTACGCGCACTTTTTCCAAGATTTATGGCTTAGCCGGTTTACGGGTGGGTTATGCCGTATCGAGTCCTGAGATTGCTGATATGCTTAATCGGGTGCGCCAGCCTTTTAATGTTAATAGCTTGGCCTTGCTGGCAGCGCAAGCCGCTTTGCAAGATGCAGCTTTTGTGCAGCAGAGTGTGGCGATCAACCGCGCTGGTTTGCAGCAATGGATGGCTGCCTGTGAAGCCAATCATTGGTCTTTTATTCCATCTGTAGGCAATTTTATTACCCTTGACACGCAACGCAATGCAGCGGCTGTTTATGAAGCCTTATTGCATGAAGGCGTGATTGTCCGTCCGATTGCAGGCTATGGCTTACCACAGCACTTACGCATTACTATTGGAACGCAAACCCAAAATCAGCGTTGTATTAGCGCATTGCAAAAGGTATTGCAGGCGTGATTAATAAACTGGTGATTTTTGGGGTGGGTTTGATTGGTGGTTCTTTAGGATTGGCCTTGCGTCAAGCGCATTATTGCAATGAAGTGCTGGGGTGCAGTCGCAATGCGCAGCACTTGCAAAAAGCAGTCGATTTGGGGGTGATCGACCATTATGAGCTTGATCCAGTCGTTGCGGTACAAGACGCTGATATGGTACTGCTGGCTGTACCGATGGGGGCAATGCGGTCTTTATTGGAGCAGATCAAGCCTGCTCTACCAGAGCAGGCGATTTTAACCGATGCAGGCAGTACCAAAGCGTCGATTGTGGCTGAGGTGGCTGAAGTCATGGGAAAAGATTTTTCTCGCTTTGTCGCAGGTCATCCGATTGCAGGCGGTGAGCGGACGGGTGTAGAGGCTGCGATTGCAGATTTATACCAGCAGCGTCGTGTTATTTTGACACCTCAAACCCATACGAATACGGCTGCGATAGCCCGGGTCACGGCAATGTGGGAAGTGTGTGGTGCTTTAGTGGAGCATATGCCAGTCACTTTACATGATGAGGTATTGGCGGCAACGAGCCACTTACCGCACATTCTGGCTTTTTCATTGGTCGATACCTTATTAAATATGCCGCAACGGGAAGATATTTTGCGTTATGCCGCTGGTGGGTTTCGTGATTTTACACGCATTGCTTCCAGCGATCCGGTCATGTGGCGTGATATTTGTCTGCACAATAGTTCAGCGATTTTGAGCGTGATTGGCGCTTTACAAAGCAATTTGGCAGAATTTGCCCGTCTTATTCAGCAACAAAACGGCGATGCGCTGCGCCAGCGTATGGAAAAGGCCAAGCAAGCGCGAGATAATTATATCGCCCGTTTTGAACCAGGAAACACAGTGTGAGTCATCAATCCATTTGTTTTGCCGTGCAACCGGGCGGTGCGTTGCGTGGGCGTATTCGCGTACCCGGTGATAAATCTATGTCGCACCGTTCCATTATGTTTGCTTCTTTGGCTGAAGGCCGAACGGAAGTCAATGGTTTTTTGCCGGGCGAAGACTGCTTGGCGACGTTAAGCGCGTTTCGGCAGATGGGCGTGAATATCGAAGGACCTGATAACAGCGGCAAGCTTATTATCCAAGGTGTGGGGATGCACGGCCTAAAAGCGCCCCAGTCAGCATTGGACTTGGGAAATTCGGGAACCTCCATGCGGTTGATGGCCGGTCTAATGGCCGGTCAGTCATTTGCGGTTAGTATGACAGGTGATAGCTCCTTGTCCAAGCGCCCTATGAAACGGGTTACAGAGCCGTTAAGCCAAATGGGGGCGGCGATTACCACGACTGCAAAGGGCACGCCTCCTTTACAAGTACACGGTGGGCAGACTTTGCGAGGCATTCATTACGAGATGCCAATGGCAAGTGCTCAGGTGAAGTCGGCGGTCTTACTGGCGGGTTTGTATGCAGAAGGGACGACTTCAGTAACGGAACCTGCGCCTACTCGTGATCATACCGAGCGTATGCTGCGTGGTTTTGGGTATGAGGTGCTGACGGAAGCTAATAAGATTAGCTTGCAAGGTGGTGGTCAGTTGATGGCGACACATTTGGATATTCCTGCTGATATTTCCTCGGCTGCCTTCTTTATGGTGGGCGCTAGTATTGCTGAAGGTTCTGATTTGATTTTGGAGCATGTTGGCATTAATCCGACTCGCACAGGTATTATTGATATTTTGCGCTTAATGGAAGCGGATATTGAGCTACTGAATCAGCGCGAGGTAGGCGGTGAGCCGGTGGCGGATATTCAGGTTCGCTCTGCGCCTTTAAAAGGTATTCGTATTCCCGAAGAGTTAGTACCCTTGGCGATTGATGAATTTCCGGTTCTGTTTGTTGCAGCGGCTTGTGCTAAAGGCGAGACGGTTTTAACAGGAGCGGAGGAATTGCGTGTCAAGGAAAGTGATCGTATTCAAGTCATGGCAGAGGGTTTGCAAACTTGTGGTATTGAGGCTCAACCGATGCCGGACGGTATTGTGATTCAAGGTGGACAGTTAGGAGGAGCAACTATTGCCAGCCACAATGACCACCGCATTGGCATGGCGTTTAGTATGGCAGGTTTACGAGCGGCTGAACCTATTTATATTGATGATTGTGCAACGGTCAATACCTCTTTTCCGGGCTTTGTGGATTTAGCGGCCAAGGTGGGGCTGAAAATTCGGGAAGAGGGTTTAGCGAAGAGAGTTTAGCCTGTTAAGCAAGCTTGCTATAGTCTTGTTTTTGTTCTGTTTAGCACTTTGTGAAGGTTGACTATGGATGTTTGTTGCGGCACATGGATGCCTTACACAAAAAACACAAACACAAGCAGCCAGATTAGTGACGTCGCCAATAGTCCACACCATTCTCTCGGCTGACTTCAATCAGCCCTTGGTTTTTTAGATAGTGTAAATGTGCCAAACCTTCACCCGTAGCCATCATAAGATTTGTGTTGGTGATGGTGCTATTGAACAGCACGCTAAAGGTATCGACAACACGTCGAGGTTCACGGCAAAAGTCTGTCAATTTGTCGAGGTTATCTGTGATTTCCTGTATCAAGTGACGCAAACGTAAATGTGCACCATAAAAAGGTTTGCCGTGTGCGGGCAATACCAAGGTGTCTGGATTCAGCAGCTTAAGCAAGCGCTCGCAGCTTGCTAGCCATTCTTGTAAAGGATCGGCATAAGGTTCGGTCGGCCAGACACTCACATTGGATGAGATTGTCGGTAGTAACTGATCCCCGGCAATAAAAATATTCTGTTCGGCATTGTAGAGGCAGACGTGCTCAGGGGAGTGGCCGTGCCCTACCACAATGGTCCAGCTTTGGTCGCCTAGTGTTAATTGATCCTGATCGATAAGGCGATGATAAGCATGAGGCAGGTTACGAATAAACTGGCCGAATTGCCCAAAATGAGCACGGTATTTTTGCAACTGATATTCGCTGTAACCGGCGGCACGATAAAAGGCAATCGCCTCAGCAGGGGCTTGTTCGTGACTGTAGCGCAGCAATAAATGGCAATTAAGGTATTCTGCCCGCGACATATACAGTTGGGTTTGGTAATTTTCTGTTAGCCAGCCCGCCAGACCTATATGATCCGGGTGCATGTGTGTTGCAATAATGTGCTGTACCGGACGCTTTTGGAATAGCTGTTGTTCTACTTTTTCCCAGACGGCAATATTCTCATCCGTTGCCCAGCCGGTATCGACAATGCTAAAACCTGATTCACCTTCCAATAGCCACAAATTAATGTGATTGAGGTAAATAGGAAGTGGCATACGCAGCCAGTATATACCCGGTACTATCGCTTGATAGTGACCTGCTTCTAGTGATTTTTCAATGGGGTAGCGTAGTTGATCAGCGTTGTTGGCAGTTGGTGAATTCGGTGTGATCATGACGGTCATGGGTATTCTCTGCGATGGAACGCTTTCAGATTAAGAGGCTAAGCCAATAAAGTCCAGTCTGTTTCCCCATCAGGCTGCTGTTTCTGTCCATTTGTCCTTGTGTGAGTGGTGGTTTGCATGGGACATAAGCAAAATTAATGACAAGCGATAACAAGCAAACAGCATTAAACTAGCTGTTCTTGTTTTATCCAAGCAGACACTAAATGTGTGTTTTAGGCTGATTATTATACTCTAAACTTTAACCGGACAGCACTTTTGTCCGGTTTTTTTTGCCTGTAGTACAGTTGGTAAAACACCTTTTCACACTTTCAGCCGTCGTTCTGTAAAACCGACCAATCTTCCAAACTGACTGCTCAATACCCCGCCTTATTCCACCTTCAAGCGCGTTAAACGATTGGCATTTGTCACCACAGTGACGGAAGACAAAGCCATCGCAGCGCCTGCCAACATGGGGTTGAGCAATACACCCATCACAGGGTATAAAATCCCTGCTGCGATAGGAATGCCAAGGCTGTTATACACAAATGCGCCAAACAGGTTTTGCCAGATATTACGGGTGGTCGCTTTGGAAATGTGGATGGCACGGCTAATGCCTTGCAAAGAACTGCCGACTAAAGTCACATCCGCTGCTGCAATGGCCACATCTGTCCCCGCACCAATGGCAAAACCCACATCTGCACGCGCTAGAGCGGGTGCATCATTAATGCCGTCCCCCACCATAGCCACGGTGCGTCCCTCGGCTTGTAATGCGCTAATGCGTTCTAGCTTAGCTTCAGGCAATACTTCGGCATAATACCGCTCAATGCCTACTTGCTTGGCAATGCGTTCTGCCACCGCTTGACGATCACCAGTGAGCATAATTACTGTCAAACCTTGCGCTTGTAGTGCACGAATACTGGCAATTGCGTCATCTTTTAAGGCGTCTGCCACACCTAATAAAGCTAAGATTTGTTGCTCATTGGCTAAAAATAATGGCGTTTGACCTTGTGCATCAAGGCTTTGTAAAGCAGCCTGCCAAGCGCTTATATCTAATTGCTGATGCTGCATGAGGCGCGTATTGCCTAGATAATAGCGCGTGCCTTCGTATTGTGCACTGACACCATGACCACTTAGTTCCTGAAAGTCGCTAACTGTTAGGGTGCTGAGTTGTTTATTCAAAGCCGCTTGGCGCAGTGCCTGAGCAATGGGGTGTTCCGAGCCTTTTTCAAGGCTGGCAGCAAGGCGTAATGCCTCTGTTTCAGCGTAATCCGGTGCGCTGTGTATACTTTGTAAGACGGGCTTGCCTTGGGTGATGGTGCCTGTTTTATCTAAGACGACCGTATCAATCTTGGCAGCTTGTTGCAGGGCTTCGCCATTGCGCACCAAAATACCGGCTTGTGCTGCTTTGCCTATGCCCGCGATAATTGCAATGGGTGTGGCTAAGCCCAAAGCGCAAGGGCAGGCGATAACCAATACGGTTATCGAGGTGACTAGGGCATAACTTAAAGAAGGTGCGGGTCCCAGCCAATACCATAAAATAAAGCTTAACACAGCAATACTGACTACCACGGGTACAAATACTGAGGCGATTTTATCCGCTAAGCGCCCAATGGCAGGTTTGGAGCTTTGTGCTTCCCGCACCCGCTCAATAATGTGTGCCAAGACAGTATCCGCGCCAATATGACTGACTTGAATCAGTAGTGTGCCAGAAAGGTTTTGCGTTCCGCCTGTCACTTGAGCCCCTTGCTGTTTGTGTACGGACTCTGACTCACCCGTGAGCATGGATTCATCCACACGGGTTTCACCTTCCAAGACCACAGCATCCAGTGGAATGGTTTCACCCGCGCGCACTCGTAAGCTTTCCATTAAGCCGACTTCTTCCAGTGGTACATCTATTTCCACACCATCACGCAGCACGTGGGCGATGGGTGGCTGTAGATTCATGAGGTTTTTAATCGCGGCTGAAGTACGCCCGCGTGCGCGCATTTCCAAAGCATGCCCGAGGTTAATCAGTGCAATAATTACCAAAGCCGCTTCAAAATAAGCATGCCGTGCCAGCGACGGTACAGCTTCAGGGAAGAGCACTACCAGTGTCGAATAAAACCAAGCCGACCCCGTGCCAAGCGCAATCAGCGTATCCATATTGCTGCTGCCATGCTGGAGCTGTTGCCAAGCCCCTTTGAAAAAGTGGCCGCCTGCATAGATCATCACCGCTAAAGTGAGCGCACTAATCCCTAACCAAAAGCCGCGTCCACTGACAACATCCGGCAGAATTCCCAGCAACATATCAGCTATGAGCATTAATAAAGCTGGAAGACCGGCCACCCAAACCCGCTTCCATAAAGTTTGGTATTGCTGTTGCTCATGGGCTTCTTTTTCCGCTTCAGCCGCCCGACCACGCATGACGGCGGCATTGAAACCTGCTTGCTTGACAGCCTGCACCAAGGCTGTTTCATCTGGTTCACCTTTCACCAGCGCGGTACGTTCTGCCAAATTAACATGGGCTTCTTGCACACCGGCCACGCTTGTTAAGGCTTTTTCCACCGCTCCAACACAACCCGCACACATCATGCCTGCGACGGATAAGCGAATAGTGGTGTATGCCGCAGATGGGTTATCACTGGCAACATTGCTAAACGTAGCCATGTTTTACTCCTCCCGTAAGGCAGTCGGATAACCGGCTTGAGTCAGGGTATCAATCACCCTTTGAGGTTCAATATCGCCTTGTACCTCGGCACTTGCCGTTTCCAAATCAACGGTGATGCTATCCACGCCGTCTAAGGCTTCCAACTTGGCTTTGACATTGCTGACACAGCCACCACACATCATTTTTTCAACTGTAAATTTCATGGGGAAAACTCCTGAGTTCGTGATAATCGGTAGTATACAAGTTATGAGTGGGTGTCAGGTCAAGCGCACCGTGTTAGCGTTGTTCCAAATAATCGGCTAATGGGTCAAGTTCGCCTAGCCTCTTCAACCTGGCGGTAAAGCTGATCAGCCAGGTAGTCGAGTCCATATCGAAAAAGACTGTACGCATAGCGTCCATGCGTTTTGATTTTGATAG
>PDPH01000008.1 GCA_002747435.1 Pseudomonadota bacterium
GTCAACCTCTTTAAAAAATGCTAAAGCCATTTGTAAGAAAATATTAAACCAAGGAGTCATATTTAAGAACCTTATATCATTCGGGGCGAGTTTCTAAGAGACTGTAAACCACAACAAGACTAACACCCCATCCAATTATATAGTTTGACTGCGATCATTGCTGAAATACCTATCATAAAAAAGTACATAAAATGAAAAAATTTATTATATTTATTCTGAAAAAAATTATCTAATAATAACAAGACACAGGCAAAGCCTGAAAAAACTAGAAAAAAAGCTCCCAGATGAAAGAAAAATTCGTTAAAAACACACCAGAGATAGGAGACTATTATCGAAAGCAACCCTAGAGCCAACATTAAAATTATCTTTTTAAAAGAAATCATATAACCACTTTTCATGCCTACACCTGCACCCTTATCTGCGATTATACTCATTTGATGCTAATATAGACTCACTCATAGACCAATACCTCCACCATGACCATTCGCTGTATCGCTTTTGACCTAGATGACACTTTATGGGAATGCCATAGTGTCATAGATCGTGCTGAACGCTACCTTTACCAACAACTACAACGATACTGTCCTTCCATTACCCAATACTATTCTTACGAAGCCTTCATACAGTCCCGAGGCTACTTTAGCCAAGCTCACCCGGAACTAAAATACAATATGACGCAAATGCGCCTGAATTGGTTACGGGAACTCCTGAACGAACACGGCTATCCAACAGAGCCATTGGCACAACAGTTGTTTCATACTTTTTGGTTGGAACGTAACAAGGTAAGCCTATTTCCGAATGTGTTAGAACAATTAGCAGCATTACGTCTACACTACCCCTTAGGCGTTATTACTAATGGCAATGCTGATGTGCATCACATTGGTATCGGTTATCTGTTTAATTTTACCCTTAGTTCGGCTGAGGCTAGCGCTGCCAAACCAGACAGCTCTATTTTTCGGCAAGCTTTGGCGCTGGCTAATGTAGAGGCTCATGAAATGGTGTATGTGGGCGACGACCCGGAAAGGGATATTCGGGGAGCCAGTGAAGCGGGTTTGCGTACCATTTGGTTTAATCCTCAGGGTCATGCGGGATTAACTGGGCTTAATCCTGATGCAGTCATGACGAATTTTGCTGAACTTACACAACTTATTAAAGTATTATAAAGCTTTATCAGGGCTTCAACGATTATACAAATAACTCCTGAGCAACCACTCCTTTGCCAGATGACTTCAAGGATGAAGACTGACAAGGAAGAGGAATATTATGCAACATAGCCAAACAATTAATATGAGTGCGCGTGACCTAGATGCTTGGGTCAAACGCTTGTGGGTATCCGAAAATCAGGCAGATTTTCATCATATTCGTCACATTATAGAAGAATTGATGGAACTCTCGCTCACTCAAACCGATCCTTTGCAACCCAATGCTTTAGATGTTGCTGAAAACTTGCGTTCGGTAGAGGCCGATCAGACCACTTTGTTGGCTGCACTCTTATCGTCCCCCGCTCTTGCCAATTATACTGACCTAGCTGAGGTAGAGCAGACTTACGGGCGTTCGGTGGCCACCTTATGTGAAAATATGCTCACACTGCATCATTTCCGTGAGAACACCCAAAATAACGCGGATCTATCACAAAAAGAGCAGGCTGAACAAGTGCGCCGCATGTTATTAGCTATGATCAAAGATGTTAGAGCCGTACTCATTAAGCTATCTTGGCATTTACAATACCTGCGCTTGTTGGCACGCCAAGAAATCAATTACCAGCATCAGATTGTAGCTCGGCAAACATTAGACATCTTTGCACCACTCGCTAATCGTCTGGGCATTAGCCAGTTTAAGTGGGAATTAGAAGACCTTGCCTTCCGTTTTCTTGAGCCAGAACAATATCGGAATATTGCTAAATCACTCGCGGATACTCGTTTAGAACGAGAAAATTATATTGAAAACTTCATTACCTTAATCCGTGAGATGATTAATAAAACGCACATTAAAGCAAGCATCTATGGACGCCCTAAGCATATTTACAGCATTTGGAAAAAGATGCAGCGCAAAGTGGTCGATATTAACCACCTATATGATTTACGTGCCATTCGCATTATTGTCGAAGACATAGCAACCTGCTACGAAGTATTAGGCATGGTGTATGAGCGCTGGGAGCATATACCCGAAGAGCGAGACGACTACATTGTTAAACCTAAGCCTAATGGCTATCAATCTATTCACACAGTAGTCATTGGCCCGCAAGGTTGCCATGTTGAAATCCAGATACGTACTGCCGAGATGCACCAGCTCGCAGAAATGGGGGTTGCTGCACACTGGCGTTACAAGGAGGGTGGGCGACACGATCGCACATTGGAACGAGTTATTGCCTCCCTACGCCGCTTGCTGGACAATGATGTTGAAGACGGCGAACTACTGGAAAACTTTCATACCGAATTATTTTCTGACCGTGTTTTTGTACTCACTCCCAAAGGGCGTGTCATTGATCTTGTCAAAGGCGCTACACCGATTGATTTTGCCTACGCGATTCACACAGACATTGGACACCGCTGCCAAGGTGCCAAAGTCAATGGCGCCATTGTTCCGCTCAATTATGAGCTAAATAATGGTGAACAGGTCGAAATCTTAACAGGCAAAGAAGCACGTCCTAAAATGAACTGGTTGAATGAAACCTTAGGCTATGTGCGTTCTTCTCGCACTCGTCAAAAAATAAACCATTGGTTTCGTCAGCAAAATCACGAAAAAAATTATCAGGAAGGTCAAGCTATTCTGGAACGGGAAAAGCACCTGCTTAATCTGCCTAAGCTCAGCTTGGCTGAATTAGTACAGCAGTTTAGTCGTCAAAATGAACGAGACTTTCTGATTGCATTGGGCAGAGGTGACATTAGCCAACGCCAATTATCCGACACCTTAATTCGTTCACGCAGTAGTGAAATTCACTTTCGTAAGGTTAAGAAAAAACCTTCGGCTAAAAGCAGTGATGTTATTGTGCGGGGTGTGGGTGACCTGTACACGCAAATTGCGCAATGCTGTCAGCCTGTACAAGGTGATGCCATCATTGGTTATATTACCCAAGGACGTGGTATATCCGTACATCGTAGCGACTGTCCCAATATTACCCATTTGTCTAAAGAACAGAAAAACCGATTGATTGAAATCAGCTGGGGAAGAAATCAAACAGACTACGCTGTCGATATTCTAATTTGTGGCTACAACCAACCCGGTATGCTACGGGATGTGGCTGAAGTATTGGCACGCGCCAATATCAATGTACTTAGCATCAGCAGTCGCCCCCTTCACGATCAAGAATTTGCCAGAATGGACATTACTATACAAATTCAGGACAGGAGACATTTATCAGAAACCTTGGAGCGCCTAATGCAGTTACCTTCGGTTACTGATGTACAGCGCAAGGTCTAAAATGTGGAGCGGTAAGCTACCCTAAAAAGCTATTTGCACAGAAGTGACCTGTCCACCACGTAATACGGTAAGCTTGGCCGAACCGCTGTTCGCCAAAACTTGCATAGCGCGTAAGCTGGCAGCGTTACTGTTTAATTTAATGCCATTAATTTGAGTCACAATATCCCCCGCCTGTAAACCTGTCATGCTAAACAAGGCGGGATTACTGCCTGGCATTATACGATACCCTGTTAACCGACCATTTTGCGATACTGGTGCTGGACGTAAAACCTCCAGCAGCTTGGTATTATCTGACATGATTTGCTGACGAAAACTACCTAGACTGGTAACTTGTCCATTTGCCACGTCTGTTGGCTGACTGTGTGATTGATTAGGAACAGACCCCCCAGCGCTTCCATCGCCATGGGATCTGCCGTCATGCCTATCAGGTTGTATCGGCACGCCAGTGCTCGGATCTATACCTATATCCTGCTGCATTATCTTTTGCATAGCAGGATCTTTATACTGTGGAATCGCTGGTTCTACAAAATATTCAGGATCAGCATCAAGCGCTGCCGGAGCTACATCATGACTGGCTTCCAACATCGGCAGTTTGACCTCTTGCTTTTCGCCATCCCAACTTACTTCGATACGGTCAGCAAATACCTTTTCCAATTTAGCATTTGTTTCACCCACCGGCTCGCCAATGCCAACCACATGCTGCTCCCCACGCACATCAATCATCGCAAGCGCTGCATTGCCTGGCAGGGCATATACACCAACTAGCTTAATTGGCTCACGTGGTTTAGGCAGTGGTGTAACCACTTCTACTTGTTGCACCGCTGGCATCAGCGTAGGTTCAGCCGGAGGGGTATAACGCCCTAATAAATGGTAGGCTGCAATTTCCTGCCCCAATTGCTGAGAATTGGTATTGGCATTGATCACTTCGACTTGCTCAGCTTTAGTTTCAGACAGTGATACCATCAAGGAAGGATCAGCCGGAAACAGCATCCAGGTTAACCTTGCCAATAAGAAACCGCTGAAAATAACCAATAATAGGGTTACGTGGTCGGGTAGTTTTTCCAGTACGCGGTCAAATAATTGTTGTTGCTTCAGTTTTTGCATGTCCTTAGCCTGATAAAATCAGCTTTTAGCGCCATAATATTCCCGATACCATTCCACAAAGCGACTAACGCCTTCCCTGACGGGGGTAGATGGTCGATAGCCGACATCTTTTACCAATGCTTCAACATCTGCAAAGGTGTCAGGTACGTCCCCTACTTGTAAGGGTAACAGATTTAACTCGGCTTTCTTCCCCAACTGTTCCTCCAGAGCTGCGATAAAATCAAGCACCTCCACAGGTTGTTGGTTACCTATATTATAGACCCGCCAAGGTGATAAACTGCTGCTGGGATCAGGTTGTTTAGCATTCCAGTCAAAATTTGACCTAGCGGGATGGTCTACGGTGCGAATAATACCCTCAATAATGTCATCTATATAGGTAAAATCGCGCCTATGTTGACCATAGTTATAAACATCAATTGGCTTGTCAGCCAAAATTGACTGAGTAAATTTGATTGGCGCCATATCAGGTCGACCCCAAGGCCCATAAACCGTAAAAAACCGTAAGCCCGTTGTCGGCAAACCATATAAATGCGAATACGTATGTGCCATCAGTTCATTCGACTTTTTAGACGCCGCATAAAGCGATAGCGGATGATCCACATTATGGTGCACTGAAAAAGGCATGGTTTCATTCGCCCCATAAACAGAACTCGAGGAAGCATAGACCAAATGCTTTACACCCTGATGCCGACAACCTTCCAACACATGGGCAAAACCAACGATATTACTATCAATATAGGCCAAAGGATTTTCTAGCGAATAGCGTACCCCTGCTTGTCCACCCAAATTGATGACAATATCAAACGCCTGCTCGGCAAATAAACGCTTCATGCCTTGTCGATCTGCCAAATCCATCCGAATAAACTGAAACTGGCCGGACATATCTTGTTGCCTTAATTGCGCTAGGCGACTCTCTTTCAACGCAACAGAATAATAAGCATTCATATTATCCAGCCCTACCACTTCATTACCCCGCTGCAACAAGGACTGCGCCGTCTGCATGCCAATAAAACCGGCTACCCCTGTCACCAAAACTCTCACTAGCAACCTCTACTGTTTACTGAATAATCAATTTAGCGACTTCTCGATATTTTTCAGCCGTTTTTTCAATAATGTCTTGCGGTAATTCTGGTGCAGGTGCTGTCTTATCCCAATCCAGCGTTTCCAAATAGTCCCGAACAAACTGCTTATCAAATGACGGTGGGTTTATACCGATCTGATATTGAGCCATCGGCCAGAAGCGAGACGAATCTGGTGTTAGAATCTCGTCAATCAATACCAGATTATCTTGCTCATCCAAACCAAATTCAAATTTGGTATCTGCAATAATAATACCGTTGTCTTTGGCATGAATCACCGCTTGTGCATACAAATGCAAACTGACTTCACGCACTTTTTCAGCTAGTCGCTTCCCCAGCTTTCTTTCCATTTGTGCAAAGTTGATATTCACATCATGAGCCCCGATATCGGCCTTAGTCGAAGGTGTAAAAATAGCCTCAGGTAACTCACTCGCCAATGGCAAATCAGGTGGTAAAAGCACATCACACACAGCACCAGTTTGCTGATAATCCTTCCACGCTGAACCCGCCAAATAGCCACGCACAATGGCTTCTATAGGTAATGGCTTTAGGCGCTTTACCAACATACTGCGTTCAGCCAGCATTAACCTTTCATCAGCAGATAGTGGCAAGTCATCCAAAGTCATCTCGCTCAAATGGTTACGAGTCACACGCTTTAAGTGCTCAAACCAAAATTTAGCCACTTGTGTCAATACGACACCTTTACCCGGGATAGGAGCAGGAAGAATGACATCAAAGGCAGACAAACGATCGGTAGCAACAATCAATAAGTGCTGATGATCCACCTCATAAATATCACGCACCTTACCCCGTGCCAGCAAAGGTAAGCGTGAGAGAGACGTTTCCATAACTGGCTGAGTATTTTTACTCATACTTGCAGCGGCTCCATTGCTTCATAATGTAGTGTGAAAGATTCAGACGCGATATACTAGCAGATTTTTCGTTACACAAGGGTAGGCTAGCATGACGCAAGCACAGGTGGGCGTTGTCATGGGCAGCAACAGCGACTGGAAAATTATGTCCAGCGCCGTTGAGCAATTGGAAAAATTTGGCGTTGCGCATGAATACAAAGTAGTTTCAGCTCACCGCACGCCGGATTTGTTATTTGAATATGCCAATACTGCCAAGCAGCGTGGTCTGCAATGTATTATTGCAGGCGCGGGGGGTGCAGCACATTTACCCGGTATGCTAGCGGCCAAGACAGCGATTCCAGTATTAGGCGTGCCAATTCCATCACATCATTTAAATGGCTTGGATTCACTATACTCCATAGTACAAATGCCCAATGGTATACCCGTTGCAACTTTCGCCATTGGTGAAGCAGGTGCAAGCAATGCTGCTTTATTTGCCATTTCACAATTAGCTTTGCACGATCAAACCCTAGCCAAAAAACTAAATGACTATCGTGAGGCACAACGCCAACATGCGCTGAATATGCCCTTACCTCCTGAAACTGACTAATTATTACAGGTATCCATTTATTCTATGCTGCTTCCTGGATCTACTCTTGGCATGCTGGGTGGTGGCCAGCTTGGTCGCATGTTCGTCATTGCCGCACGCACACTAGGCTACAAAGTTATTGTATTAGAGCCAGACCCACATAGCCCCGCCGGACAGCTTGCTAACCAGCATATTATGGCGGCTTATGATCAGACAGATGCGCTGGATCAATTTGGTCAACAGTGCCAAGTCATTACGACTGAATTTGAAAATATCCCAGCAAACACACTGGATTATTTAACCCGCTTTTGCCCAGTGCGTCCATCGGCTCATGCGGTGCAAATTGCCCAAGATCGCATCGTCGAAAAGAATTTTGTGCGTCAATGTGGCTTATCATCTACTCCTTATGTAGCTATTCGCCAAGCTGAAGACATTGCCAAGGCTCGTCAACAAATCCAGTTTCCTGCTATTTTAAAAACAGCACGACTAGGGTATGACGGTAAGGGGCAAATCACCATTAATCAAGCCTCTGAGCTTGAGCAAGCTTTCCAAAGCTTACAAGAGGTAGCTTGTGTTTTGGAACAGAAAGTCGATTTAGCCACAGAAATTTCTGTCATTCTGGCGCGTAATAGCGCAGGAGAAACCCGTTGTTTTCCAGTAGCAGAAAATATTCATAAAAATGGTATTTTACACCAAAGTATTGCCCCTGCTCGGGTCAGTGGTGCTTTGGCAGAACAAGCTAAAGCTGCTGCACGACGCATCGCCCATCAACTGGATTTTATCGGTGTTATGGCAGTAGAATTTTTCGTCACACGCCAAGGGGATTTATTAATTAATGAAATGGCACCCCGCACGCACAATAGTGGACATTATACACTAGATGCTTGCTACACCTCACAGTTTGAACAGCAAGTACGCATGGTCTGTGACCTACCCTTTGCTGATCCTAGCCAGCACACAGCTGTTGTCATGGTGAACTTGCTAGGCGATATATGGGGTCATAGCCAACCGCAATGGCAAGATCTATTACAAAGCCCTCTCAGCAAACTGCACCTGTACGGTAAACAAGAAGCGCGACCAGGCCGAAAAATGGGGCATTACTGTGCATTGGCAAACGATCTTGAAACAGCACTTGCAGAAGCTGAAGCTATTTTTCCCCGTTTGCAAGCAGGTAATGCAACATGACCAATAAGTCATACTTAAACAGCATTCGTCAAGATATTCGTTTTGAAGCAGAATTGGCTGGCCATCCTTTTGTATTTACCAGCACTTGGGGTATTTTTTCACCACGAACGATTGATGAAGGCACGGAATTACTACTGAAATACTTAGAGATTCAACCGATGGATGATTGCTTTGATCTTGGCTGTGGTTACGGTCCTATTGGCTTGGTCATGGCAAAACTTGCCCCACAGGGCAAAACCTTGATGGTGGATAAAGACTTCATGGCAGTTGAGTACAGTAATCGTAATGCAAAGCTCAACAAACTTCCTAATGCCCAAGCCATGTTAAGCAATGCTTTTCAGCATATTGATCCTGCATTGCGCTTTGATGTGGTAGCCTCGAATGTGCCAGCTAAAGTAGGTAAAGAAATGATGGCTATTATGCTGCATGATATGCAACAGCACCTCAAACCGCATGGTCGCGTTTATCTGGTAACAATTAATGGTTTACGTGAATACATGAAGCGCAATTTACAGAACATGTTTGGCAATTATAAAAAATTAAAACAAGGAAAGAATTATACCATCGCTTATGCAGAAAAATTATCCTGAATTTATATTATTTATGAGCTATTCTTTTTAATGGATACAATCACTTGTCTTAACTGCCCGCCACACGCATTCCTTTAAAAAAATTTTTGTTAAATTCCTTTCAAGTCTGATTTTCATTCAAGACTACTTTATGATATGACTTATAAGATATAAGCAACTTAATAGCTTGTTCCTTAAAAGTAGCAGAGGATTTCTTATGGCTGAAGAACTGAACCGAGCAGCGCTGGATTACCACCGTTATCCCACGCCAGGAAAACTGGAAGTAAACCCTACCACGAATATGGTTAACCAACGCGACCTAGCTTTGGCCTATTCACCCGGCGTTGCCGCTGCTAGCCTAGCCATTGAAGCCGATCCGCAAAATACTTCGCTCTATACCACTCGTGCTAATTTAGTCGCTGTTATTAGTAACGGCACAGCCGTTTTAGGCTTAGGTGCTATTGGTGCTTTGGCTTCCAAGCCAGTCATGGAGGGCAAAGCCGTTTTGTTTAAAAAATTTGCCGATGTCAATGCTTTTGATATTGAAGTGGATACCACGGATGTTGACCGTTTTGTTGATGCCGTCAGCTTGCTTGAGCCTACCTTTGGCGGTATTAATCTAGAGGATATAAAAGCACCAGAGTGCTTCGAAATTGAGCGCCGACTCAAAGAAAAAATGAATATTCCCGTGTTTCATGATGACCAGCATGGGACTGCCATTTGCGTCGCCGCCGCTATCAGTAATGGACTAAAAGTGGCTAATAAGAAAATAGCAGAGGTCAAATTAGTTTGCTCAGGTGCAGGAGCGGCTGCTATTGCTTGCTTAAACCTATTGGTAGAAATGGGTTTAAAAAAGGAGAACATTACTGTCAATGATCGTTTTGGTATTATTTATAAAGGTCGTCAGGAAGAGATGAACCCCTATAACTCAGCCTATGCGATTGATACTGATGCGCGCACCTTGGATGACGTTATGGAAGGCGTAGATATTTTTCTAGGCTTATCCGCTCCACGCGTACTTAAACAAGAACACGTTAAACAAATGGCTGCCAATCCATTGATTCTAGCGCTGGCTAATCCTGAGCCAGAAATTCGCCCGGAGCTAGTCTACGAAGTGCGCCCTGATGCTATTATGGCAACTGGCCGTAGCGACTATCCAAACCAAGTGAATAATGTACTGTGCTTTCCTTTCTTATTTCGTGGCGCATTGGACGTGGGTGCAACCGAGATTAATGAAAGCATGAAGTTAGCGGCTGTCCAAGCTATTGCCGATCTGGCCACGCGGGAAACTTCAGATGTTGTTGTTTCTGCTTACGGTGGTGAGGCTTTCAGTTTTGGTCGTGAATACCTCATTCCAAAACCGTTTGACCCCCGCCTAATGACTATTATTCCACCGCGAGTCGCCAAAGCTGCGATGGAAACCGGCGTCGCAACACGTCCCATAGAAGACTTTGTAGAATACGAGCGCAAACTAGACAGTTTTGTATTCCGCTCTGGTTTAGTGATGAAGCCTGTCTTTGAAATGGCAAAACACGAGCCTCAGCGTATTGTGTTTGCAGAAGGTGAGTCCAAGCGTGTTATTAATGCAGTACAAATATTAGTCGATGATGGCATTTGTAAACCTATACTGCTGGGTAATCCAGCTAATATACAAGCCAATATAGAAAGCTATGGCCTACGCCTAAAGACGGGCATAGATATTGAAATCATTGACCCACGCAATAATCCCGATATTGAAAAGCATCAGAAAACTTATTACGCCCTAACCTGTCGTGAAGGTGTCACTCCCCCTTTTTCACAGCGCGTCATTTCATCACGCAACACCCCACTGGCTGCTACAATGGTGCGTTGTGGCGATGCTGATGCAATGATTTGCGGCGTGGAAGGCTCTTATTTGTCACACCTTTACCATATTCGTACTTTATTGGGTATCCGCAAAGGGCTACAAAGCCTAGCCGCAGTTACCTTGCTCATCCTCAAAAAAGGCACATACTTTCTAACCGATACACATGTCAGTGCTGAACCTAGCGCAGAGCAAATCGCGGACAATACTGCTCTGGCCGCAGAGTTAGTAGAGCATTTTGGTATGTCGCCCAAAGCAGCATTGCTGTCAGAATCCAACTTTGGCAGTCGCCAAGATCCTGGAGCTTTAAAAATGCGTGAAGCTTTAGCGATTATTCGCCAAAAATATCCTGATTTATTGGCTGAGGGTGAAATGCACGCTGATGCAGCCTTATCACAGGAAGTCCGTGATCAATTATTTGAAAATGCAGCCTTTGAAGGTGAGGCCAATCTACTGGTTTGTCCAAACTTGGCAGCGGCTAATATTACTTACAATATGACCAAAATGTTGGCAGATGGCTTGCCCGTAGGTCCTGTATTATTGGGAGTGAATTATCCGGCACACATCTTGACCGAAAGTACTACCGTGCGGGGCATTGTGAATATGGCAGCCGTAGCCAGCTTGGATGCACTATGGCGTAAACAGACAGGTCTAAAAAATAAAATAATTACTCACTAAAATAATAAGCGCCTCTCTGCCCCTTTCCTCAAAGGAAAGGGGTCAAAGGCAAGTATCTTACAAAACATTGTTATAAAACACTGGCAAGTCCATCAAAACCCACGCAACTTATCCAAATACTCCGGCAAGAAGAGTGAAATCTGTGGGATATAAGTAATTAACATCAAGAAGAACAACATTAAGGCTAGCCAAGGCAGGACTGATTTAATAACCCAGCCCATACTTTTGCCGGTGATACCCGAGGTGACAAATAGGTTCAAGCCCACCGGCGGCGTTAACATGCCTATTTCCATATTGACTACCATAATAATCCCTAAATGAATGGGATCAATTCCCAACTGTACCGCAATTGGAAACAGGATAGGCGCCATAATTAATAGAATGGCCGAAGGTTCCATAAAATTACCAGCCGCCAACAGTAGCAAGTTTACAATCAGCAAAAATCCCCATACAGGCAATCCCCACTGCACAATCGCTCCTGCAATGTGATGGGGAATACGCTCGGTTGTCAGTACATGAGCAAATAACATGGCATTGCCAATAATAAACAGCAACATAATGCTGACTTTAGCCGCATCCAATACCACCTTACGTACTTCTTGGTCACTTATAGACATCAACAGCACTTGTGGGAGCTGCCAAATGGCGCGAATAGCCGCCATTACTGTGCTTTCACCCTTTTTGCGCCAAGGCTTATTTTTGAGAGGACCAATATCACGATAGCCATAAACAGCAATTAGAAAAGCATAAACAGCAGCCACTGCGGCGGCTTCTGTTGGACTCGCAATGCCACCATAGATTGAACCCAGCACAATAATAATCAGCATTAAACCACCTAAGGCTCGACCAAGGGTTATGCCTAATTTCTTGAAACCGGGAAAAGCTAGGGATGGATAGTTTTTGACACGCGCTACCATATAAATAGCAACCATTAATAGCAATCCCATCATTAAGCCGGGAACAAAACCAGCTTCAAACATACGTGCAGCAGATACTTCCGTCGCAGAAGCATAAACCAGCATAACAATAGAGGGTGGAATCAAAATACCTAAGGTACCTGATGTGGTTATTACACCTGAGGCGAATGTCATGGGATAGCCCGCCCGTACCATACCGACTATGACAATAGAGCCAATAGCCGCAACAGTAGCAGGCGATGAACCAGACACTGCGGCAAACAGCATACAAGCCATGACCGAAGCCATCGCCAAACCACCTTTAACATGCCCTACTGCGGCAATAGCAAAATCGATTAAGCGTCTTGCCACCCCCCCAGTCGACAAAAATGCCGAAGACAAAATAAAAAAAGGAATGGCTAATAAGGTGTAATGCCCAGACTGTGATTCAAAAAACTTCAAGGCAATCGAAGCCAGTGAATCATTAGAGAACAGCAGAATGGTCGTAATACTGGCTAAACCCAGGGAAATAGCAATCGGCATTCCCAGGAAAATCAGTACAAACAATAAAGTAAACAGGAAAGTAATCGTCATTTATTAGCCTCCGCAACCACCTCTTGATGAGACTCGATTGCTTCACGAGCTTCGTCGTGCATACTGATCATTGTTTGATCGCCACGATAAATACTCAAGCCAATCAGGATTAAGCGAATCCCGATTAAGACAAAGCCAATTAGCAAAATACTGTGCGCCATCCACTTTTTAATAGGTATATCATTGAGCTCAATACCTATTTTGTAAATTTTACCCAAATAAACCCAAGAACCATAAATAAACAGGGCACAGTAGAATAAAGCAGCAGCCACCATCACTAAACCGATGATACGCTGTACTTCGGGAGAAAACTTTTTAACCAAAAAATCAACGCCGATATGAGCACCTACCCGCAAACCGTAGGCAGCGCCAAATAAGACCATCCAAGCGGATAAATGTAAGGTTAATTCTTCAGCCCACATTACTCCTGTATGGAATCCAAATCGTAGAATCGTCTCGACAAACACCAACAGCGTCATGCTTACCAACAAAAGCGCAATGATATTTTCTTCAAGACGGTAAACCCAACGTTCTATCACCGTCTCCTCCTATAACCCACCAAGCCAAACAAGCCTGTATCTGGCTTTAAACCAGATACAGGGAATACTAATACGACTGTAATCATCTATCATCTAGACAACTGGCAAAGCTTTACTCGCTTTCATTAGCCTTTAGCGCTGACTCAATCAAATCAGCACCAATCTTACCTTCAAACTCTTTCCAAACAGGCTTCATCGCTTCCACCCATTGCTGACGCTCTTCGGGTGTGAGCTGAATCACTTCAGAACGCTTGCTATCAATAATGGCTTGACGATCTTCAGCGCTTTTTACCAGAGACATTTCATTGCCATAATTAACGGCTTCATCCATTGCCTTTTTCAATTCAGCGCGCACATCATCAGGCAGACCATCCCAAAACTCACTGGAAGTAATGACCATATAATCCAAAATACCGTGGTTAGATTCAGTAATCGCTTTTTGTACTTCGTGGAATTTCTTGGAGTAAATATTTGACCAAGGATTTTCAGAACCATCAATCGCCTTAGTCTGCATGAGGGTGAAGACTTCAGAGAATGGCTTTTTGACCGGAATACCGCCAACAGCCTCAAATTGAGCCGCTAATACATCAGAAGACTGAATACGGAATTTCTTGCCTTTAGCATCAGCCGGTGTACGCAATGGGTCATTGGCAGACAATTGCTTCATGCCATTATGTAAGTAGCCTAAGCCTAAATAGCCTTTATCTTGCATAGAAGACAATAAACGCTGACCTTCCTCACTCTTCTGGAAACGATCGACTGCTTCAATATCTTTGAACAGGAAAGGCAGATCGTAAACCAATAGCTCAGGATTATATTTCTGGAACTTGGACAAAGAAGGTGCAGCCAATTGCACATCACCCAGCAGCATAGCTTCCATGACCTTATCATCATCAAATAACTGTGAGTTTGGGAAAACCTCAACTTTGATTTTACCTTTCAGAGCCTCATTGTTTTCCACTAACTCCTTGAATTTTTCAGCCATCAGGCCTTTAGGTGTGTTTTCTGCGACTACGTGAGAAAACTTGATGGTAATTTCTTCAGCTTGAGCAATAGCCGCAGAAAAGGCGAAAGCAGCCACGGCTGCCGCAGTGAGCAAGGATTTTTTCATGTTGAAACGTTCTCCAATCAATTAAACATAAAAATACATTAGCCGTTTACGAAAGAACTACACCAATGTATAGGTAAAACACGATTCCCTTATAAATCAGCCACTAAACAGTATCAAGCTCTTTGATGAGTCTTGTCATAGGCGGACAGCCACCATGCTTTAATAACCTTAAATTAGTGGATTTCCACCCATTCAATCACAAACCACATCCATTGCCAATCATCAGCCCAAAAACACTTAACACATGCCAATTGTTAAACTCACAGCACTCCTTAATCTAAAAATAATGAAAACAAGATTATGACGCTATCTATCCTGATCTTTTTTGCTTTACTGCTAGGTGTGGTTCTTTGGGGTGTATTGCTCTACAACCAATTGATCATATTGAAAAACAGTGCATCAAAAGCGTGGAGTAATATTGATATATTGCTCAAACAGCGTAATGAAGAACTCCCCAAACTAGTCGCGGTCTGTCGGGAACACATTCAGTACGAACAGACTACACTAGAGCGAGTCATGGAAGCTCGTAACCGCATAGCCAGTGCCATACAGAATGATGATATGAATGCTTTGAATATGGCAGAGGATCAATTACGGATAGGTTTAGGCAATTTGTTTGCAGTGGCTGAAGATTATCCTGAACTCAAAGCCAGCAAATCCTTCTTGCAGTTACAGTCTCGAATTACTTTGCTGGAAGACAGCATTGCTGATCGACGTGAGTTTTATAATGATGCGGCCACCATTAATAATATTCGCATTGAACAATTTCCCGACTTAATCATTGCCAAAATGTTCAGCTTTCGCGCCTTCCGCTTGATGTCCTTTAACGCAACAGAAAAGCAGGATGTCAATGTGAGTGAGTTGTTCAACTCATGAGTCGCCGTGGTGAATCAAGCTCGCCACTATCTGTATTGCTATCAGATTACCTGCCACTGGCTTATTTTGCTGATTTTCTCATGCCTCGGAAAAGCAAGCTCATTCATCTAGCGGCACAATTAAAATCAATTCCATTATGGTTGCTATTATTTTATATCATTCAGCAGACTGTGGGTTTGAGCGGGTTATTTGTGCCCGCCATACTGTGTTTATACCTATCACTAGAGCATTATCGCCGTTACCGCCTCATTGTTGATACCCCCACAACCCACCTCAGTACTGGAGCACAAGGTTATGTAGAATTACATGGAATGGCACGCCTGTTAGAAAATGAAACTTTTCGAGGGCGCTTTAATTTACCACCGACGGTTTGGATGCCTGGTGTTTGTACCACTGAGCCTTTTATTCTAGATGATGGTTACGGTACTTGCTTACTATACCCAAACAAAGCGGAAGTATTTGCTAGCAATTCAGACACCCACCACAATGTAGTCGCTATTTTTGCAGGGCAGATGCTGTATGTATTAGGTGAATTACGCACCAGCTCCGGCGTTAATGCTCAAACGGATCTCCATTTACGGACTAGCCAAATACTGTCTCAATGGAAACAACAGCCTCATATTTTATTAGAAGGCTATGATAAAGATAGTAATGGCAAATTAGATCCTGAAGAGTGGGAAGCTGTCCGCCAACAAGCACTTGAACAAGCCAAAACAGATATACAAGAAGATCAATTACAGACGGCAACACATGTTATTGATCAACCAACAGGCAATCGCTTATTCATGATTACGAATATCCCTCCTGATCGCCTTCAATTACGTTATCAGATAGCCAGCAATATTTACCTGCTACTTTGGCTCATACTCATGGCGATTGCTTGGACAGCACGATAAGGTAAAAATACAGCGCACTGACATTGGATGTTTCCTGCCGCGATTCGTTATACTTTAACAAATCGTAAACGCCTGAATTCGGGCAGGAGAAACCTATGCGTACCTATTATTCCTATTTCACTGGTTTGCTCAGTCCAGCGGTGACGTTAGCTGCACTTTTTTTGATCAGCCCAGCCGCCTGGAGCAATGAAAATTTGGCAGAAATCGCTCAACCACCCAGCTTCTTTAATATAGGTGGTCCAAATAAGCGACCCAACTATGTAACCCCCAACGGTGCAGCAAACTCGAAAGTTGCCACGCCAACAAATTCATCCCCACAAATACCAAATCCCGAGCTATTCACAAAATCAGCTAACCCGAATGATACCGTGCGTGAGCACCCTTTTCGCTTATTTGGAGGAACTAATAATACCCAACCCCCCCCACAACAGTCCAAAGCCCATACAAACGCAAATTCTGTTGCACCACCGCAAAGTCCCAACCCTGCACTATTTACAAAATCAGCTAATCCTAACGATACTGTGCGTGAACACCCTTTTCGGCTTTTTGGTGGCAATAACGGTAGTAGCGATCCGATTGCCCCTCAACAGCAGACTAATGCTCCCGCCCCGACAGCGAATGCACCAACAACTGCAAGTGCAAGTGCAACTGCATCAACCGAGATACCTGATCCAGACTTATTTACCCAACCCGCTAACCCCAATGACACGGTACGCGAGCATCCTTTCCGACTATTTTAGTCAATCATTTAATGATCATTAAAAATAATTAGTGATAAGCCTTTTCAATACGTTCACGGGTGATCAGACCATAAATATGACCACCCGGTTTACGGTGCAGATAAAGCGCTTCTGCGCCTGTTTTAATAGCTTCGTCTAAAGCATCTTGCAAACTAGCTCTCACCGAAATAGCTGCTAGTTGTAGGCGTTTACCCGGAATTTCAGTTAAAACCACTTTTTCAGCTTCAGGGTGTTCTTCCATAAAGCTTTGCACATCTAGCGAACGCACCATTTCACGAGGCATACGATCACTGTCAGTGATGAGTAGCCATTGAAAATTACGGTTTACCAAAAACTCGGCGGTTTCACGTGACAGCATATTTTCACACAAATGAAAGCTACGATTCATTAAACTAGCAGCACCTATCATGCGCAGGCGCTGCATAACCGGACTACTAGAATGATCCAAGCCTCTTGCCCACAGCAAACTGAGAAATAAAGAATCGTGTCGAAAAATCACTTTATTCGTTAAACTGGCAGAAACAATGGCCAACATGCCAGGCAGAATAATACCCGCATGTCCAGCCAGCTCCATGACAGCGGTTAAACCCGCCAAAGGCGCTTGCAAACTGGCTGCAAACATTGCTCCCATACCTAATACTGGATACATGCGTGGTTCGGTTGGAATCAAAACAGGGATATGACTGGAGTAAATCAGCACTACCCAAGCACCACCTGCAATGCTACCAATAAACATTAATGGACCAATCACCCCACCTGGCATGCCTAAACCCAAACTAATTACAGTTGCCATAAACTTGGCCAGTAAAATCCAGCCCAATAATTCCAGACCAAGACTAGCATCCATAACCTGCTGTACTGTGTCGTAACCAATCCCCATAGATTGTGGCATCCACCAGCCCAACAAGCCCATCAATAAACCTGCTAACAAGAAACGCCACCAAACAGGCCAAGGCGAAGTAAGCCGCGTAATATGCAACAAAAGCGTATTGAACAGTGCCGATAAAATACCGATACAAATCCCCAATAATACGACCAAAGACCAGTCATATCCCATGACGGTAGTGCTCAATTCCACTTGGAAAAATAGCTCACCTTCCAAAAAAGCTAAGGAGGTATAAGTACCTGTAACCGCAGACAAAATAATGGGCACGAAACCCTGTACGGTATACTGCTGTAAAATCACTTCCATTGCGAAAATAATGCCCGCTAATGGCGTATTAAAAGAAGCACCAATCGCTGCCGCAGTACCACAAGCCACCAGTGTACGGGTACTGTTATTGGGTAGCTCTAAGTTTTGTGCTACCCAACTACCACTGTATGCTCCCATGTGAACATTGGGACCTTCGCGTCCTACGGAATAACCACTCAAAATCGCTAAAGCAGCACCCGTAAACTGCACCAGCATATTGACCCAAGGCATACGACCTTGGTGGTACTGCATGCGTTCAATCACATGCAAGATTCCTACCTGACGTTTTTGGGGAGCAAGATAGTGAAAAATACCCCCCAATATCACAGCACCGAGCATAGGTAATATAAAGCGCATACTCGGTGCTAACGATTCAAAATCATCGGCTTGGCCAGAAGTAGCAAGATATGACTGGGCAAAATCAAGTAGCATCCGAAAAGCTACAATAATCAACCCAGTAAGAACACCGGTTGCTACGGCTAATAGTGACATCAGCATAATGGCTTCTGGATTTGCCAAACGTAAACGCAACTGGTCGAATTGATTGTTGATGGACTCTCTCAGACCTAACACCTCAAGCTCCTTGCCATAAACTTTTAGCAGTATAAAGCAATCCTGCGTAGAACAAGCATAGACTCAGCTTGTATACTGCCACCAATCACCACCCTTTAATCACATTAATCAATCTAAAAGGAGACCCCACTATGATGGTTAGGTTTGAAAGCAAAGCGGGTTCTGGTTTTTCCATGTTCGAAAAGGATGCCAAGCACATGCTGGAGCTGATGGGTCATAGCGGCACAATACCCAGTGCTATTCGCGGCGAGGATGTGGCAGCAGTGCTACACAAGTTTCAAAACGCCCTACAACAAGCTAGTCAACAAGAAAATGCTACTCTTAAAGAAGAGGAAGAACAAGAAGATAACCCGCGCAGAATACGCGTAGACCAACGCGCTTACCCTTTACAACAACTCTTAGAAGCTGCCGCTAAACAAAAAGAAAATGTGCTCTGGCACTACGATAACTCGCCACTCTAAATCCCAAACCAAGCTATGCGTTACAAACCTCAAGGATTCCAGCGCATAAAATTTGCTAATAATTGCAAACCATCCCGTGATGATTTCTCAGGGTGAGCTTGTATGGCAAAGATATTATCGCGTGCCAGTGCAGTCGCATAGCTTATGCCGTATTCTGTTTCCCCGCTGACTAAAGTCTCGTCTTTTGCTTGCACATAATAACTATGCACAAAATAAAAACGTGCTCCATCCACAATACCTTCCCATAGTGGGTGAGGTATTTTTTGCCATATTTGATTCCAGCCCATTTGCGGTATCTTTAATCGCTGTTCATGCATGTCTCCAAAATAGTAAACGCCGCCTGCATAGATGCCCAAGCAATCAACACCACCATTTTCTACTGAATGTTCCATCAATACTTGCAAGCCCATGCAAACCCCTAAAAAAGGTTTAGTCATAGCGACTTCTTTGACCACTTCAGCCAAACCTCGTGTTTGCAATTCACGCATGCAATCCCGTGCAGCACCTTGCCCGGGAAAAACAATTCGATCAGCCTGACGAATGCTTTCTGGATCAGAAGTAATACTGATTGTTGTACCTTTGGGAGCAACATGCTCTATAGCCTGACGCACTGAGTAGAGATTACCCATGTTGTAATCAATAATAACAACACTAGCCATTACAACACGCCCTTGGTTGAAGGCATCATACCTGTCATACGAGGATCAAGCTCAACTGCCACACGTAGCGCACGTCCGAGAGCCTTGAAAACAGTTTCAGCAATATGATGAGCATTACGTCCACGCAGATTATCAATATGCAAGGTAATGAGGGCATGATTCACAAAACCTTGGAAAAATTCATGGAACAAATCCGTATCGAACTTGCCAATATGCGAGCGCTTGTAATCAACGTGATGCTCAAGACCCGGGCGACCAGAAAAATCAACAACGACTCGTGATAAAGCCTCGTCCAATGGCACATACGCATGACCATAGCGCCGCACTCCTTTCTTATCGCCCATAGCTCCGGCAAATGCCTGCCCCAAAGCAATCCCTATATCTTCAACACTATGGTGATCATCAATATGATGGTCACCCTTACAACGAATATTCAAATCAATTAGGCCATGCCGCGCCACTTGATCCAGCATGTGCTCCAAAAAGGGAATACCTGTATCAAAGCTGGATTTGCCAGTACCATCCAGATTAATTTCAACAAGAATACGGGTTTCAAGCGTATTGCGCTCAATATTGGCAATGCGATCACTCATATTACAAAAACCTATGGAAACTCGTCAGTAAGGCCGCTCATTTTAACATATCAACCGGCCAGATCAGGCTTACATTCTTCAATACAGACTTGCTGTTGTTTAAGCTTTAGCGCCAACTTGCCAGTCAATATCTGCTCAAAAGGTTCATTCAATAAACTACCTCGCCAATCATCTCCCAAATGCTGTCGACCTTCGATCAACATTTTTTCCACTTGAGCACGAGTAGCCAATATTTGTGGGGAAATATTATTTTCTAAGGCTTGTTGATTAACGACTACCATCAATAAATCAGCAACCAAAGCCAGTTCAGCATCCAATTTGCGGCGCCGCAATAATTCAGGCCATGCTTCTGGTGGTAAAGCTTGGGCATTATTTATTAAACTTAACCAAACTGAACTATGCTGCTCAATCTGTTCACGAGTCAGGCCACGAATTTGCTGGAAATCCTTTTCTTTACAAATTTTTATTCTGGCCATATCAATTAAGACATCATCTGATACTAACCAACGCCGTGGCAAGTCCTTAGCAATCGCCTGCTGCTCACGCCATGCAGCCAACTCCCGCAAAACGGCTAATTGTTTCGGCCTAAGTAGTTGTACACCTTTTACCTTTTTCCAACAAGAGTAAGGATCAGGATCATACTGGGCAGGGTCAGTTAAATGCTGGAAAGATTTTTGTAACCAAGATTGTCGCCCTGATATAGCCAAACGCTGCTGTAAGATCGGATAAATCTCCCTGAGATAACGCACATCATCAATGGCATATTCCAATTGCCGTTGATTCAATGGTCGTCTTGACCAATCTGTGCGAGATTGTGATTTATCCAGTTGAACACCTAATAGTTCCTCTACCAAACGCGCATAGCCTAATTGATCACCTAAACCCAAAACAGCCGCTGCAATCTGGGTATCAAATACTGGTGCAGGTACTTTATTACCCTGATGGTATAAAATTTCTAAATCTTGCCAAGCAGCATGAAAAATTTTTAGGTATTTGGGATTAGCCAGAAAATCAAAAAGACCCGACAGATCCTCTATACTTAAAGGATCAATACAAACCAGCTTTTCTGGACTAGCTAATTGAATAAGGCACAAGCGAGGGTAATAAGTTTTCTCCCGAATAAATTCAGTATCAATGGCTAGCCATTCACTAGCAGCCAACTGTTGTAGCAATTCAGCTAATTTAGTTTGTGTATCGACGTAATCAAACATTCCGAAAAATCATAAAATATCTATTGTAACGCTATTCTAGCTGAGCCGTATAATTTAGTATTTAATTATATATTAAATCAACCTAATCAATAGCTTAGCTTATGAACATATTGACTTTTGAAGAGATAGCACTAGAATGGCTTTTTGAGTTGATCTAATTTTATTAGACATTCTCATTCCTCAACCGCTAGTGAGGATTGCTGCTGCGATGCAAAAGCAAAAGTCGTGGCCTGTTTAGGCTCGGTACAAGTAGGATTGGTCGAGCCTGTATTAACTTGTACTAGCGCTAGTGCAAATTATTATTCGTCGATTAAGCTATCTAAATATGAACTAACGACGTTCGCTGTATTGCGCGTCGCGCCATCGCCGGTAATACCTTCGATTAAAGCTTTTCTGCGTAAACCGGCCAGATAACGAATTAATAATAGGCCATCCTGCTCAGCGCTGACGACACCATTACCATCAATATCGTAATAAGCTTCCATCTCCCATAGTGACTGTTCCAGCTCAGCAATATCAGTGTTCAGTGAGTCTATTGATAGATTTTGGATAAGTGCTGTACCTCTATCACCGCGCATGTATCGAGCAATCATAATGCCATCCAGCAGTGCTTGCGGACGTAGTTGTCGATTATTGACTGCGTGAAGCGTTGGTGAATCTGAGGCCAGCCACGGCTTAATATCGGGATAAAACCGTTCCAAACGAGAAAACTCATCCGGCTCATGCGGTCTGCTGCAACTGGATGCACCGCCCAATAAAGTACCTTTCAAGTAGGCTATACCATCCTGTTTGATCCATAGCCCCGCACCACTACTTCCAGGTTCAGTGACTCCCTCATTCCATTGCACTTTGGCAAAATTACCCTGTGGATCGGCTGTAGACTCATAAAAAAGGGGTGAGGAAAAAGTAGCTTTTACAAACTGTTTGAAATAGCCACTACTATAAACTTTGGGTCGTTTGACGGTGTGATGTAATGCTGTAACCCTTGTTTCTGACTTTAGTCGCTCTAAACTCCACGCAGCCAGCACTACCCCAGAAGGGGGGGATTGTTTTAATTTCAATAAACTGCTATCCAATTCGGTACGGGTAGCTAATAGCTCCGCTCCACCACTAGTTTGTATAAAAGTCGCGTCTCCTGCACCACAGCTACTATCTCGATAAAACCAGAAAAACTCCATACTATTGGCTTTGTTCTGGTGATTAATACAGTGTGATGCAGTAATCATATAAGGCACTTGGTCTGACGGGTCTTCATCTGCCAATAGCGTACCGGTACACATAAAACTGTCACCTTGCTCATCAGTAAACAAATACTGAGCAACCGCTTTAGCCGTTTCCTGCCAATCACTAGAAGCACATGCAACCCCCAAACTACAACTGCTTAAGCTAGACAAGGTAGCTGACTTAAACTTAGCCTGAGCCAAATCATAGTCAAGGTGTGACAGCGTAGGAATACGCAAGTGTAAACGAGAAGGCAAGACATCTTTTGGCAAAAAAATCTCTATTCCGATGGTATTACCTGACACAAACGGTGACCATAGTTCCAAACCAGACTGACTCACTTGCGAATCATAAAAATCCTTTGGCGTAAATAGACCCAATACTTGCTGCTTAGAGGGCTGGTAAAAACGAATTTCCATACCTGCTGGTAAAGTAGAACCTTGTAACAACACCCGCAAACCCGTCGCCCCAGCAGAAACAAACTCGTGCCGCACCGCCTGACCACCGCTCACTGTTTGCCATTGCCAATCCTTCCAGTCGGGTAATTCAGGTAAATCACGTTGAATACCTACTTGAAAAGCTTTTAATTTACCCCCTGTATTTAATAAAGGCTTTAAGTGCTCTGTAGACGGTTCTGGTAATTCAGTAGCCTTAACTAACTCAATCCTTTGGTTACGCGCAGCCAAACGTGGCCAACTCATTTTTAAAACAGGGGTTTTTGCGGTAGAAACAGGTGCTTGGTAAACCTCAGGTGTGACGGTGGCTTGAACAGTAGTATTGCTTAACACCCAACAAATAAGCAGCCTATATAGATACTTGGAAAAACGTGTGACGCTCATAATGTTTTACCTAGCTGCATTAATCTATGCTTGCCATCAAAAATATAAGCTCCCAAAACTAGACTGACACTCAGCAACAACAACATCCACTCATCTGAGACAGGAATAGCTTGAGCAATATACTTCTCATTTTGGGTATTAGAAATCATCTGTTGCTCGCTAGATTGAGTAGAGAATTGTACAGGTGCAGTCACAAAATCTTCATTATTATCAGCTAATGCAGCCACACTTACTTTTATAGAACTGTTGCCTACAAAATCATCTAGAACGCTGAATTGCATTTGCAGTAACTGAAAAGGCTGGGGCGCACTCGGCCACCGAGCATTAATATCAATCCAACTTACAATAAAAAAACTATCTGTTTGAGGATCGTTATCTAAGTCATCATTATCCGCCATAGGTTCGCCGGGTGGCTGAAACCCTTCCTGATAAGCATTGATGTATTGCGGTAATAAGGCTTTGGAATCATAGTGAATACGTAGAGATAAACCGGCTGTTTGGTTTGGTGTTGGCGATTCAGTAAAGTAGTTCAATGTATAATGCAGCGGCTGGCCTAGTGACAAAGTCAATGAAGTCTTTTCCGCTTCTACAAAAAAGGCTGCTTGAGCAGGCAATATACATAAATAGGCCAAATAAAGCATTGGCAATCGGTTTAGCAAAGCAATCATAGCCGGATAAGTTATTTTTATTAATCAACAAATAATGCCGCACTCAGCTTAACAGAACCATACTAGGTTTGCAGAGCTTAACGACAAACAGGTAGGCTCGTTACCCCTACAGGATGCCCTCATTGCTTGCAGCCTACCGGTGTACGGTTTAACCCGTTTTTCTTTTAGCGTTTATTATACGGGCAGTGACAGTAGGGAGATTGACGTGCGAGAATCGCCACTTTTGGCAGGAGGATCTTAGCTTGTGATGAATACAAAAATGATAGATGGCAAAGCGGTCGCCGCCAAGGTACGTCAAGAGGTCAAACAAGCCATCGAACAGCGTTTGGCTATAGGCAAGCGCCCCCCAGGTTTAGCCGTTATCCTGATCGGTAATGATCCGGCCTCGCAAGTGTACGTGAATCATAAACGCAGCGCCTGTGCGGAAGTAGGTATAGCGTCGTACTCTTACGATTTGCCATCAGAAACCACACAATTTGAGCTATTGCAGATTATAGATCGTTTAAATGCCGACTATACCGTTGATGGTATTTTAATACAATTGCCACTACCCAAGCATATTGATACTTCCTTAGTCATTGAGCGTATTGACCCAGGTAAAGATGTCGATGGATTCCACCCTAGCAATGTTGGCAAGCTGGCCTTGCGTATTCCCTGTTTGCGTCCTTGTACACCGTTTGGTGTGATGCGTTTGATTGAGTCAGAAAATGAAATAGTCAGAGGCAAGCATGCTGTGATTGTTGGCGCTTCCAATATTGTTGGACGACCAATGGCACTAGAACTATTGCTGCAAGGCGCTACGGTGACGGTTTGTCATCGTTTTACGCCGAATTCTGCCACTTTAGCAAGACAGGCGGATATTGTGGTGACTGCCGCCGGTAAGCCCGGCTTGATTACAGCCGATTGGATTAAGCCCGGTGCAATGGTATTGGATGTGGGCATTAATCGCCTAGAAAACGGCAAGCTAGTGGGCGATGTTAATTTTGAGTCGGTTAAAGAAAAAGCAGGCTGGATTACGCCTGTACCAGGTGGTGTGGGACCGATGACGGTAGCTATGTTAATGCAAAATACGCTATATGCTTGTGAGAAGCATCAGTTCTAATCTTTGCATATTAAACATAAAGGCATCCTTGGCGATGCCTTTATGTTAAGTATTAAATAGCCCGAGTTGTTTTTAAAGAGCTTTTTAGCGAGGCTGAGCCGCTAGCTCATTCAAGACAGCAGCCGGTAAAGCACCTGCTTCACGCAGACGACGAATGACCGCAGCGGGCAAGCAAACAACGTCTGGATTGGCGGCGGGTAGGAGCGCGCGTCCTCCGCTGCAACGACGACGTTTTTCATCGCCTTCACGGGTTTTTTGGGCATCTAATCTTAGGAATTTG
>PDPH01000009.1 GCA_002747435.1 Pseudomonadota bacterium
ACGGCCAGTAACCATTAACTATGTTAGGAAACCAATGATGAACCAATTACAAGCATTAAAACAAATGACCGTGGTGGTTGCCGATACCGGTGATATTGAGGCGATGAAAAAATATCAACCGCAAGATGCCACGACTAACCCATCGCTGATTTTAAGTGCGGCGGCGCTGCCGCAATATGCCGAGTTAATTGACGAGGCCATTGCTTATGCCAAATCGCAAAGCAATGATTTTGCCCAACAATTAATTGATGCTCAGGATAAACTGGCAGTCAATATCGGTTTGGAGATTTTGAAAATCGTTCCCGGACGCGTATCCACCGAAGTCGATGCGCGTTTGTCTTACGACAGTGAACAAACCATTGCCAAGGCACGTAAGTTAATTAAGTTATACAATGCTGCGGGGATTGCCAATGACCGTATTTTAATCAAAGTCGCGGCGACGTGGCAGGGCATTCGTGCCGCCGAGCAACTGGAAAAAGAAGGCATTAATTGCAACCTTACCTTGTTGTTTTCACAAGCTCAAGCCCGCGCCTGTGCCGAGGCTGGCGTCTATCTTATTTCTCCTTTTGTCGGGCGCATTCTCGATTGGTACAAGGCCAACACGGACAAAGACAATTATGCGGCCAACGAAGATCCCGGCGTGGTGTCCGTGACCTCAATTTACAATTATTATAAATCGCACGGCTATCAAACCATTGTTATGGGAGCCAGCTTCCGCAATATCGGTGAAATTACCGAGTTGGCCGGTTGTGACCGCTTAACGATTGCTCCTCCTTTATTGGCAGAATTGGAAAATAGCAATGAAGAGTTGGTAGAAAAATTAACCGACACCGGCAAAACGACAGAAAAGCCGGTACCGATGTCAGAAGCCGAATTCTTATGGCAACACAACAGCGATGCAATGGCAGTGGAAAAACTCGCCGAAGGCATTCGCAAGTTTGCAGTTGACCAAGAGAAGTTGGAAATGATGTTAAGAGAAAAACTTTAAAAGTTTAATGCACGAATCTCTCCAGTAGATCCAGTAGGCTATCCGTCGTTTCTAGCTTGCGTTTTAAGTGTATCGGTATAGTCACGAGCGACGGTCACATACTCAATTTCTAGCTCCCTAGCAGCAGAGTACCAATGCAGAGTACCAATAATAGCCCCTCCCTACTAAGCAACATCTGTATAACATTGACAGCTTGCCTAAATTGCCATGCTTTGAGGCTTGGGTCTTGTCCCAATTGGGTAAAATAGTGTTCGATTTGTTGTGGGATGTTGTCGTATACTTTCTATTCATGAAGCTAGACTGAATGGTTTATAGCAGTAGTTATGATAAAGCGAACAAAACGCGAATCTGATAGGCGCTTGTGCTCCAGTGATTGAGCTGTGACTATCAAATTTATTAAGACAAAAATAGAGGATAAAATCATGAATTGGTATATTGAAGCTTTAAAGAAGTATGTTGTCTTTAATGGAAGGGCAAGAAGAAAAGAATATTGGTTTTTTGTCTTATTTAATATCCTTATTTTTATTGCATTGGGAATTATTGACGGCATCACCGGAAGTTTTAGTCCCGAAATAGGAATGGGTCTTTTAAGCGGTATTTATTGGTTAGCAGTTTTAATCCCCGGTATTGCAGTATCTATTCGACGACTTCATGACACGGATCGTAGCGGTTGGTGGCTTCTAATTGGTTTAATTCCGATTATAGGAGCGATAGTATTAATAGTATTTATGGTTCAAGACAGCAAACCCGGACAAAACCAGTATGGCACAAATCCCAAAGAAGCAACTACTTGATATTACTCTTCACTGGGCTCATTTCACTCGCTACTAAACTCTGCGTTAGGTGAAGGGAAGTCCTGTCTTTCATTTACGCTATTTATTTACAGGGCAAACTTTATGAGGAAAAAATTATGAGTAATTTTGTAAAGGCATTTGTAGTATTAGTAGTTACGTTCGCTATCTATTCACCTTCCGTCTATAGTCACTGCCAAATACCGTGTGGTATCTATGATGATCATGCTCGTGTTCAAGCAATGCTAGAAGATGCCGCAACAGCAAGAAAATCCATAACACTGATTGCTGAATTATCTGGTAAGTCAGATGCCCAATCTAACAATCAAATTGTTCGTTGGGTTATGAATAAAGAAAAGCATGCCCAAAATGTAATTTCAACTATTAGCGATTACTTCCTGACACAAAGAGTTAATGCAAAGCAAAAAGATTATGTTGAAAGATTGAAGAAACATCACGCCGTTATTGTGGCAGCAATGAAAGTAAAGCAAAATGCAGATATGAAATATGTAGATGCCTTAGAGGCAAGTATTAAAGAGCTACAGCCTTACTACCCGGAGCATAAGCATTAATCTCACCTAACAAGGCAAATTCACTCGGACTGCCAAAAGCTGCGCTGTCGCTCATTCCTTGCCACGCAGCTTTTATCACCAGAAGATACCCGCACACATACAAAACCCCGCGAACTTAACTGACCTGAATGAGAAATATAAAGCCGATACCCCTGCACTCGTGATGACCTCAGCATCACTCATGTATTGATTAGGTTTTTTTTGATGTAACTGAATAGTTAAAAGGTCGTCACGCAAACAATATAGGGGTATGATTTCATCTTCCATGAGAGGCTCGTTTCACGATGCTCATGGAATTTGCTTACACGCAACTTGGGTTAAAACAATAAATGAGGATAATTTTATGGAGTTTCTTTCAAATATATTAACTGTTATCAATAAACAGTTCTTATCTAATGCACCGCTCTTGCTGGGTTTGGTGGCATTTATCGGTTATCTTCTCCTCGGTAAAGACAAGACAACCATTCTCAAGGGAACAATTAAGACTATCGTCGGTTTTTGGCTGGTTAAAACTGGCGCCGGTGCCTTGGTTAAAGGCTTTAAGCCGATTATCTTAAAACTCAACGAAGTTCACGGGTTGGAAGGGGCAATCGTCGACCCTTACACCGCCATGCAAGCCACGATTACTACCATGGGCGATAACTATGCCTGGGTTGGTTTTGCCGTACTACTGGCTTTGGCTTTAAACATTCTATTGGTGTTATTCCGTCGCTTTACCGGTATTCGCACCATTATGTTAACCGGACACATTATGTTCCAGCAGGCAGGTTTAGTTGCCGTATTCTATATGATACTTGGTGCCAGTATGGCTGAAACCATTATTTATACTGCCATTATTATGGCGCTGTACTGGGGTATTTCCGCCAACATTATGTATAAACCCACGCAAGCCGTTACCGGTGGTGCCGGTTTCTCCATTGGACACCAACAACAGGTTGCCTCTTGGATTGCCACTAAAGTTGCTCCTAAATTAGGGGATAAAAATGACAGTGTTGACCACATTAAATTACCAAAATGGCTACACATTTTTCACGACAGTGTGTCTGCCACCGTTATCGTCATGACCGTGTTCTTCGGTATTATCTTACTGACTTTCGGTATGGACGAACTGGGCAAAATGGCAGGCAACACCTGGATTCCTATTTATATTCTTGAAACCGGCGTTAAGTTTGCCGTAGCGATTCAAATTATCGTTATCGGTGTGCGTATGTTCGTTGCCGAGTTATCCGAGGCCTTTAAAGGGATTTCTGAAAAAATTATTCCCAACGCCGTACTTGCTATCGACTGTGCGGCCATTTATGCCTTCTCTCCCAATGCCATGGTATTTGGTTTCATGTGGGGTGCGATTGGTCAAATCGTGGCCGTTATCATCTTGTCACCATTTGTCTTTAACGCATCCATTCTGATTATCCCCGGATTTATCCCGATGTTCTTCTCTAACGCCACTATCGGTGTCTTTGCTAACCAGTTCGGTGGTTGGAAAGCAGTGATGAAGATTTGTTTTATTATGGGTATGATCGAAATCTTCGGTTCGGCTTGGGCGATTAGTATCTTCTATGCTCAAGGAGCGTCATTTAACGGTTGGATGGGTATGGCTGACTGGGCGATTGTCTTCCCGCCAATTTTTGAAGGCATTGCTGCTAGCATGCACATGATGCCTAAGAATCTGGCCTTCTTTGCTTTCGTGGCATTCCTGTGCGCACTGGCAATGATCTATATGATTCCGGCAGGTCGCAAATTGCGTGCGGATGAAGCCGCCGCGCTGGCCGCCGGTAAGACACTGGATGAAATGGACGGCTACGGTGTACAGAAAGAAGACGATACGCCGGTAGAACATGTTGCTGCCAGTGCCGCTGATGGCAAAGCTGTTCGCATTTTGGCGGTTTGTGGCAGTGGTCAAGGTTCTTCCATGATGATGAAGATGAAGATTGGTCAATATCTGGATAAACACGGTATTGCCAATGTCATGGATTCTTGTGCTGTGACCGATTATAAAGGAAAAATGAATAGCGTTGATATTATCGTTTGCTCAAATCACTTAGCCGGTGAAATTGACGGTTCCAGTAGCGGTGTATCGGTACTTGGTGTGCAAAATATGCTTAATCCTAATTCATTTGGTGAAGAGCTCATTGCGCTCATCAAAAAACACACGAATTAATCAGTTAATTTAACTGTTAACACCTTTCTTTAAGCCATTAGGGAAAGGTGTTAACACCAGAAGCATGGAGTGAATACAATGTTAAAAGAATCGCTAATTGAAAATAAGGCCATTAAGTTAGGTGTCAGCGCCAGTAATTGGCAAGAAGCCGTTAAAATCGGCACGGATTTGTTGGTGGCCTCGGGCGCAGTCGAAGCGCGTTATTACGATAAAATTATCAGTAATATTAACGAACTGGGACCTTATGTTATTTTGGCACCGGGATTGGCGATGCCACACGCGCGCCCGGAAGACGGTGTTAATCGCACGGCATTTGCTTTGGTGACATTAAAAGATCCGATTTGTTTCGACAATGACGATACGCCAATACAGGTGTTGGTGACCTTGGCTGGTAGTGATAACGATGTACATATGCAAGGTATTGTCGAAATAACCCAGTTATTTGATGATGATGACCCTGACAGTGAAACAGGTGTTGATACACAAAGTATTGTAAACTGTAGCACCAAGGAAGAAGTTTTTGCCATTATCGATAAAAAAATTAATTAACCAATATGCCTGTTAAGCCGATGCTAAAAGGGCAGTTAAAAATGATAATGTAAGGTGGCATAATGAACACGGTCAATAAAGCAATGTATCAACAAACAGTTGTTATTCCCAATCCCTTAGGCTTTCACGCTCGTCCTGCAACGCAATTATCCAAATTGGTTAAAACACTGGAGGTTGCCGTCTTTATTGAAAATAATGCTGGCAAGCGCGCCGATACGAGAAAAATGTTTAAATTACTAGGGCTGGCTTTATCACAAGGCGATGAAATTAAAGTCATCAGTGAAAGCGAATCCGCAGTGCAAACCGTCGTTGAGGCGATTAAAACGGGCTTGGGTGATGATCTAAATCCCGAAGCAGAAACAAGCGATACTAATAAACAAGCATCGAATTTATTATGGGAACCAACAGGCGATATTATTTGTCATCAAGGCGTTTCCGCCTCTGATGGTTTGGTGATTGGTAAAATTAGGCATTATCGCCAACAACATTTTGAGTTACCCAATACCGTCGGTACAGTTAAAGAAGAAACCGAAAATTTCCGTCATGCCTTAAATAAAGCTAAGGCAGCCATTAAAGCAATGATGCGAAACGCAACTGATTTAGCATCAGAAGACCAAACTAAAATTTTTGAAGCTCATTTAGCGCTGCTTGATGATAAAGATATGCTGGCCGACACACTGACTTTAATCGCACAAGGCGAAAATGCTGCCAAAGCGTACAAAACAATCAGTGATGCTCGTATTGCCGAATTGTCATCGGTGGACAACGCCAATATCGCTGCCAGAGCCACCGATATCCGTGACATCAGAAACCAAGTCATGCAGGCTCTGCTCGACATCGAAATACAAGCATTTGATTTTTCCGCGCCGGTGATTATTTGTGCCGAAGATTTAACGCCAAGCGATACAACACGCTTAAACCCCGAACAAGTGTTAGCTTTTATCACCGCACTCGGCGGGCCAACCAGTCACAGTGCGATCCTCGCCAGAGGGATGGGCATGCCTGCTGTGGTTGCTTTAGGCGATAAAATTCGAGACATTCCCGCCGATAGCACCTTGGTGGTTGACGGTCATGCGGGGCGAGTTTATGTTAATCCCAGTGATGAGCAATTAGCATCAGCCCAACAAGCCAAGGAGCAATTACAAGCAAACATCGCCAAAGAACAAGCACGCCGAATGGAAGCGGGGCAAACCAAAGATGGTACGCTGATTAATATTTCAGCCAATGTCAATAGTGCTGAAGCAATACCTGATGCGCTGGAACTCGGTGCAGAGGGCGTGGGTTTGATGCGCACCGAATTTTTATATTTGGAAAGTGATTGTATTCCCAGCGAAGCCGTACAAGAAAAAGCTTATCGGGATATGGCGGCTGCGATGCGCGGCAAACCACTGATTATCAGAACATTGGACATCGGTGGCGATAAAGAAGTGGACTATTTAGGGCTTGCCCACGAAGACAACGCCTTTTTAGGTGTGCGTGGTATTCGTTTATGTTTTGAACGCCCTGATTTATTTAAGCCACAATTGCGAGCTATTTGTCGGGTCGCTAAAGATTATGCCAACATTCATGTCATGTTCCCAATGATTGGTAAATCGTCTGATTGGGAACGAGCGAAAAAATTATTAGATGATATTCGCCAAGAAATCGGCGCACCGGAATTTCCTGTCGGCGTGATGATAGAGGTGCCATCGGCTGCACTGTTGGCAGACTCACTGGCTGAACACGTTGATTTTTTCAGCGTTGGCACGAATGACTTAACACAATACACCTTAGCGATGGATAGAATGCACCCAGTGTTAGCTAACCAAGCCGATGCGGTTCACCCAGCGGTATTAAAACTTATCGAAATGACCGCAAAAGCGGCTGAAAAACACGGTAAATGGGTTGGTGTTTGTGGCGGAGCAGCCGGCGATAAAGACGCAGCTAAACTGCTGATTGGTTTGGGTGTAAGAGAGCTATCAGTACCCGCCCCACAAGTTGCCAGTATTAAGGCGACATTACGCCAATATACCTTAGCTGAATTACAAGAGCTAGCCCAGAAGGCATTGACATTGGGCGGCTCAACGGCAGTAAGAAAGTTGTTGAAAGCACATCAGCACTAAACACGCGCCGCAATAAACTGCTTAATAGCCGCCACATCAGCTTCCATAAGCTCGAAGCGCTGTGGTAGGTTTTCTAGGTTCGCCAAGTCCTCTGGACGTTCTGGCTCGCGTCCTAGGGCTTCTTGGATTGATTCAGCAAATTTAGCGGGTAAGGCGGTTTCCAATACAATCATTGGCACACCTTGCTCACGTTTTTCCAACGCCACTTTCAGGCCATCAGCCGTATGCGTATCAATCATAATGCCGTAATGTTCAAAAATATGGCGAATGGTTTGCATACGATCGGCATGTGAGCTGGAACCAGACTGGAAACCAAACTCAGCCACTTTGGCAAACCAAGCTTGCTCAGCCAGCTCAAAAGTGCCGCCCTGATCTACCACACGCCATAATTCACGTACTTTATCCGCATCCTGCCCCAGCAAATCAAACACAAAGCGCTCAAAGTTGGATGCTTTGGAAATATCCATCGATGGGCTACTGGTGTGGTAAGTATGGACTGAGCTGCGTGGTCGATACACCCCGGTGCGGAAAAATTCATCCAGCACATCATTTTCATTTGTTGCCACAACCAAGTGCTTAATCGGCAAGCCCATTTGCTTGGCAATATGCCCAGCGCACACATTGCCGAAATTCCCAGAAGGCACACAGAAACTAACCACCTGTTCATTGCTGTCAGTTGCTGCAAAATAACCTTTAAAGTAATACACAATCTGTGCGGCTATTCGCGCCCAGTTGATCGAATTCACCGCACCAATCTTGTTAGCTGTTTTGAAAACATGATCATTGGATACCGCTTTGACCATATCTTGGCAGTCATCAAACACGCCTTTAACCGCAATATTAAAAATATTTGGGTCTGGCAGACTAAACATTTGCGCAGTCTGAAAATGGCTCATTTTATTATGCGGCGACAGCATGAATACTTTCACACCTTGCTTGCCACGCATGGCGTATTCCGCAGAAGAGCCGGTATCACCCGAGGTTGCTCCAAGAATATTGATGCTCTGAGCAGTTTGAGCCAAGACGTATTCAAACAGATTGCCCAATAGCTGCATGGCCATATCCTTGAAGGCCAAGGTAGGTCCATTGGACAGACTCAATAGATAAAGATCAGTTTCCAATTTATGCAGCGGGGTAATCTCAGCCGCAGCATCCCCCGCACGAACATGGCAATACACTTCGGGCGTATAAGTCTTATCAATAATGGCGCGCAACGCATCAGCAGGAATATCCGTTGCTAAGCGCGACAAGACAGCAAAAGCCAATTCGCGGTAATTCATACCACGCATAATGCTCAAGTCAGCATCACCGAATTGTGGGTAGGCTTCCGGCAAATACAGACCACCATCCGGCGCTAAACCACCGAGTAAAATTTGTGTAAAATTTTGCGCGGGCGCTTGCCCACGTGTTGAAATATACTGCATTGACCTTGACCTTACATACCTTAATCCAGTGATTCGACACGCACACGCATGACATTGCCTTTTACTGTACTCAATTGCTCAATCTTGGCGATGGCCTCATTCATATTTCCTTCACGCACACGCTGAGTCAGCATAATAATATCCACTTCTGAATCCCCCTTGAGTGGTTCACGCTGCAAGAAAGCTTCAATACTGATCTCACGATCACCCAGAATACGGGTAATATCAGCCAATACACCCGGACGATCCAATGCGCAAATACGCAAATAAAAGGCTGTCTCCACCGCTTCAATCGGCAAAATCGGCGTATCGGCCAAGGTAGAAGGCTGGAAGGCCAAATGCGGCACGCGATTATTAGGATCAGCGGTCATAGCGCGTACCACATCAATAATATCAGCCACCACCGCTGAAGCGGTTGGTTCGGCACCTGCACCCGCACCGTAGTACAAAGTAGATCCAACAGCATCACCCTTAACCACGACAGCATTCATCACACCATCGACATTAGCAATCAATCGACGCTGCGGGATCAGCGTTGGATGTACCCGTTGCTCAATGCCATTGGCAGTACGACGTGCCACACCAAGGTGTTTTATGCCATAGCCCAGCCCAGCCGCATAAGCCACATCTTCTGCTGAAATATGGCTAATCCCTTCGACATAAGTTTTTTCAAACTGTAATGGAATACCAAAAGCAATAGAAGACAGAATTGTTAGCTTATGGGCTGCGTCTATACCCTCCACATCAAAAGTAGGATCAGCCTCGGCATAGCCTAGTGCTTGAGCTTCAGCCAATACCTCGGCAAAATCACGTTGCTTATCACGCATTTCAGTTAGGATAAAATTACCCGTGCCATTAATAATGCCTGCCAGCCATTCAATCCGATTGGCCGCCAAGCCTTCGCGGATAGCTTTAATCACTGGAATACCACCCGCAACAGCCGCTTCAAAGGCTACCATGACTCCACGTTCCTGGGCTGCCGCAAAGATTTCATTACCGTGCATAGCAATGAGCGCCTTATTGGCAGTGACCACATGCTTGCCACTGACAATAGCACGCATGACCACATCCTTAGCAATCGTATAACCACCAATCAGCTCGACAATGATTTCAATATCAGGATCACTGACTACATCCAAGGCATTTTGGCTCAGGCGTATACTACCCAGACCGAGTTCGGCGGCTCGGGTCGTGTCCAGTGCGGCTGCATAATCAATCACGATGCCGCGACCAGCACGACGAGCTATTTCCTCAGCATTACGTGAAAGCACCAGCGCGGTGCCGCCACCGACTGTACCCAAACCCAACAGACCCACCTTGACAGGTTTCATGTGTATTCCTCAAATCAATTAATAGCTAACAGTCCAGCCCCTTACTCGCTCACCCAGGCAGGAGACAGCCAAGAAAGGGTTTCTTTTCAATTTGTCCAATCAATGTTTCCAACAGTTTTTTTATCTTGTTCAGGGTAACTCAAGATAAGTTGTTGTCATCCCGACGAAACATTTGCTTCATGCCTCGGATGGCTTGGCGCGTGCGGTGTTCATTCTCAATCAAACTAAAACGCACATGATCATCGCCATAATCACCAAAACCAATACCCGGTGATACAGCGACCTTGGCATCATTCAATAGCTTTTTAGCAAACTCCAGTGAGCCCATATGCTGATAAGGCGCGGGTATCTTTGCCCAAACAAACATACTGGCCTTGGGGCGCGCCACTGGCCAACCCGCCGCATTCAGACCATCACACAAAACATTGCGGCGACGCTCATACATACTGCGAATCTCTTCCACACAATCTTGTGGACCGTCCAATGCAGTGATTGCAGCAACTTGAATAGGGGTAAACATACCGTAATCAAGATAGGATTTCATCCGCTCCAATGCCTTGACCAAGGTCGTATTACCGCACATAAAACCTACTCGCCAACCAGGCATATTATAAGTCTTGGACAGTGAATAAAACTCTACGGCAATATCCTTAGCACCGGGGACTTGCAAAATAGAGGGGGCTTGATAGGCATCGAAACAAATTTCACCATAAGCAATATCATGAACCACCCAAATACCCTGTTCCTTGGCAATTGCAATAATCTGCTCAAAAAAATCAAGCTCCACACATTGTCCGGTAGGATTGCCCGGAAAATTAATAATCAGCATTTTGGGCTTAGGCCAAGAATTCTTAATCGCGGATTCCAGCTCCGCAAAGAAATCCCCACCCTCCACCAGCGGCACATGGCGAATATCAGCATCCGCAATAATGCTGCCATAAGGATGGATCGGATAAGCCGGATTGGGAACTAATACAGTATCACCACGGCTTAAGGTCGCTAAAGCCAGATGTGCCAGACCTTCTTTTGAACCAATCGTAGTAATCGCTTCGGTTTCTGGGTCAATATCAACATCAAACTTGCGTTTATACCAATGACTAATCGCCTGACGTAAGCGAGGAATACCACGAGACATTGAGTAACGGTGCGTATCCTCACGTTGCGCGGTTTCCACCAACTTATCTACAATATGCTTAGGGGTAGGCTGATCAGGGTTGCCCATACCAAAATCAATAATATCCTCACCACGCGCTCGCGCTTCCCGTTTTAAAGTGTCAGTGATTTTAAAGACATAGGTTGGGAGTCGATTAATCCTTTGAAACTCGTTTTGCACAGCGCTGGCTTCCTGAAACGATAAACAACCCATCACTGGGGCTACTGGTAGCCAGCCACATTACAATTCAGTATGCAGACTGTCAATTCTGCCCTATGGCTTAATAATGTTCTGGTGACTTTTTTAATATTGCCAAGATGAGTCTAACTTGCAGCCAAGTCTAAACTCTGTGATCCTTAGGCTTTAACAAACCAGCTATTATTCTAAAAAATATGTCTAAACGCCGCGAAATTCCTGTATTTACACAGCCTCTCATTGAAACACATTGCCATTTGGACTATTTGGAAGGGGATGCACTGAATACAGCTTTACAAGCCGCTCAAGCGGTTAACATAGAACGCATCGTTACCATTGCCGTATCACCCGATAATCTGCAAACCGTTATGCAATTGGTCAATGATCATGCCCCAGTTTGGGGAACGCAGGGTGTACACCCGCATGACGCTAAAGATTATACTGAAATAACCGATGCACATATTCGTGCTCATGCACAACATGCCAAAATAGTAGCGATTGGTGAAATTGGACTGGACTACCATTACGACTTTTCTGAGCGTGCTCAACAACGCGAGGTTTTTGCCCAACAATTGCAAATTGCTGTTGATCTAAACCTGCCAATTGTGGTGCATACACGCGAGGCAGACGAAGACACCGCCGCAATACTGCGAGACTTTATTCCTCATTTAAGCAAACGCGGCGTCATTCACAGTTTTACATCCGGCCAAAAATTAGCAGAATATTGTCTCAGCGAAGGCTTTTCATTGGGCTTTAATGGCATTAGCACCTTCAAACAAGCAGACCCTGTACGCAAGATCATCGCGCTCACTCCGCTTGATAGAATACTGTTTGAAACCGATGCCCCTTACTTAACGCCCGTCCCTTATCGCGGATACAAAAACGAGCCCAAGTACCTACCCTTTATTGCAGAGCAGGTCGCTCATGTAAAAGGTCTTGCTTTGGATGAATTACTACCACAAGTTTGGCAAAACAGTATGCAATTGCTGTTTCCCAATGACCCAGATTATAAAGCCTGAACCTACAAGCGCGGTATTCCCACTACAAAACGCTGCAAACCTAAGCAAATACCTACTTGCTATTCAGTCAACTGCAACAGATAGTTCACTCCACCTAACTGACGCATTTGCTTGAAAATAAAGCGCTGCCGATTTTTTACATAGCTGCTGGGTTTGTTCACTTTATACAAGCCAGGTGCAGGCAATACCGCCGCGAGTAAAGCAGCTTCACTCGCAGACAGTGCACTCACAGGCTTACCTAAAAGATATTGGCTAGCCGCACCAACACCATAATCAGTATCACTGAATTGCGCAATATTTAGATATACCTCCAAAATACGCTCTTTACTCCACAACACTTCCAATAATAATGCCAAACACCATTCCAAACCTTTGCGCACATAACTGCGTCCGCTCCAAAGAAATAAATTTTTAGCCACTTGCTGGGTAATCGTACTACCACCGCCTGCTTGATGCCCTTGCAATGCTGCTTGAATGGCTTGCTGAGTGGCCTGCCAATCTATGCCTTTATGTACTGGAAATAGTTGGTCTTCCGCAGCAATTACCGCTAGCAATACCTGTGGTGACATTGCGTCTAATTCGACCCATTGTTGACGGGGGGCTGGAATTTCAGGATTACGCCAATGCTGAAATTGCTGCTGCACAATAAAAGACGATATTGTCACTGGTTCACTACGAAAAACAATCAATAACAGTATGAGTAGCAACAAAACCAGTACAGGAATACGCCACAACCAATGCAAAACACGCCAAGAAAAAACAGTAATAGCCACCCTGATCAGCCTATGAAAACGACAAAGCTGTTCACTCTAACGAATCAGAACGGATTTTCCAATCAAGGAATAATGAGAGGGAGTCTACAGAAAGGATAAAAAGATGAAAAAATATTGAGAGAGCCAAAATGACTCTCTCAATGCTAGACTCAATAATAAGCTAGGAAACCCATCAATTAGCTACAAGTGATTTTACAATTAGTACCTGTTGTTTCACCCGTGCCAGCACCGCCTGTGCCACCAGTATTTCCATTAATGCCGTTAGCCGAAGCCAACATTTGCTGTATTAAACTAACCAGTGTGCCAAACAAATCGTTCAGGCCATTCATACCCGGCAAGTTGGTATTGGCATTAGCATTGCCAGTGTTACCTGTACCTATATTAATACCATTTGAGTTAATACCGCCCAGCAACTGATTAATAATATTACTCAGATTAATATTAGGCATAGCGTTTGGATTAGCGCCTATGTTATCGCCCGGATAAGGCAGGTTGGGCAAGCCACCGCCGTGATGACCACCCTGGCTACTGCCAATGCCGTGTGAACCACCGTGGTGGCCTCCATGATGACCACCAATGCTGTGTGAACCACCATGATGGCCTCCATGATGACCACCAATGCTGTGTGAACCACCGTGGTGACCGCCGTGATGACCACCTTGGCTACCGCCAATGCTGTGTGAGCCACCGTAGCAACCACCACCGCAACTATTTAATAATCCAAATGTCATCGTCTTATCCTCTTAAATGATGAATATCCATATAAATCACTTTACCATCTGAGAAGGTATCTACCTGCTCATAAGGCTGAGCTTAGGCAACTCCCTTAGCTTCGCAGATGAAACTTGATAAAACGCATAAAAACCTAGATAAACGCCCTGAAAACCTCACGGTTTTGTATCATGGCACACTGAACAATCTGTCTTATGCTCTGGAAATACGGCAGTATCAGTGACATCTAATATTCCCAAACTCAGGCTGATGTGAAGATTATTTATACGCTGGTGGAGCCTTAAAACTGTAAAAAACAGACACACCTATGCGCTTATCCGAATTCTTTTTCAAACAATGGACATTGCCTTAAAGTAAGGCGCAAACCTAAAAAGAAGAATAATAAAGGGGCATGGGGTACCATGATTTTTTCAAGCAAAAGGCAAAGCCTAATCGGGGCAATACTGCTCGCTATTAGCAGCAATATGACATTAGCCTTCGCTGGCAATGAGGTCATTCCCAGTAACTACACCGGCCTTAGCATTGGCTCAGTTAATACTGGCTTGGCTTGTGATAGTCTCGCCGAGTGCAAGGAAAATAGCACGACCTGGAAAATTTACTCCGGCGTTAAGTTCAGTGATCAAATTATGCTGGAAGGCGCTTATATCAACTTTGGCGAGCAACAAGGCAGTAGTAGCGGTACTGATACAAATTTCCAAGCTAATTTAAAAGGCTATACCACAGCCGCCGTCGCTTATTACCCTGTTAACGATGATATTCACTTATTTGGTAAGGCAGGCATGTTTTGGTGGGAAAGTGAAGTCAAAAACACGACTGGTAACAGCGCTACCTTTAAAGATAATAATCTTTTCTTTGGTGCAGGTGCAACGTATCAATTGGGTGATAATTTAGCTTTACGAGCGGAATGGGAACGCTTTGAAGATATTGAGCAAGGCCACGATGCCCATTTAGTTGACTTGCTAAGCGTTGGTGCTAGCTTTTCTTCTCTGTAAAACTGTAAACTACAGCAACACATCATTATAAAAACAAGACAAAACGGGGCTTCCGGGGCAGAACATCATGAAGAAATTATCCAGTGCTGTACTCAGTACAATTTTACTAAGCCTGTACTTAACACCCGCTCATGCGGGCGGTGGTAATAATGGTGCTTACCTACAAAATTGGGGCGTTTCACCCCAAACACGCTTTTATGGCGGTGCAGGTCTTGGCATGGCCAGTCAAGATCAATTTGATGATGGCAATGCTGCTTTTGGCAGAATTTACGGTGGTGTACGTTTCAATCATCTATTCAGTGCTGAAGTCGGTTATTTAGGACTGGGTGAGGTAGAAAGCGACACAATGGATGGACGCAATCCCGCCACGCTAAAAAGTGATAGTCGTGCCTTATATGCAGCCGGTCTGGCTTATATGCCTGTCAGCTCCAACTTGGAACTCATGGGTAAAGCCGGTGTACTGAAGTGGGATCAAGATAATACCAAGCATGTTGAGCGCGTCGATATCAGCAGCCATTCCAATGACGATGGTGTGAGTCCATTAATTGGTCTTGGTGCTCAATATTGGATCAATCCCAATATACAAACGCGTGTTGAATTAGAGCATATTTTCGGCATGGGTGAAGCAGATGACTATGAAACCGATGTCAATATGCTATCAGCCGGTTTAAACTTTTCTACTTATTAATCAACAATAATGAATTGTATAGGGTTTGTCATGAAATATTCCGTCTTCCTATTGGGTTTGAGCTTACTGTGCTCAGCTCAAATAAGCCAAGCAGCAGGCGGCCTGTTGGGTACGAATGTCCCTCCCCCTGCCCGTGTCAGCTTCAATAATGGCGTAAAAATGTATGCTGGTGCTGCTGTTGCTTATGCTGCTCAAGGTGACGCTTGCAATAATCCTTTCTTTGAAGGTGAATGCGAAGACAGCTCCGTGTCATGGAAAACATTTGGTGGGGTAAGAATAAATCCCATGTTTGGAGCTGAAATTGCTTATGCCGATTACGGTGATGCCACCCAAGAAGGCATTAGCGGTAATGAAAGAGTGGCACTGGAAAATGATATTTCTGGTTTCCAATTGAACGCAATAGGTTATTTACCAATAGCGGCCATGCCACAATTAGAAGTACTCGGTAAAGGCGGTGTAATGTTTTGGGAGCGCGAAACTAAAGCTCATCAAGGTGATAAAAACTTAGACTCCAAAGATGATGGCATTGCGCCTATGCTAGGTATTGGCACTCAGTATCAGCTTGACCCCAGTCTACATCTGCGTGCTGAATGGGAACATGTTTTCAATGCTGGCTCAGATTCCAAGTACGAAACTGATGTGGATAACTACAGTCTTGGCTTGATTTACTCTACACTATAGAAAGTGTATAAAGCCTTATAGTTTTCTCCTGTTCCCCTTCTCCGTCCTATACGGAGAGGGGGTGTTTAAACTTTCAACGCAGCAAAGAGCGCAGCCAAGCCACTAGGCCAGCCAATGGTGCTTGTTTTACTTCTGTTACTGCGCTCTGTTGCTCAATAATGCCGCTTGCGGCTTGTTCGACTGGCTCATGCTGTGTTTGAGCCAGTGGCTGCTGTATGGTTTCCAGTAAAACTAGGGGGCGTGCTTGCGCTTGCTTCCAAGAAACTAAAGGTGCTTGAGCCTTAGCGGACAAGACCCGAAATTGAGCTTTGCTGTTCTGTGCAGATTGGTATTTTTTATTGACTACACCGCCAAAATGAATATGCTGGATACGGTTAAGTTGTGCTTTGAATTGTGCGCCTTTATCAGGTAGCACCATCGCTACAAAGTGAGCATAACCCCAGACAAACTGCTGTAAGCGTATGGGGTCAGTTACGCCATTCCAGTGTTTACCTTGCCAACCCGTGTGCTCAATTTGTTGTAATAGTGCCCGAAAACGCCTTAAGGTTTTACGCTCCAGTGATAGGTGTTGATTCACCACCAAGCCGGTCACTTCTTGCCGCCTACCTTGGTGCATTAAGCGGGTTTTATCCGGGTGCAGTTTAAAGCCTTCCTCCTGCACGGTTTGCCGTACAGCCCATAATAATCGGGTTACATTCGCCGTGTATGGCTTCTCACAAGAAAAACTCAAGTCATCCGCATACCGGGTATAAGCATAGCCATACTTAGTGGCAATACCTTGCAAACGCCGATCTAATGAACGGGTCAGTAAATTACTAATCATTGGACTGGTAGGCGCACCTTGCGGCAAATGACGCTCACCGCGCATGACAAACCACGTTTCCCCATCCAGAATGATTTCATCCACTGCTGCTTCAGTACATAGCAGCCCTAACACAGTAGCCAAGGACTCACTATAACCCAAACTTTTAAACAAGCCCTTGACCCGCGCATAACGGATAGATGGAAAGAAATTTTCCAAATCCAAATTAATGACCAGCGCTTTAGCTGTGTGTGGCTGGGCATTGCTGATAATGGAGCGTCCGAGGACAAAGCCATGAGCAGCATTATGCAAGGCTAGCTTGTGCAATATATTATCTAGAAGCCAGTACTGCACACGTTTTAAACGTGGCATAGGCGCAGCTATATCACGCAAACCACCTGTTTTTTTGACAATCTGAAAACGTTGATAATGATTAATACGCGAGGTCTTGCGCTGATAAGCCAGAAAACGCAGCTCATTCAGTGTAATGCCCATCGCTTCAGCCAACATTTTAGGACTATGTAACACGGGTAGATCATGCGCCTGCAAACGCTCAATGTCGCTGCTTAAATCTTGCAAGCCTGCCGAGATGCCTTCTCCTAGCCACACTATGCCATTTTGATGTTGCTCATACCAATTACGCGCCCGTTGCTGGCGTAATTCGGCCTGTTTACGTTGAGTTAATGCTCGTTGTTCACGGGCTTTTTGCATGCGCTGTTTGCGCATCGCTTTCAGGGCTTGCTCTGGATGCTGATAAAGGTTTTTTTGATGATATAAGCGACTCAGTTCGCTTTGTAATTCACTGCGGCGCTGTATGATTGTTTCAGATAGCGTAGGCACATCAGTGTCTTGCCAAAACCCTAGGCGTTTCATTTCAGCCAGTATCACTGCATCTTTACTACTCGCACGGATACGGTCATACCACTGCTGACGACTATTGCTATTAGACATGGAAACACCCCTCCAGAACAGGAAGGGTAAAAGCAGGACTGTGATGCGAGCGACCTTCGTTCATTAACTCGGGACTGCATCGCTCAACTCGAAGCCGAACGTCTACTGCTAGTGTACTTAAAGCCAGCGGCTTTAAAGCGTAAGACACTAGCAGTAGACCGTTCGGCCCAGTCAAGAGCGAGGCAGTGATGCATACAATTGCTTTAAGCAAGCTTGGCGATACACCAAACAATTTGCAAGGTTCAGTGCCCGCATCACAATACTGCGGAGTATGATCCATTTGCACCGCAAATGCAAAAACAAATGCCATCATAAACCCCTTTGATTATTCGCTTGGGTATATTGCATACGCAAGGCCAACATGTGTTCACAAGGGCCTTTGTGGAGGCGATTATGTATATAAAAATCACAACTACAGTCTGCTTTAAACAAACGCTGATCACCATCTAGCCAGATCACGGCAGTTTGTCGCTTGCCATCGTCCATGACTTGCCCTTGAATACGCAGCACATTCGCTTCAGGCAGATCAAGCTGCTTAATCTTGGCCAAACCCAATGCTTGTAAATTATGCGCTCGTTCTTCGCGTGGGTTAGCAAAGCGCAAAGCATCCATAGGTAAAGCTTGGGCACTCAATGCCCGCCAGCGATAAAGCTGCTGCTCGGTATCAAACAAAACGCGCCCTTGCTGTGCATAGATTGCCAAAGCACTTTTCACCATGACTTCGTTTAAACCTAAGTCCTGTGCCAACTGTGAACTACTTGCACACCAGTGTTTATGTAACAAATTCAGTACACGCTGTGCTGTTTGGCTATCAACATCAGCGCGAGGTGCCATCAAATCGAAATTCCCTACTCGTGACCAGTCATTCGCAGTCCAGCCCGATAAACCCAAGGTAAACTGCATATCCCCCAAATCAGCCACCCAAAAGCTAGGCAAGCCTGTACCTAATAAGCGCACCGTAAAATGTTTTGCAACGGGAATCAGACGTTCCAAAATCAATAAACGGCGTCGCCCCCACAAACGCACCTCATGCTCTTCCCTTCCCTGATAAATAGAGCGAGGGCATTTCAAACGGATATTCCAAGGTTCCAGTAACATTTCTACAGCTTGCCCAGGTTTAAGCAAAACGCGAATAGAACGCGGCCCTACACGCTCCTTACGCCGCCGCAAATGGAAACACAAATTATGTATATCCATTGGGTGCAACTCAAAACTCACCAGAGGCAAAGTCAAAGCCGAATTGACTTGTAAAAAGCCGCGTACCCAGCTATCCGGCAAATCAATTTTTTCCTCACGAAACTGATCCGCTTGACTACTACTCACTTCAAAACCACTGGCATCAATCTCAAAACGAGTCTGCCTGTAATCACGGATTTTTTGGAATGCCTGATACAAACCTTCCGAGTAATCAATATTAGTGGTTCCATAAGCTAACTCACTAATATTTTTAAAAGTTTCATAGCCACAACTCAAGCGGCCATAACTGGACTCATCTTGAGAAAAGCATTCAAAAAACACTTGATCAGGATGCACCGTGATCACAGGATCCAGCACAAACCAAGCAGCCTTATCCGTTTTATACAAATAATTAAAATATTCGCGTTGTGCTTTGTAATAAGGTGCTAGAATTTCCTGGGACTGCTGATTTAAGGCGTGCAATTCCTGCTGTAAAGGCTTGATCTTAGCTTGCAGTGCTTGCTGCTCTGCCATGAATTCAGCCAACAACACTTCCTCATGCTGTTCCAGCCAAGCAAAATACTCAGTACGATCCTTGGGTTTAAAACGCAAATCAGACACAACCACAGCATTCAATGCAGAAATAGCTTCACGAAAAGGTAAATACTGCGCCAGCTCCGCCACAAAAAAAGTAGGTGGCCGCAAATGATCGGGTGCAAAAAGCAATTGCGTTTTTTGAGGGCTGCTACTGGCTTGTGAGTAACCCCAATAGCGATATTGAAATTCCATCAGGTCACCTCCGATACATGAGGCTGATAACCGCGCAGTGGGCGTTGTTTATATTCTATAGGCAAGGATAATTGCGGGTATTGTTGTTTTAAATCACGTAAGCCAGCAATGAAGCGCGCCTTATCTTGTATCGCTACCGTGACAGACTGTCGCGTCAAAATATCGGCCAGTAACGTTGCACTGTGCAAATTTGCTTTAGCCTCTGTCAGCAAAAAGTCCATCACGCGCTCTTTGCTCACCCGTCCCTGATTAACGGCGGACAAAACGCTTGTGAAATATAACTTGAGCTGCTGCTGAAGATCGGGGCGACCCGTTGCATAAGATTGCAGGAATTGACTGGCAAACAATTGTACATTGCGACTAGGATGCTGACTCAGCTTGAGCAAATAATCAGCGCCTTGTTCATCCACAAAAAACTGTATCAGCAAGTCCCTTCCCAAACGCTGCACATCATCGCGCACACTGTCACACAAAAAAATCAATCGCTCAGCTTGCCATTGTTCAGCACCAAACTGTTGAGCAAAATAATTCAAAGCAAAGGTACGACTGTCATCCCAATCCGTATCCAGCAAGCGCAAAGCCTCATTAAAATGCGCTGCAATGGCCTGTGGCTGCTCCCGATAAGCTTGCCGTGCCCATTCACGCACTTGCAAACTGGCGTGTTTACCTAATCTCGCCCACTGACGCACACTATAAATAGCGGGGGAACGGGGTAACAATATTGCGGTCGCAGCGCGTTGGGCAGCTTTACTTTGCGCCTGTAATAAGCGCCATAACAAATCATTGTCCACATGCTCCCAAGCCACGTCTAAATACTGGGTCACGCAGGTAACTACGGTATCATGCACCCCCTCATAAGGCTCAGCCGCAAACAACACTGGAATCAAAGCTTGTAAAAGGTACTTGGCACACTTTGGCTGATGAGGAGCCACACGCTGTACCACCTGCAATGCTTCAGTACGTATAGGAGTCGAATCGACTTGCAATAATTCCAATAATACGTCTGGCATATCCGCCAGTTCAGCAGGTGATAAATTCTCCAGCAAACGCACTGCTATAGCGCGAACCGACTCATGCGGCGAATTCACTAATAAGGCATAAATATCAGCAGGAATAGTTTTGGGAGATAAGCGCTTGGCAACGATGATTTCAGCACCCAAAACTTGCACAACTGCCAGAGGATGTTGCAACAAATCACGCACTAGCGTCAGACTCAATTGCGCCAGCTCAACTTTTAAAGCTTGGCTCAATACCCATAAAACCTGTTCTGCAACAGCGGCATCAAGTTCTGAAGACGGACTTGAAGCTTGCATAGCTGCCAATAAGCGCCCACACAAACTTTGCCGAAAAGACTGCTTTGGTATGTGCTCACAATAAGCCCTAGAAAACTCACGATTATCGGCATAAGGCGACATAATCAGAGCCACCAACCAAGTACTGTCTTCCCAAAGCACCGTCTCAGACACTTGGCTTAGCCAACGCTGTGCAGCTTTACGCACCGTTTTAGTAGCAGCATTAAAAACTTGAGTAATAAACGAAAGTTCTTTTATCGCCACTGGATGCTCATGCTGAACCACTTCCAATGCAAATGCGGCACTCATTTCATAAGCACATTGCAGTAATGGCAACCAAGCGGCTGCACTTAGCGTTTTGCAAAAATCTGGATGAGCATGCAACACTTTGATCATCACCGCATGCACAGCTTCACAACGACTAGCCCCCAGTAAGTCAAGTACAGCTACCAAGTGTTGATCCCACAAAGCAGGAAAGGCTTCTGTTCTTAATGAAGCATCAGACTGATCCGCTTTGCGCCACCAAAATGAGTGACTAGCATTTGCTTGATACACCTCACTATGCCGATAAAGCAGTTGGTTAAATGCCAAATGTGTCGCAAAAGGTGCATAATCACGCTTCTCCTCACGCCGCTCATACCGCCCACGATTTTCTACACGCTCACGCTCATAGTACACATGGTGCGTACATCCACTTTGCTCATCCCCATCGTGATATTGCAGCAATAATTCGCATGCCCACTTCACAAAGTTTGCATCATTTTGTAGTCCTAATTTGCGCAATAAACGCCAACTACGGCGTCGAAAATAATCACGGGTTTTACGGCCATAAATAGGATAAACCTGTGACCATTCATGTAATAAGGGTTTGCTACGTTCTAATTGCTTGATTAAAACAGCCCATAGCTTGTGATCTTGTTGAAACTCAGCCAGCTTAAATAATACCCGCCAAATCCAGACCGTATCGGCATCCCGCAGTAATTGGCTAGCCAATTGTAATAAAACTGGCTGCCAATGCGGTTTACGATACCAAGCCAAAAGATAAACATTTAGCAAATCCAACTGTACCGCACCAGTTTCTAGCGGCTGTGCAGTTCGAGATTGAGCATATTTACGATTACGATAGGGCACAGGACGCGCTGCTCTCAATAAAGCCAACAAAGCATCCGCCCCCTGCTCCACAGCCTCATGCCAAGTCGCAGGCAGTTCATGTGCCATGTGATCCAATAAGTTATGCTGTTGCGGCGTCGGGGCAATGGCGACTAAAGCCTGACGCGCCATACGTTGAACATAAAAAGACTGATGGGCAGCCAACGCTTGTAAGCGCCTAAAAGCCTGTTCATTCTGTTGACCACAGCGCCCCAACGACCAAGCTAAGGTATAAGCCAGAATAGCTTTATGTCTTAACTGTATTTGTAATAACAACGGCAAACTAGCCGCCAAGTGCAATTCACCACAACGCCAAACCAAACGCTGTAAAGCGGCTTTATCATCCTTGCGTATCGCCTGTTCCAACTTCGCCAAGATAACTTGGGTACGTATTTCACGAGCCTGAATTGGCTTCTGGATCACAGATTCTGAGTTTGAAACAGCGGACACTACAGGCTGTGGATAGGGAATAGCAGGATCGAAACCAGAGACTAACTGATAACCTTTATTCAGTTTGGCAACGACTACACTAAGAAATAATGATTCGGCTTCTTCCCAATCAACCGGTGAATTTGTTTTAGTGCCTTCACGTAAATTGGCACCATAACGCCCATAACGCGTATTAACCAGATAACGCCGTTCCCCAAGACTGGGCAACTGCAACAAACTGACCTCATAAACTTTGTCACTTTTACCACTGGTATAGCGTAATTTTGATTGTTTGATGATTTTCATAACATATTCTCGCAGCCGTGCCAGCTACTGCTAATGCTATTGGTATTTATTTAAAACTGCTATTTTACCCCCCTGTCAGTTTCGATCCACTACCGAGTTCCCATTTTAATTTTAATAAACTAATCCACCGTCACTGTAATTTGCAAAGTCACAGACAAGCCGTTTGGCAGATCGCCTATGTTCCATACTCCACTAGCCATATCATAACTGCCCTGTGAAGCAAGCGGCGGGGTGGCAGCCACTGGAGTTACACCAGTCGGTAATTGATCAGATACGGTCACGCCGGTAGCATCAGCAGGTCCTTTATTGGTAGCCGTCAGAGTATAAACCACTTGTTCACCACGTCTGGCACTCAACTTATCTATAACTTTAGTCAGCTCAATATCAGCCAGTTTAGGGCTGTCAGTAAAACCAAAATCCAGCGTATGATTATTCTCACCCGCATGACCCACAGTGAAATTAATCTCAGCCGTACCCGCATTATCTGCCGCATCGGAATCACGTAAGTCTGTTGCCGGGTGATTACTGCTGTCGCCACCAGCATTCTGCTGTGTCAGTTCATAGTCATTCAGCTCAGGCTGTCCGGCTGCAACCCGCACAACACACTCTTCACCATAATCCATGAATTCAGCATTACCACCGGCCGCATTACTGAAATAGTACTCACCGTTTGCCGAGCTTGTCGTTGTCTCACTATCCTTACCACAGATTAATGTCACATTGACATCGGCAATACCCGGCTCACCCGCATCCTGAATGCCGTCCTTATCCGTATCCAGCCACACACGGTTGCCGATTTCAACCGGTGCAGGCTTTACCAACAGTTCGACATCGCCCAAACTGTTTCCCTTACCCCAGTTCGGATAATCGTCTGGTTGTCCCTGATCAAAAATCAGATAGCCCTTACGCCAGGAACCATCTGCACTGTTATACCAATGCAACCCCTGAGACTCCCACGGATCAGCTTGTGTGACAGGGTCTTTCTTGGGTGCAGAACGTGCCGGATCCATAACGGAAGAAATAACCTGATTGCTGCCGGGAACAACGGCGATCCCCCCTTCACCGATGTCAGCATGGTTGCCAGGGTGAACATCCCCCATATCGTCTTGATAATAATACTCATCGATACTTTCAGTCAGGTTGGTATCGTAGCCTTTACCGCTTGTACTACAGGTAGCATTGCCAGAGATCAATTTCTCCATCACCCAGCTATCTGCTCCGGTTCGGCAGGCATGTAGAATATCACCGGCAATCGTTAGCTGACCGCTGGTATAATCTGTTGGCTCATTGACATGGGAACCATCCATATGACCGAAACGGTCTAACAGGCCTAATACCATATCACCATCAACAAAGTCTATATCGGCAATCATTGGCTGAGGATAACCATAAGCGTCAGTCGTCTTGGTATTGAAAGGGTAAACGGGTGTCCACGCCTGCCAAGTGGCCTTACCAAAATTATTACAATTATCCATACCCATTAACTTATTAATACCACCATGATTCAGGCAGCCACGCTCGTAGTTAAGTGGAAAATTCAGCAGTAATGAGAAGTCCGTCGCGCCATCCCATGCGTAAACATAACCACGCAATTGAGCAGGATTACCTTTCCGGGCATCCGAACCCCCAATCGGCAAGCCGCTCACCGTTGATTCCGCACTGCACACCATCCCGATATAGACCTTACCATCATTGACACCCAGCCCCATGGGCCGCACATCATTGCTCTTGGCACAATTGGGCACGTCGTCAACCGGCAAGGCCAGTTTGACTGGTGTGCCGGCACTCCCGTCGGTATTCACTGGAATACGTACAAACTCGCGCGTTTTTAAATCAATGGTATAGACTTCACGACCATCCTCAGCAATATCGACATCGCCCAAACCCTCTTTACCCACTGCCGGAATAACCGCATAATCCTCCCCCCAATCAGGAGAGGCATGGGGATCGCTGCGCCCACTGTCCAGTGTGACCCATTCAGAGGGTACTCCTTCATCCACCGGAACACTGAAAATGGTGGTCGGATTCCTTGCCAGCCGGGTAAAACGCTTGATAAAGGCACCTGCCAGCAAGCGATTACGCACACGGTCATGCGCCAGCCCCCAGACAGCGCCAATCTGCTGCTCCTGTGCCAATGTGACGTGTCCCGGCTCACCATACTCGGCAAAACTGCTACTGCTATTTGAGCCTGCGGTTTCCGACAACTGTACCACCACGTACTCATCACCGTAATGAGCACTGCCGCTATGCACAGCCACCGCC